>NZ_JBJDQK010000004.1:357757-579938 GCF_044903445.1 Streptomyces sp. NPDC019890 | reverse complement strand
GCCCGGGATCCGCGCCAGGCCGGCCATGTCGATCTCGTTGTCGAAGTGGCCGATGTTGCCCACGATCGCCTGGTGCTTCATCCTGGCCATGTCCGCGGCCATGATGATGTCCTTGTTGCCGGTGGTCGTGACGAAGATGTCGGCCTTGTCGACGATCTCGTCGAGCGTGGTGACCTGGTAGCCGTCCATGGCCGCCTGGAGCGCGCAGATCGGGTCGATCTCGGTGACGATCACGCGTGCGCCCTGGCCGCGCAGGGACTCCGCGCAGCCCTTGCCCACATCGCCATAGCCGCACACAACGGCGGTCTTGCCACCGATCAGCACGTCGGTGGCCCGGTTGATGCCGTCGATCAGCGAGTGCCGGCAGCCGTACTTGTTGTCGAACTTCGACTTCGTCACCGCATCGTTCACGTTGATCGCCGGGAACAGCAGCGTGCCGTCCCGGTGCATCTCGTACAACCGGTGCACACCCGTCGTCGTCTCCTCCGTCACACCACGGATCTCGGACGCCAGCTGGGTCCACTTCTGCGGGGACTCACCCAGGGTGCGGTTCAGCAGGGTGAGGATGTGGCCGTACTCCTCGCTGTCCGCCGTCGAGGGGTCCGGGGCCACGCCCGCCTTCTCGAACTCCACGCCCTTGTGGACGAGGAGGGTGGCGTCGCCACCGTCGTCGAGGATCATGTTTGGACCGCCCGTGGGGGTGTTCGGCCAGGTCAGCGCCTGCTCCGTGCACCACCAGTACTCCTCCAGCGTCTCGCCCTTCCAGGCGAAGACCGGGACGCCCTGGGGCGCCTCGGGCGTGCCGTTCGGGCCGACGGCGATGGCGGCCGCGGCATGGTCCTGGGTGGAGAAGATGTTGCAGGACGCCCAGCGCACCTCGGCGCCGAGGGCGGCCAGCGTCTCGATCAGCACGGCCGTCTGCACGGTCATGTGCAGCGAACCGGTGATCCGGGCACCGGCCAGCGGCTGCTGCTCGGCGTACTCCTTGCGGATCGACATCAGGCCGGGCATCTCATGCTCGGCGAGGGTGATCTCCTTGCGCCCGAAGGCGGCGAGGGAGAGGTCGGCGACCTTGAAATCCTGTCCAGTGGCGACAGTCGACATTGCGAGCTGCTCCTCGTGGTGTGGGTCGAGGGTGGGTACGGCTGGCTCTGCGGCGGCGGACACAGGAATGCCCGGGCGCTCGCAGTGCAGTCCGTCGGAGGCCCTCTCTCCCTCGGCCGGTCCCGGATAGGGAACCGCCCGACCGCCATCAGCAGCGACGTCTGGCTCTGGTCACGAATCTACACCGGTGGACGGGGTGGGCCCCAGCCCGCCTGTGGCGGGATCCGGCCACATCCAGTGTCACGGGGAGACCCTGTGAAGTTGGGTCACCTGGGCTGTTGATGTCGCATCCCCGTGCTGCACCATGCTCGGGGATCGGGAACATCAGCACGATCTGCGCCACAAGCGTTAGGAGAACCACGTGACAAATCCGGCAAGTGAGCAGCGGCCATTGAAGCTGCTCGCAGTGACCGCCTGTCCGACCGGCATCGCCCACACCTATATGGCGGCGGAGAAGTTGGCGCAGGCTGCGCAGGCCCTCGGCATCGAGATGAAGGTGGAGACTCAAGGCTCCATCGGCGCCGAAAATGTGCTCTCTGACAACGATGTCAAGGACGCGGACGCGGTCATCATCGCCGCCGACAAGGATGTCGACCGCAGTCGGTTCGTGGGGAAGAAGGTGCTGGCTGTCAGCGTCGCCGAGGGCATCCACCATCCGGAGCGGCTGATCGAGCAGGTGCAGAGTGCGCCCGTGCACGGCGCGGGCGGCGGAGGCGGCGGGGGCGGCGACGCCACGCCGCTGACCACCGGGGGTGCCGGCGGCAAGGAGCGCAGCGCGGTGTACAAGGCGCTGATGAACGGCGTCTCGTACATGATCCCGTTCGTGGTCGTGGGCGGGTTGCTGATCGCCATCTCGCTCGCGCTGGGCGGCGATGCCACGTCCAAGGGCTATGCGATCCCGGAGGGAACGTTCTGGGCGCACCTCTTTGCCATCGGCGTCGTCGGCTTCACCTTGATGATCCCGATCCTGTCCGGCTATATCGCCTACGCGATCGGCGACCGGCCCGCGCTCGTGCCGGGCATGATCGGTGGCTGGATCGCCAACACCGGTGAGCTGTACGACTCCAAGGCCGGCGCCGGGTTCATCGGGGCCATCGTCACCGGGTTCCTGGCCGGGTATCTGGTGTTGTGGATCAAGAAGGTCAAGGTCCCCAAGTTCGCCCGGCCGATCATGCCGATCATCGTGATCCCGATCGTCGCGACGACCACGCTTGGACTGTTCTTCATCTACGTCATCGGCAAGCCGATCTCGTGGGTCTTCACGCATCTCACCGACTGGCTCAGCGGGATGACCGGAACGAGCGCGATCCTGCTGGGCGCGATTCTCGGGTTGATGATCGCGTTCGACATGGGCGGCCCGGTCAACAAGACCGCCTTCCTCTTCGGTGCCGGGCTCATAGCCACCGGCAACCAGACCGTCATGGGTATGTGTGCGGCCGCGATTCCGGTCATGCCGCTCGGGCAGGGACTCGCCACGCTGCTGAGGCGGCGGCTCTATTCGGAGCAGGAGCGGGAGACCGGTATGGCCGCGCTGTTCATGGGGATGTTCGGCATCTCGGAGGGCGCGATTCCGTTCGCGGCGGCCAGGCCCGCGCAGGTCATTCCGGCGAACATGCTCGGTGGTGCGGCGGCCGGTGCGTTCGCCGGTCTGGCCGGTGTGCAGGACGCGGTTCCGCACGGCGGGCCGATCGTGGCCGTGCTCGGTGCGGTGGGCGGCGTGCCGATGTTCTTCCTCGCGGTTGTCATCGGCACCGTCGTCACCGCGATCAGCACGAATGCGCTGATCGACATCAAGGAGCGGAGGGACCGCGGGGCGGCAGCGCTTGTGCCTGCGGCCGCCGGTGCGGGTGCGGTGGTTGCCGAGCCGGTGCTCGCTGGAGTCGGGGCCGGTAGCGGTGCCGGGTCCGGTAGCGGGGTCGGGGCCGGTACTGAGGTCGCGGCTTCCGGTGGCGTACGGACCGAGACGTCGCCCACTTCGCCGCCTGCGGCGACCGAGGACGCTGTGCTGTCCGGGTATCTCACCGCGCAGACCGTGAAGGTCCACCTCGCCGCCGACAGCAAGGACGCCGCCATCCGCGAGATGGCCGCGATGCTCGCCACGACCGGCAAGGTCGCCGACCCCGACGCGCTCGTGGCCGCCGCGTTCGCCCGCGAGGACCAGGGCACCACCGGGCTCGGCGAGGAGATCGCCGTCCCGCACGCCAAGACCGACGCCGTCACCGCGCCGATCGTCGGGTTCGCGCGGTCGGCGGAGGGCGTCGAGTGGGGCTCGCTCGACGGCACAAAGGCCAAGTTGATCTTCATGATCACGGTGCCGGAAGCGGCTGCGGGCGATGAGCACCTGCGGATCCTGGCGCTGCTCTCGCGCAAGCTCATGGACACCGGCTTCCGGGAGCGGCTCTCGGCTGCGCCGGACGAGGCCGCGATTCTCCAGGTGCTGGGCGAGATTCAGTAGGGAGTACGCGAGAGACCGGGCAGCTGCATCGCTGCCCCCGTTCTCGTACGCGTAAGGCGTCTCGTACGCATAGTGCATGAGAAGAGCCCCCTGCCAGGATTCGCCTGACCGGCTGGGGGCCTTCTTCGTACGGGATGCGCGGGCGGAGGTCAGTGCGCCGCGCTCGGGCCCGGGCCGCCCGGGGACTTTGCCGGGTCGCTGCCTGCCGCGGCCACCGACTCGCTGTAGATGTCCGGCTCCAGGTAGATCACGCGCGCAATGGGAACGGCGTTACGGATGCGGTCCTCGGCGGCGTTGATCGCATCCGCGACCTCGCTCGCCGTGTTGTCGTGCTTGACCGCAATCTTGGCCGCGACCAGCAGTTCCTCCGGGCCCAGGTGGAGCGTACGCATGTGGATGATGCCGGTGACGGTGTCGCTGTCGACGACCGCCGCCTTGATCTTCTCGACCTCGTCCGGGCCGGCCGACTCGCCCAGGAGCAGCGACTTCGTCTCGGCCGCCAGGATGAGTGCGATCAGAATCAGCAGTACGCCGATGCAGAGCGTGCCGATGCCGTCCCACACTCCGTCGCCCGTGGCCAGGGCGATGCCCACGCCGCCGAGCGCCAGGACCAGACCGATCAGCGCGCCCAGGTCCTCCAGCAGGACGACCGGGAGTTCGGGGGCCTTCGCGCGGCGGACGAACTCCGTCCAGGAGAGATTGCCGCGCGTCTCGTTCGACTCCTTGATGGCGGTACGGAAGGAGAAGGACTCGGCGATGATCGCGAAGGCGAGCACGCCGACCGGCCAGTACCAGGCCTCGATCTCGTGCGGGTGCTTGATCTTCTCGTAGCCCTCGTAGATCGCGAACATGCCGCCGACCGAGAAGAGCACGATGGAGACGAGGAAGGCGTAGATGTAGCGCTCGCGGCCATAGCCGAAGGGGTGCTGGGGGGTCGCCTCGCGCTGGGCCTTCTTGCCGCCGAGGAGCAGCAGCCCCTGGTTGCCGGAGTCGGCGACCGAGTGGACGCTCTCCGCGAGCATCGACGACGAGCCGCTGAACAGGAACGCGACGAACTTCGCTGCCGCGATTGCGAGATTGGCGGCGAGTGCCGCCACGATCGCCTTGGTTCCGCCTGACGCGCTCATGAGTGCCG
Source organism: Streptomyces sp. NPDC019890 (assembly GCF_044903445.1). Classification (NCBI taxonomy): domain Bacteria; kingdom Bacillati; phylum Actinomycetota; class Actinomycetes; order Kitasatosporales; family Streptomycetaceae; genus Streptomyces; species Streptomyces sp. NPDC019890. The sequence continues at coordinate 575,244 of NZ_JBJDQK010000004.1, read as the reverse complement.
GATGTCCCTTCGTACCTACGTCGGTCGCCGCTGCCGGGGCTTTGCCCGGGCTTTGCGATGCGCCATTGTTGCAGCCGCCCTTGGTGGCGCTGCGTCAGGCCACCTTCAACGCCTTCGCCAAGCCACCACCGCCGTCACCGTCACCGTCAGGCCACCACGGTGGCGCGGAAGACTGTGCCGGGGCCGCCGCCCGTAGTCGAGATCTCCGCCTTGTCCCCTGCCGGTACGAACGCCGACTCGCCGGGAGCGAGGGTCAGGCCGCCCGCCGTCACGCTGCCCGCCGTGCAGAGCAGGATCTGCGGAGTGGGTACGGTCAGGTCGCGGGGCGCCGCGCCGGGGGCCAGGGCATAGCGGGAGAGGCGGAATTCGTCGATCGGGGTGTCGTAGACCTCTTCACCGGAGGGCGATGCCTCGGGGCGCAGAACGCCCGGGTCGCTCGCCTCGAAGCGGACGATACGCAGCAGCTCGGGGACGTCCACATGCTTGGGGGTGAGTCCGCAGCGCAGCACGTTGTCGGAGTTGGCCATGATCTCCACGCCGAGGCCGTTCAGATAGGCGTGCGGGACGCCGGCGCCGAGGAACAGGGCCTCGCCGGGCTGCAGTTGGACGTAGTTCAGAAGCATCGCGGCGATGACGCCGGGGTCGCCGGGGAAGTGGTGCGCGACCGAGGCATACGGGGCGTAGGTGCCGCCGAGCCGTTCGCAGGCGGCCGCGGCCTCGGTGACAGTGGCCGTCATCTCCTCAGGGTCGGCCGTCAGCACCGCGGTCAGCACCTCGCGGAGCGCCGCCTCCTCCGGGTGGGCGTGCAGCAGGTCGACGTACGGCTTGAGCGAGTTCACGTTGAGACCCGCCAGGAGATCGGCAGCTTCGAGGGGCGTACGGAAACCGCACAGGCCGTCGAAGGGCGTGAGCGCGCAGATCAGTTCGGGCTTGTGGTTGGCGTCCTTGTAATTGCGGTGCGGGGCGTCGATGGGGACACCCGCGCGCTCCTCCGCCTCGTAACCCTCTTGCGCCTGCGTGAGGTTCGGGTGGACCTGGAGGGAGAGGGGGGCGCCGGCCGCGAGAATCTTGAGGAGGAAGGGGAGGCGGGGGCCGAACTTCTCGACGGTCGCGGGGCCGAGTTCGCGTACGGCGTCGGCGGCGATGAGGTCGGAGAGCGGCTGTGAGTCGGTGTCACGGGTGACACGGGAGGGAGCTCCCGGGTGGGCGCCCATCCACATCTCGGCCTGGGGCTCGCCGGTGGGGGCGATGCCGAGCAGTTCCGGGATGGCGGTCGTGGAGCCCCAGGCGTAGGGGCGCACGGTGTTGGAGAGGCGGTCCATTTCTCCCTGTTTCTTCCTGGTCCGTTCTGGTTCTTCCGGTTGCGGCCGGGCCCTTACCGGTGCGTTTGTTGTGTCCGGTGCGTTTGTTACGTGGGGATGCCGGAGGCCGCCAGGGCCAGATAGATGGTCGCGAAGTCGGTCACGGCGAGGAGTTCGGCGATCGACTCCAGCTCGGTGCCGTCCTCCGGTTCGAGTTCGCTGATCGCGGTGTCGTGGCTGAGCGCCAGTTCGCGGGCGGCGGGGGCGGCGGTCAGACTGCCGGCAGTCCGGTCACGCAGCAGTACGACACGGGCCCGGAGCGCCTGCTGCTCCTCCACGCGGTCGCGGAAGAAGTCGTCCGGGTCGGCGCCGGCCGCGAAATTGCCCGCGAGGAGCACGCCGTGGGCAGGGAGCGCCTCGGGGAGCGTGGCGTCGAGGGCGGGGAGGCCGGCCAGCTCGGCCAGTACGGCGGCGAAGCGGCGGCCTGCCGGGGCGGCACCGTCCCCCTCCGTCCAGATGAGCGGAAGGCTGTCGGCGAGCTCGGCGGCGAGGGTCTTGGCCGGATTGCTGTACGTCGCGATGGCCGGGCCGCAGCGTTCGGCGGCGAGGTCTAGGCGGTCGGCGACCTTGGCGAGGGCCTCCGGGGGTGCTTCGAGCAGGCCGACCCGGTCGAGGAGGACGAGGAGCGGCGTGAGCAGCGCCCACAGTGCGCCCGGGCTGGCCGACTGCGTCTCCTCGTACATCTCGTGCGGCGCGGTGGCCATGGGGACGACCAGGCCGTGTGTCCCGTCGACGGCCTCGGAGAGCGGGGAGCGCTGGGGGGCGACGGCGACGACGGTGCAGCCGCGGCGGTACGCCTGCTCGGCGAGGAGGGCGAGGCCGGGTTCGCTGCCGTCGATGGTGGCGATGAGGAGGAGGTCCACGGAGCCTGCCCAGCCGGGGAGCGACCAGCGCAGGGCGCCGGCGGCGGGGGCGACGCCGGTGGGGTGGAGCCGGGTCACCGGAGCGGAGGCGCCGGCCAGGGCGCCGATCAGGTCGGCGACGCCGGTGGCCGCGGTGCCGGGGCCCGCGACGAGCACGGCGCGGGGGCGGCCCTCGGGTTTGAGCTCGGCGATACCGGCCTCCGCGGCGTGCCGGGCGGCGGTGCGTACGCGCGCCCCGGCCTCGGCTGCGCCTCGGAGCAGTCCTCGGCGATCGGCGCGGGCGAGGGCTTCCGGGGCGTCGAGGAGCGACTCGTCGAGCATGGGGTTTGGCCTCCGATGCCGTGCGGTGGTGGGTCAGGCGGGACGGCGTGCCTCATCGACGAGGAGGACGGGGATGCCGTCCCGTACCGGGTAGGCCAGGCCGCAGTCCTTGCCGGTGCAGATCAGCTCGGGCGTGTCGGCTGCCGTGCGGTCGGTGAGAGGGGCGTGGCAGGCCGGGCAGGCGAGGATCTCGAGGAGGCCGGCTTCGAGCGGCATGTGCGGGGTGTCCTTTCGGGGGCGTGGCGGGTCGTACGTCGCGGGGCGAACGGGGGGTCGCGGCGTGGTGGATTGGGCCACGTCAGCGTACCGCTGGGGGGCGGGGTGCGGCGCGTTCTGGGGGTACGGGGGCGGTTCCCCCACCCCCGCCCCTCCCCCGAACCGTGGCTCCGCCCCGGCCCCCCGGAGGCGTGCCTTTCCCACCCGCCCGCCCTGAAGATGTGGGGGACAGGGTCCCCCACGCCCCCGGCGGTGGCCGCAGCTGCGCGCCGCGGGCCGGGGGACGCCCAGCAGGGAGGCCCGCTGCCGCACACCCCAGGCCGGGGCTCCGCCCGGACCCCGGGGAGTGCTTCCCCACCCACCCGCCCCGAGGATGTGGGGGACGGGGCCCCCACGCCCCCGGCGTGGCGGCAGCTTCGCGCCGCCGGGTGCCCCACGCAACGACCGCGGCTGCGCGCCGCGGCCGGGACGCGGTCGGCGGGGCGATGCGGGCTGCTGCCGGCCGCGACAGCCGTGCGGCTCCGCGCCGGCCACCGCCCGGAGCGGCCCTCACGCCCGGCTCCGGGCCGGCACCTTGCCGGTCATCGGCCGTGCGCGGCCCCTCACGCCCCCCTTACCAACCCCAGCACCTCATCCCGCGCCTTCGCCATCGTCGGCTCGTCCCGTGCCTCCACATTCAGGCGCAGCAGCGGCTCCGTGTTCGACGGGCGGAGATTGAACCACCAGTCCTCGGTCGAGACCGTCAGGCCGTCCAGTTCGTCGATCGTCACGCCCTCGCGCGACGCGAACGCCGTCTTCACCGCCGCCATGCGGCCCGCCTGGTCGTCGACCGTGGAGTTGATCTCACCCGAGGCCTTGTACCGGTCGTACTGCGCGACCAGCGCCGACAGCGGGCCGTCCTGCGAGCCCAGGGCCGCCAGGACGTGGAGGGCCGCGAGCATGCCCGTGTCCGCGTTCCAGAAGTCGCGGAAGTAGTAGTGGGCCGAGTGCTCACCGCCGAAGATCGCTCCCGTACGGGCCATCTCCTCCTTGATGAAGGAGTGGCCGACCCGCGTACGGACCGGGGTGCCGCCGTTCTCGCGTACGACCTCCGGGACCGACCACGACGTGATCAGGTTGTGGATCACCGTGCCGCCGGGGTGCTTCGCCAGTTCGCGCGCAGCGACCAGCGCCGTGATCGCCGACGGCGAGATGCCCTCGCCCCGCTCGTCCACGACGAAGCAGCGGTCCGCGTCCCCGTCGAAGGCCAGGCCCAGGTCCGCGCCCTCGGACCGGACGCGGGCCTGCAGGTCGACGATGTTCGCCGGGTCCAGCGGGTTCGCCTCGTGGTTGGGGAAGGTGCCGTCCAGCTCGAAGTACATCGGTACGAGCGTCACGGGGAGGGACTCGAAGACGGTCGGGACGGTGTGGCCGCCCATGCCGTTGCCCGCGTCCACCACCACCTTCAGCGGACGCATCCGCGACAGATCCACCAGGGACAGCAGGTACGCGGCGTAGTCCGTCAGTGTGTCGCGCTCGGTCACCGTGCCCGGCTCGGCCGCGGGCTCCGGCGCCCCCTGCTCGGACCAGGACTCGACCAGCGCGCGGATGTCCGCGAGGCCGGTGTCCTGGCCCACCGGCGCCGCGCCCGCCCGGCACATCTTGATGCCGTTGTACTGCGCCGGGTTGTGCGAGGCCGTGAACATCGCGCCCGGCAGGCCGAAGTGCCCCGACGCGAAGTACAGCTGGTCGGTCGAGCACAGCCCGATCAGCGTCACATCCGCGCCCCTGGCCGCCGCCCCGCGAGCGAACGCGCCCGAGAGCCCCGGCGACGAAGGCCTCATGTCATGGCCGACGACGATCGCCTCGGCTCCCGTCACCTGGACGAACGCCGCCCCGAACAGCTCGGCCAGCGCCTCGTCCCACTGATCCGGCACCACCCCGCGGACGTCGTACGCCTTCACGATCTGCGACAGATCAGCAGTCACGGGCCCAACCCTCCTGAATTCTCCTGAGGTCACTGCGGTCACCTCAAAGTACCCGCCCAAACTAAGCGAGCATCCGGCCCAGTGCCGCTTGTACGGGGAACGCCGCGGCCACCGCCGACAGCTCGGGCGACAGGCCCGCGTCCGCCGCGGCCGTGAAAGGGCCGATGGCTGCCGCCTGCGCGGTCAACGCCGCCCCGATGTCGGCGAGTTGAGCCGAGAGATTGCCGGCCGGGAACGCGGTCAGGAGTCCGGGGAACGCAGCACCCGCAGATGGCCGCGGCGCGCGACCTCCCTCGGGTCCGCCCGGCGGCCGTTCTGAACACCGGCCTCGGCAGTCCGGCCCTGGGGGCGCGCCGCCTCACGTACGGCATTGGCGAGCGCCTCGAGGTCGTCACCGCTGGGGCGGGCCGGGGCGGAGCCGTCGGTGAGCCGCACGACCTCCCAGCCGCGCGGGGCGGTCAGCCGCTCACCGTGCTCGGCGCACAGGTCGTAGCAGTGGGGCTCGGCATAGGTGGCGAGGGGGCCGAGGACCGCGGTCGAATCGGCATAGACGTACGTCAGTGTCGCGACGGCAGGGCGGCCGCACGCGGTGCGCGAACAGCGACGTACAGGGCTCACGAGGTTGGACGGTACCGCACTCTTGAGCGGGCTGCGACGACTCTCCACCAGGTCACTCCACCGTGTCGTAGTGCGAGGTCCCCGCCGACCGCTCCCCGAGCAACTGCCCTGACCTGCACGGAAAGAGGAGCCCGCAAGCGACGACCGCCAGTGAGTCGGTCATGACTTGGCGTAAATGAGGTCATTCGCGAAGCGATCGACGATCGCAGGGAGATATGCAATCGGACCCAAGCTTGGCCGGAATGTTCAATAAACGACAACCTTTCAACCCGGCGCGCGCAGTCGATCGCCACGCCCCCTGGAGAGCTACGCTGCGTCAGTGATGGACAGTCCTGTACCGCCCCCGCCGTCCGGGCCGCGACCCCGCCGCCGAGACCGCCACGGCCGCGGCATGCGCGGGCCCGTCGCCCCTCCCCAGGTACCCCTTGCCGCGAGCCGCGCCGAGTCCTTCCGCGACCTCGTGCAGGACTCGGTGGAGCGCCTGGAACGGCGCTGGCCACAACTGGCCGACGTGGACTTTCTCGTACTGGACGTGCCGGGCGCGCCGGAGGAGACGGTGCCGCTGGGCACCTCGCTCCCCGCGAACAAGGGGCGGCCCGCCCAGATTGTGGTCTACCGGCGGCCTGTGGAGATTCGTACGAAGACCCGCGACGAGCGGGCGATGCTGGTGCACGAGGTGGTCGTGGAGCAGGTCGCGGAGCTGCTGGGGCTGGCGCCGGAGTCGGTGGATCCGCGGTACGGCCAGGACTGACCGCAGACCGCAGACCGCAGACCGCAGACCGCAGACCGCAGACCGCATGAACGACCGACCGGTTACGGCTGGTGACAGATTGCGGCTGACAGGTTTCGGCATCTGCCGGCCGGACGACCACCGCCGTCAGCCGTCAGCCGTCAGCCGTCAGCCGGTCAGTCGCCCAGTACCGACAGATCCTGCTCCGCCTCCGGCACCGCCACCGTCCCCCGGTCGTCCGGCAGCGTCTGCACCGTGAACATCTGGATGCCGTCCTGCGGCAGCGCCAGCATCCGCGACGCATGCACCGGGCCGCCCGACTGCGTTTCGACGGTCAGCGCGTACGCCCCCTTCAGCCCGGCCGGCACCGGCGGGGTGACGGCCAGCGTCGTACCTGCCTTGACCGTGTACGTCTTGACGACCGGGGTGCCGCCCTCGGTGCCCGCCGACGCCGTGACCTTCACCTGGGCGGTCGCGCCGGGCGCGGTCAGCGCGAGCGTCGAGCCCTTGGCCCGGTTGTCGGCCGCGGTCGCCCGCTCCCCCACCGGTGCGGTCGCCGGGATGAAGGCGACCTCCTGCTTGTCGCCCTTGCCGCGTACGACGCGCAGCGCCGCGACCACCGGGGTGGCCCGGCCGCTCTGGGCCGGGCTGAGGATCAGGGATCCGGCCTCGCCCTTGGTCACGTCCAGGAGGTCGACGCTCGTGGTCATCCCCGACTTGACGTGCACCGTCTCGTGTCCGGCCGGGGTGATCCTGCCGGTGGCGCCCGCGAGTTGCACCTTCAGGTCGGCGTCGTCGTCACCGGGCGCGAAGACCACCAGGCGTACCGAAGTGGCGTCCGCCGGGATGCCGGGCAGCACCGCCGTGCCCGACGGGTCGGCCGATGCGGTCAGCCAGTCGCTGCCGGTCTTGTCCTCGGCGGCCCGCACCACCGCGCCCACGCGGCCCGTGCGGGTGGTGACATGGACCGTCACATCCGCGGCCGCCTCGGAGGTGAGCGTGGACAGCAGAACCGGGACGCTGGACCCGGCGGGGACCGGGATGCCCTCGGTCAGAGTGGTCTTGAGGGGCCCGTCCTTGCCGTAGAGCTCGATGTCGGCGACGGCCGCGGTGGCGTCCGGGTTGGTGAGGTGGACGTAGTCCTGGCGGTTCTCCGCCGTGGACACGCCGGGGAACCAGAAGTCGGTGTCCGGGCCGGTGCAGCCGACTCCCAGCACGCCGCGTGCGCTGCCCGCGGTCACCGTGGTGGTCTGCTGGGCGGTCCAGCCCGGGGCGAGGCGCCCGGTGGCGGTGCCGACGAGGGCGGGGGCGTCGCCGCCGCCGGCCTCGGCGCCGACCGGCTTGCCGGGCTCCTTGAGCGCGAGCACCGCCTTGTCCGGCGTCGGCTTCTTCGGCCCCTTCGCCGCGTCGGTGCCCTTCTTGGCCCCGTCCTTCTTCTTGGTCTCGTCCTTCTTGGGCGTCGCAGAGCCGGGGTCGGTCAACACCGCCGTGGACGCCTTCAGTTCGGCCGTTCCGTCCTTCGTGTCGGCCGACTTCCCGGCCGGGGTGAAGGAGGTGTACTGCGTCTGAGCGAGCTCGGAGCTGCTCGGCGCGGGGCAGAGCAGGCTGGAGCGTTCGACAGGCAGCCGCGCCGGGGCCTTCGCCTCCGTTGCGGCACCGCCGTCCGGCGCGGTCAGCGCGGCGAGTCCGGTCACGGCGGCGAGTGCGGTGGCGGCGGCGAGCAGGGAGATGGTGGTGCGGTTCACTCTGACTCGCCTCGCGTTGCGTTGCCGGGGTTGCCGTTCGGGTCGGGGTGCTGGTTGGTCTCGCCGTAGGTGTAGGAGTCGTACTGCCCGTCTCCGTACGGCGCCGTCTGATACGGGTCCTGGTACTGGCCGGCCTGATACGGCTGTTGCTGGTACTGCTCACCGCCGTACTGCTCACCGCCGTACTGCTCGGCGCCGTTTGCGTACTGTCCATTGCCGTACTGGTACTGCTCGTTGGCGTACGGGGCGGCGTATCCGGCACCGGCATCCGTGTACGACTGTGCGTCCCACTCGCCGTACTGCTGCTGGGGCACAGCCGCATACGGCGACTGCGGTTCCTGCGGTTGTTGCTGCTGCTGCGCGAAGACGTCCTGTTCGGCGGAGAGTTGGGCGTACGGATCGGCAGCCACGGCAGCGTCCGCAGCACCCGCCGCCGTTTCCAGCTCCGCCTCCGCCTCCGCCTGAGCGCGCAGCCTGCGTGCCCGGCGCCCCTCGCCCGCCACGGGCTGCGCCGGTACCGCGATCTCCTCTTCCGGCAGGTCGTCGTCGAACTCCCGCCGCCTGCCCGGCAGTGCGAGCACCACCAGCACCAGCGCGAGCCCACCCTGCGCCCAGATCCAGCCGGTGTGGGTGGCGGGGTCGTCGTACGTCAGGTCCAGCCGGCCGCCCCCGGCGGGGAGCTCGAAGCCCTGGGCCCAGCCGTCGACGACCGTCTTGTTCAGTTCACGGCCGTCGAGAGTGGCCTGCCAGCCCTCGTCCGCGCGGTCCGCGATGCGCAGTACCCGCCCGGATTCGCCGGCCGGGATCTTGGCGTGGGCCTCGACGGCGTCGGACGCGACGGGCAACGGATCGCCCTTGCCGGTGACGATGGTGGCCCGGGCGACCTGGCGGTCGACGCGCCACAGTGCGCTGCCGTCGAGCTGGCTGAGGCGGCTCAGGCCGGGCGTCGCGTCCAGGACGCGACTGGTCTGGCGGGGTGCTCCGTCGCGTACGAGTACGTAACGGATGGCAAAGCCGCTGAGCTGGCTCGTCTGGTCGGCGCCGGAGCCCGCGACGAGGTTGGCGACGATCTTGTCGAGCCGGGCGTCGCTGCCGCCCGCCTCGGCGAGCTCGGCGTCGCCGAGGCGGCCGCCGGAGCCGCGGACGAGGCTGTACGAGACCTTGGCCGGGGAGGTGCCGCCGAGCACGAGGGTGCGCGGCTGGTCACGGGTGTCGCTCTCCTCGGCGACGAAGGCGGGGACCTGAACGGGGTCGCGCCGCGACAGGGGGCCCGCCGCACCGTTGAGCATCCAGTTGCCCGCGGCGAGGAGGGGCGCGAGGCCGGCCGCGAGCGCGATGAGCCCGGCGACCGGCTGGCGCCAGCCGAAGCTCTGGGCGGCGACGCGCTCGCGGCCGCCTTCGGCGCCGAGTACGGCAGCGGTGAGGAGGGCGATTCCGTAGACGAGGGTGGCGGGTCCCGCCCACGCCGAGCCGTTGGCGATCACCGCGAAGATCAGCGCGATGAGGGCGACGGCCCATGCGTTGCGGATCGCGAACTGCCGCTCACCGCGCAGCAGGGCGGCGAGTGCCGCGAGCACGATGCCGATGAGCAGGATGCCGCCCGCGGCCTTGGGGCCGCCCGGGCTGATGCCGAGGAGGTCGAGCGCGCTCGCCGACCCGGCGCCGAATTCGAGTCCGGCCTCGCGGAAGAAGGCGGACGGACTGGTCAGCAGTGTGAGCGACCAGGGTGCGAGGACGAGCAGCGGGGTGCCGACGGCGGCGACGAAGCGCAGCCCGTAAGCCGTGATGTCGTCGCGGCGCAGTACGAGGACGGCGATGCCCAGCACGAGCGCGAGCGGCCACACGATGGGCGTGAACGCCGTGGTGAAGGTGAGCAGGAGTGCGTATGCCCAGGTGGCCCGCCAGCTCGGGCGTCCGCTGCCGGTGCTGCGCAGACCGTGGGCTGCGGCGCCCGCGCGGGCGATGAGCGGAAGCAGGATCGCGAGGACGGCCGTGCCGAGCCGGCCGCCGGCGAGCGCGCCGGTCGCGGCGGGCAGGAAGGCGTACGCGATGCTCGCCCAGGCCCGCAGCAGCCGGGATTCCACGAGAGGGCGGGACGCGAAGTAGGCGGTGAGCCCGGCGAGCGGGACCGAGCAGACGAGCAGCACGGTGAGTGCGAAGCCGGTGGAGCCGAGGAAGAGCGTGGCCAGGACCGCGAGCACCGCGAGATAGGGGGGTGCGGTCTGGGTGCCGCCGGTGCCGAGGGGGTGCCAGTTGTCGGCGTAGCGGGACCAGAGGTCGGAGACGTCGGCGGGGGCGGGCAGCAGTGCGCCGCCGGCCAGCGATCCGCCGCCGAACAGGCCACGGCAGGCGACGAGCGAGACGAGGAGCAGTACGGCGAAGAGGAGAGGACCCGGCTTGCGGGCGATCTTCTTCAGCCGCGCGAACTGCTCGATCTCCAGGAAGTCCGCGTCGTCCCCGCCGGGTCCCGATTCGACGGCGCCGTGCCGGGAGCCGCCGGAGTCGGAGTCGGAACCGGCACCGATGTGGCCTGCGACCTGTTCGACGGTGGCACGGATGGTCGCGCCGGGCGGCGGGAAGAGCGGTCGCAGTTCGCTCGCCTCGACCGCTCGGTGCGATCGTCTGCGGCGGCCGGCGATGATCCGCTCGGGCCTCAGCAGGACGCCGAAGAGTCCCATGACTTCGTCGACGGCCTGGCCGGGTGCCTTGCCGACGAGATACGCGAGCGTGCGCAGCAGGGTGCCGAACACGATGCGCAGCAGTACGTAGGGGAGGACGGCGCCGCGTGCGTTGGTCAGGAGGGTGTAGGCGGCGCCCGCCTTGTCGACGCGGTGCGGGCTGGCGACGGAGCGGCCCGCGCAGTCGACGGTACGGCGTTCGCGGGCGGCGGCCTCGGCGTGCCGCATGACGGCGTCGGGGGCGACGAGGACGCGGTGTCCCGCGGAGTGGGCGCGCCAACACAGGTCGACGTCGTCGCGCATGAGGGGCAGTCGCCGGTCGAAGCCGCCGAGCTGGTCGAAGACGTCGCGGCGGATGAGCATGCCGGCGGAGGAGACGGACAGGACGGAGCGGATCTGGTCGTGCTGTCCCTGGTCCTGTTCGCGGCGGTCCAGTCCGGTCCAGCGGCGTCCGCTGTTGGCGATGGAGACGCCGGCTTCGAGGAGTTGCTTGCGGTCGTACCAGCCGCGGAGCTTGGGTCCGACGACGGCGGCGTACTCGTCGGAGTCGGCGACGCGCAGCAGTTCGGCGAGAGCGTCGGGGGCGGGCGCGCAGTCGTCGTGGAGCAGCCACAGCCACTGGACGGGCTCGCCGTAGGGGAGTTCGGGCATGTCGTACGCGTCGTCGCGCCACGTCCTGCTGACCGGGTCCCAGCCGCTGGGCCGCTTCAGATAGGGCAGGTCGTCGGGGGTGAGGACGCCGGCCGTGCGGGCCGCCTCGTCGACGGCGGCGCCGAAGCCGGTGCGGCGGGCGAGGTGCAGCACGCGTTCGGCGCCGAGTGCCTCGGTGACCAGCCGCGCGGAGTCGTCGGCACTGCCGGTGTCGGCGGCGATGACGTTCTGTACGGGGCGTTCCTGGCCGAGAAGTCCGGCGAGGGCGTCGGGGAGCCAGCGCGCGCCGTCGTGGGAGACGAGCACGGCGGTGACGACATGCCGCGGGAACTCGGGCGGCTGTGCAGGGGCGAACGCGGCTGTGGTGGCGGACATTGAGGTACGGGCCCTCCGGCCGGGGGTCGCCCCGTAGGGGCGTGGAGCGTCTTTGACGGGGCCCCACACTAACGGCTGGCACGAGAGCGGTCCGCCGACTGCGGTGAGGATGCAGTCGGCGGACCGTGGTTTACGTACGTGGTTGTGGTGTTTGGTCGGGCCGCGGGGGCCGGGTCGGGCTTCAGACGGCGGCCTTCTTCAGCCGGCGGCGTTCGCGCTCGGACAGGCCGCCCCAGATGCCGAATCGCTCGTCGTTGGCGAGGGCGTACTCAAGGCATTCGGAGCGGACTTCGCAGGCGAGGCAGACCTTCTTGGCCTCGCGGGTGGATCCGCCCTTCTCGGGGAAGAAGGACTCGGGATCGGTCTGGGCGCACAACGCGCGCTCCTGCCAGCCGAGTTCCTCGTCCGCGTCCTCGACCAGCAGTTGTTCGAACAGCTCGGTCATGTGCGCCCCTCGTCTGTCTTTTTTGCGTCCCCGTGATGTCGCAGCTATCAATTTCGGCCGAACGACACGAGTGAAATTACAAGTGTGTGGATCCGGGCCAGTCAAGCCGAGATCTGCTATTGGGCCCGGTATTCACTCTGTGGAACCAAGGCTATGCGGAAAGTGTTCAAATCATCAAAAACCTGACACATGCCAGCGGCCTGCCCGCGCCCCCTCCCCACAGCCACTCACGAGCGGCTCACGAGGGAAGACGCCGCATGGTTCGATCTTGTTGCGATCGAGCCATTGAAGCGATCCGGATCACAATCCGATCACGGGAGCGCGGCGGCGTTTACGAGCGCGGTTGCAGCGCCATGTCTCCGCGACCACCACCGCACAAACCTTTCTCCGGACGCCGTAACCGGATGAGGTGAAACATTGCCACCAAATCGGTCATTGAGTTGACAAGCGAAGAGGCCAACCGTCACCTTTGATGACATGCCAGCGACCTCAGTGCACTCCGCGACCCCCCTCCGTGGGTTCCGCAGCGCTGTCCAGGCCCGCTGTTGCTGTTCCAGCTGTTGATGCGCCGTAGCGCTCCAGCATCTCTTCGCATGTAGATCAACCCGCGAGTCCTGCGACACCCCAGCACTGCACGTTCTCTGCCGAGGAACCACCGCACCCATGAACAGCGACAGCGACCTCCAGATCGCCGGCGACATCCTCGCCGTACAGCACCTTCTCCAGCCCGCCCGCGAGCACCCGGCGACCGTCGCCGACTTCGTCGGGCTGGCCCGCTCCATCGCCGACGACCGCGCGCAGTGGGCCCACCTCGTCCAGTACGACACCACCACCCGCTGGTACCACCGGCTGCACACCGGCCCCGGCTACGAGGTGTGGTTGCTGTCCTGGGTACCGGGGCAGGGCAGCGGACTGCACGACCACGGCCTCTCCTCCGGTGTACTGACCGTCCTCGACGGCGAGCTCACCGAGCGGACCGAGCGGACGTCGCGGTCGCTCGCGGCGGGCTCGCAGCGCGTGTTCGCGCCCGGCTATGTGCACGAAGTGGTCAACGATTCGCTCGAGCCCGCGGTCAGCCTGCACATCTACTACCCGGGTCTGACCGATATGCCGATGCACAGCTCCCAGTGCGCCCCGGCCGACCGGGATGTCGTACGCGCCTGACAGGCCCGCGCCCGTCGCCCGACCACCACCCCTCAAACGATCAGGCTGCGCCTGACAGACTGTCTGCATGCGCATTGTGGTTCTGGCCGGCGGCATCGGCGGCGCCCGTTTCCTCCGCGGTCTCAAGCAGGCCGCGCCCGAAGCGGACGTCACCGTGATCGGCAACACCGGCGACGACATCCATCTGTTCGGACTCAAGGTCTGCCCGGACCTCGACACCGTGATGTACACCCTCGGCGGTGGCATCAACGAGGAGCAGGGCTGGGGACGCACGGACGAGAGCTTCCGCGTCAAGGAGGAGCTCGCGGCGTACGGCGTGGGCCCCGAGTGGTTCGGGCTCGGCGACCGCGACTTCGCCACCCACATCGTCCGTACGCAGATGATCGCCGCGGGCTATCCGCTCAGCGCAGTCACCGAGGCGCTCTGCGCCCGCTGGAACCCGGGCGTGCGACTGCTGCCGATGTCCGACGACCGCGTCGAGACGCATGTGGCCGTCGAGATCGAGGGCGAGAAGAAGGTCATCCACTTCCAGGAGTACTGGGTGAAGCTGCGGGCATCGGTGGCCGCGGAGGCCGTCGTGCCCGTCGGCGCGGACCAGGCGAAGCCGGCGCCCGGCGTGCTGGAGGCGATCGCCGCCGCGGACGTCATCCTCTTCCCACCGTCCAACCCCGTCGTCAGCGTCGGCACGATCCTGGCAGTGCCGGGGATCCGCGAGGCCATCGCCGACGCGGGCGTACCGGTCGTGGGTCTGTCCCCCATCGTCGGGGACGCGCCCGTGCGCGGCATGGCGGACAAGGTGCTCGCGGCGGTGGGCGTGGAGTCGACGGCCGCGGCCGTCGCTCAGCACTACGGCTCCGGACTGCTGGACGGCTGGCTCGTCGACACCGTCGACGAGGGCGCGGTGGCCGAGGTCGAGGCGGCGGGGATCCGCTGCCGGGCCGTGCCGCTGCTGATGACGGACGTGGACGCGGCCGCCGAGATGGCGCGGCAGGCACTGGCACTGGCCGAAGAGGTACGGGCGTGAGCTCGCCGTCGGCCGGGAACGCGCCCGGCTACCGGGTCTGGGCACTGCCCGGCCTCGGCGAGGTGCGCCCGGGTGACGACCTGGCCAAGCTGATCGCCGCCACCGAGCCGGGCCTGGTGGACGGGGACGTCCTGCTCGTCACCTCGAAGATCGTGAGCAAGGCGGAGGGAAGGGTCGTCGCCGCGACGGACCGTGAGGCGGCCATCGACGCGGAGACGGTACGGGTGGTGGCGCGGCGCGGCACCCTTCGTATCGTCGAGAACCGGCAGGGCCTGGTGATGGCGGCCGCCGGGGTCGACGCCTCCAACACCCCTGCCGGGACAGTGCTGTTGCTGCCCGCCGACCCCGATGCCTCGGCGCGGGCGATCCGTACGGGGCTGCGGGAGACGCTCGGCGTGGACGTCGGCGTGATCGTCACGGACACCTTCGGGCGGCCCTGGCGCAACGGTCTGACCGATGTGGCGATCGGCGCGGCGGGGGTGCGGGTCCTGGACGATCTGCGCGGCGGCGTCGACGCGCACGGCAATCCGCTGAGCGCGACGGTCGTGGCCGTCGCCGACGAACTCGCCGCGGCGGGCGACCTGGTGAAGGGCAAGGCCGAGGGGCTGCCGGTCGCGGTGGTGCGCGGGCTGCCGCAGTTGGTCGGCTCCGGCGACGGCGCCCGGGCGATCGTGCGCGTCGCGGCCGACGACATGTTCCGGCTGGGGACCTCCGAGGCGGTACGGGAGGCGGTCACCCAGCGCCGTACCGTGCGGGAGTTCACCGACGAGCCGGTGGATCCGGGCGCTGTGCGGCGCGCAGTCGCGGCCGCCGTGACGGCTCCGGCGCCGCATCACACGACGCCGTGGCGGTTCGTACTGCTCGAATCCGCCGCTTCGCGCACCGGGTTGCTGGACGCGATGCGGGACGCGTGGATCTCGGATCTGCGGCGCGACGGCAAGAGCGAGGAGTCCATCGCGAAGCGGGTGCGGCGCGGCGAGGTGCTGCGGGGCGCGCCCTGTCTGGTCGTGCCCTGCATGGTGATGGAGGGCTCGCACAGCTACGGCGATCCGCGGCGCGACGGCGCCGAACGCGAGATGTTCGTGGTCGCGGCGGGCGCCGCCGTACAGAACTTCCTGGTGGCGCTGGCCGGCGAGCGGCTGGGTTCGGCGTGGGTGTCGTCCACGATGTTCTGCCGCGATGTCGTACGGGACGTGCTGAGGCTGCCGGCCGAGTGGGAGCCGATGGGAGCGGTGGCCGTGGGGCATGCGGCCGAGGCGCCGCGGCCGAGGCCGGTGCGGGAGGCTTCCGCGTTCATCGAGGTCCGCTGACGCCCCACGCGCTCAGAGCTTGCCGATGTCGCCGCGGGGCATCTTCGGTTTGCGGCGGGCCGGGGCGTGGCCGCTGAGCAGGATGAAGCGGGCGGCACGGTGGCGCTGGCCGGCGTAGGGGGCGAGAAGTTCGAGCATCGCCGCGTCGTCGGCGTTGCGGTCGCCCGCGAGGGCGTAGCCGACGATGCCGGGCAGATGGAGGTCGCCGACGGTGATGGCGTCGGGCGCGCCATTGCTGCGCTGGATCGTCTCGGCGGAGGTCCACGGGCCGATGCCGGGGATCAACTCGAGCCGTTTCTGGGCCTGTTCGGGCTCCATGGCCGCGGCCTCCTCCAGCCGGCGGGCAACGCGGACGGCGCGCAGGATGGTGGAGGCGCGCTTGTTGTCCACGCCGGCGCGGTGCCATTCCCAGGAGGGGATCAGGGCCCAGGTGCGGGGTTCGGGCATCACACGCAGGCGCGTGTCCGGACCCGGGGCGGGCTCTCCGTACTTCCGTACGAGGAGCCGCCAGGCCCGGTATGCCTCGTCCGTGGTGACCTTCTGCTCCAGGATCGAGGGGATCAGGGACTCGAGGACGAGCGCGGTACGGGTCAGCCGCAGGCCCGGGCGGCGGTGCTGGGAGACGGCGACGAGGCGGTGGCGGGGGGTGAAGGCGGCGGGGTCGTCGCCCTCACCGAGCAGCGCGGGAAGCTGCTCCAGCAGCCACTCCGCGCCGGGGCCCCAGGCCTCGGCCTCTGCGGCGCCGCCGCGCATCGCTACGCGGAGGGTGCCGGGGCCGGCGGGGGTGCGGCAGGCGCGCCATACGGAGCCGTCGGGGGTGACGCGGAAGGTGGGATCGGCGGGGCCGCGGCGGAGCGGGCCGAGGACGAGGCCGAGGTCGAGGGGGCCGGGGGGTGTCCATCGCCGCGTCTGGGGGGCGGGCTGCGTTGCGGACCGGGCGCCGGTCGGAGCGCCGCTCCCGGCGGGGGTGGCCTGCCGTGGGACGCCTGCGGGCACGACGGTCTCCCCGCCGCGGATGGTGGTCCCGGTGGGGCGGGGTGCGAAGCGTGCTGACACGGCGGGGGTCCTTGGGGGTCGGGGTGCGCACTCTGAGGGTAGGCGGTGTTGTTTCCCCCACCCCGCCTCTTCCCGTAACTGGGGCTCCGCTCCTCAAACGCCGGAGGGGCTGAATGTGTCAGCCCGTCCGGTGATTGAGGACCTGCCTACTGGTCCGAGGAGAAACGCACCGACGAGCCCGGCAGTACCGCGTCGCACCACACCCTCGCCCCGTCGCGCAGTTCGTTGTCCGCGCCCACCACCGCGCCGTCGCCGACCACCACCCCCGACAGCACCGTGCGGGCTCCGATCCGTGCGCCCGCGCCGATCAGGGAGGACGAGATCACCGCGCCCTCCTCCACCATCGCGCCGGCGAGGAGCGCGCTGCCGTCGATGCGGGCGCCCGAGGAGACCACCGCGTTCGCGCCGACGACCGTGCCGCCCGAGAGTTTGGCGTCGGGGGCCACCGAGGCCGACGGGAGGATCAGGCGGTCGCCGCAGCGGCCCGGGACTGCCGGGGAGGGTGCGCGGCCCAGCACCAGGTCCGCCGAGCCGCGGACGAAGGCCTGGGGGGTGCCCAGGTCCAGCCAGTACGTGGAGTCGACCATGCCCTGGAGATGGGCGCCGGAGGCGAGCAGATCGGGGAACGTCTCGCGTTCGACCGAGACCGGGCGGCCCGTCGGGATCGTGTCGATGACCGAGCGGCGGAACACATACGCCCCCGCGTTGATCTGGTCGGTGACGATCTCCTCCGGGGTCTGGGGCTTCTCCAGGAAGGCCCGCACCCGGCCCGTCGCGTCCGTCGGCACCAGGCCGAAGGCCCGCGGGTCCTCGACCCGGGTCAGATGGAGCGAGACATCCGCGCCCGACGACCGGTGCGTGGCGACCAGCGCCGTGATGTCCAGGCCCGTCAGGATGTCCCCGTTGAAGATCAGCACCGGGTCCTCGGGGCCCGACCGCAGCCGTGACGCGACGTTGCGGATCGCGCCGCCCGTGCCGAGCGGTTCCTCCTCGGTGACGTACTCCAGGTGGAGCCCGAGCTCGGAGCCGTCGCCGAAGTACGGCTCGAAGACCTCGGCCAGATACGACGTCGCGAGCACTATGTGCTCGACCCCCGCCGCCCTGGCCCGCGCCAGTTGATGTGTGAGGAACGGGACGCCCGCCGCCGGGACCATCGGCTTCGGCGTGTTGACGGTGAGCGGGCGCAGCCGGGTGCCCTTGCCGCCGACCAGGAGGATCGCTTCTGTCACCTTGTCGTCTCTGCTTCCTGCTGGGGCCGGTGTGGTCGCTCGTTGGGGTCAACTCGTGCGAGACCGGCAGTGTAGGCAGTGGGTCGGAGCATGCCCGGCCGGCGACATCAGCCACGTCCCTGGTACGCGGCCGCGGCGCTCCGGACGGTGCCGAGCTTGCTGTAGAGGCGGGCTCCCGGACACTCGGTGATATATCCGTCCCGATGTCCGGAAATGACATTGAAGGAAACCTTGACGCCCTTCGCGTACTTGCCGCTCCCTCCTGACGTCAGCACCACCTTGCCGCTCGGATCGGCTCCGAACAGCCCGAGCTTCCAGGCGGTGAGCTTGGCAATGGCGGTCACCGCTGCCGCCGGCGGGGTGGAGAGACTGTACGTGCCGAGTACGGCGATGCCCATGCTGTCCGTGTTAAATCCCAGCGTGTGTGCGCCGAGCACCGCCTTGTCCACGCCTCCCGCACGCCCCTCGTAGATGTTTCCGCACTTGTCGATGGCGAAGTTGTAGCCGATGTCGCGCCAGCCACTGCTCACGACGTGGTAGCGGTAAATACTGCGCAGGACGGAGGGCGCCTGCGCGCAGGTATAGCTGTTGCCGGTGGCGGTGTGGTGCACGAAGGCGGCCTTCACGGTCGTCGTGTAGGCGAATTCCTTCTCGCGCAGCGACTCGTCGGCGCCCCATCCCTTGCGCGTGATGATGCTCGGGCGCGGGCCGATGTACGGCTTCTCGGCCGTCTGTGGGACAGCTGCCTGTGCCTTGGTCTCCTCCTCGGAGAGGGCGGGGAGTACGTCCGGCTCCTCCGGCTCCTCCGGCTCCTCCTCAGAGAGGGCCGGGAGTACGTCAGGCCCCTCCGGCTCTCCCTCGGGCGCGTCCGCGACCGTCCGGTTGGCCACGCCCGGCTCACGCCCCCCGGCCGGTTCGGGCGCGGCGCCCGGGTCCACGAGTTCGAGGCGCAAGCCCTTGGGCAGCGGGGCGCGTTCGGCCCGGCCCCCCTTCACCCGTACCTCCACACCGTCCGACTCCCCCACCCACAGCGGGGCCGTCGACCCGCGCACCTTCCCCGAGTCGCTCTCCTCGGTGCCGCGGTCGGCCCGGTGCTCCTCGTTGTGCGTCTCCAGGTCCTGCCAGCCCGACCACTGTGCCGAGCCGAGTGCCCGGGTGCGGACCTGGACCGCGCCGTGCAGTTCGGCGTCCACGTCGTCCCAGACGACGCCGACGAGCGAGAAGGGTCTGACCTCACGCTCAGTCAACCCCTGTTCCGCCGCCCGTCCGAGGGGCCCGTCCGTCGCTCTCGGCCCGATCACCTCCAGCGGCAGCGACTGAGTGGAGCCGGGTACATCCGGCACCTGCGGAGGCGCGGCATGAGCGCCGGAGGACAACGAAAGCGGAAGCACCAGCGCGGCTGTGCACGCGACGCCGGTCGAGTAAGCAAGAAATCCACGCATGAACAAGATCCTGGGCCCCGTCCGTCGACTCCGCTCGGCGGAGAACTGACTGACCATCGGTCCGACCGGTGGAACCGGTCACCGGTACGGACGTCGCGTCCCCACCCCCGCCGCGTACGCTTGCGCGGGTGAACGCCAGCGACCGCACCCCTGCCGACCTGCTGCGATCCGCGCTCGCCGCGGACCCGGCCCGCCCCTTGGTCACTTTCTACGACGACGCCACCGGTGAGCGCGTCGAATTGTCCGTCGCCACCTTCGCCAATTGGGTGGCCAAGACGGCGAATCTGCTTCAGGGCGACCTCGCCGCCGCGCCCGGTGACCGGCTCGCGCTGCTGCTTCCGGCGCACTGGCAGAGCGCGGTCTGGCTGCTCGCCTGCGCCTCGGTCGGGGTGACGGCGGAGGTGGGGGGAGATCCGGCCGATGCGGATCTGGTCGTCGCCGGACCCGGGCAGTTCGACGCCGGACTCGCCTGCGGCGGCGAGCGGATCGCCCTGTCCCTGGAGCCGCTCGGCCGCCGCTTCCCCGTCCCGCCCGCCGGGTACGCCGACTACGCGGTCGAGGTGCCGAGCCAGGGCGACCGTTTCGCTCCGTACGCGCCGGTGGACCCGGACGCGCCCGCGCTCAGTGTCGGCGGCAGCGATCTGACCGGCGCCCAGCTCGTCGAGCGGGCGCGCGCCGACGCCGCCGGACTGGGCCTCACGCCCGGCTCCCGGCTGCTCGCGGGGCGCGGATACGACACGTGGGAGGGGCTGTCCTGCGGTCTGTACGCGCCGCTCGCGGCGGGCGGGTCCGTCGTCCTGTGCCGACACCTCGACAAGCTGCCCCCGGAGGGCCTCGAGAAGCGGATCGAGAGCGAGCGCGTCACCAACACCGCGGTATGACAAGCCTCTGAGGTCCACCCGCTTGGCGCACACCCGGGCCGAGCCCCCCGGCTCCAGCCTCAACTCCGGTGGATGATCGGCGATACGCGTGCTTCAACGCACAACCAAGCGCGAGGTTCAGCCGTCTAGTCCTGCGATCGGCGACCCAGCGCGCCGCCGACGCCATAAGGATGGACGCAGACGTGACGGAAAGTGCCGGGGCCGGCGAAGCCGGCAAGGACGCGGCCGGTACGGATGGTGCCGGGGGCACCGACGCCAGTACGGGTGCGCCCCGGGGCGCCGACGATGCCGCGCCCGCGCCCGCGGAAACCGGTACAGAGTCGCGTACGGATGCCGGTACAGCATCGGACACGGATCGCGGTGCGGACTCCCGCGCGGAGTCGGACACAGACTCCGCACGTGACGCGGACGCGAAGTCGCCTACGGTCGCCGAAACGGACTCCGGTACCGACGCGGACACCGGCGACGGCCACAACGGCGAAGACGGCAACGGCGACGAGGGCAGCGGTGACGGTCGGAGCGAGGAAGGCGGCGACGGAGTCAACCGCAAGCACCACTGGCTTCGTTGGGCCGCCCTCGGCACCTCCGTCGTCGTCCTCGCCGCCGCCGGCGTCGGCTGGTGGTTCTACCGCAAGCTCGACGCCAACATCACCACCGACACCACCGCCGCCGCCGAGCTCGAGACGTACGAGAAGGAGCGCCCCACGCCCGTCGCGCTCGGCGCGCAGAACATCCTGCTCCTGGGCTCCGACACCCGCTCCGGCGCGGGCAACAGCAAGTACGGCCGCGACGACGGCGGCAGCCAGCGCTCCGACACCACGATCCTGCTGCATATCGCGGCCAACCGGCAGAGCGCGACGGCGATGTCCATTCCGCGCGATCTGATGGTCGACATCCCGAGCTGCCGCAAGCCCGACCGCACCCGTACGAGAGAGCAGTTCGCGCAGTTCAACTGGGCGTTCGAGTTCGGCGGCGCGGCCTGCACGATCCGCACGGTCGAGCGCTTCACCGGCGTCCGCATCGACCACCACATGGTGGTGGACTTCAGCGGCTTCAAGGGCATGGTCGACGCCGTGCACGGGGTCGAGATCTGCCTCAAGGAACCGATCGACGACGCCGACGCGCATCTCAAGCTGCGCGCGGGCAAGCAGACGCTGAGCGGCGAGGAGGCGCTCGGTTACGTACGGGCCCGGAAGTCCATCGGGAACGGCAGCGACACCGAGCGGATGGAACGCCAGCAACAGTTCCTGGGCGCGCTCGTCAAGAAGGTGCAGAGCAATGGCGTACTCCTCAATCCGACCCGGCTCTACCCGGTGCTCGACGCGGCGACCAAGTCGCTGACCACCGACCCGGGCCTGGATTCTTTGAAAGATCTGTACGACCTGACGCGCTCTATTCGCAGTATCCCGACCGAAAAGGTGCAATTCCTGACGGTTCCACGACAGCCGTACAGCGCCGATCCGAACCGCGACGAACTCGTCGAGCCCGAGGCGAGTCAGCTCTTCAAGCGGCTTCGCGAGGACACGCCGGTCGCGGTCGTCCCTGCGGGCAAGAACGGCAAGGAGGGCAAGGACGACAAGGAAACGTCGGCCGACGAGAGGCCGGACGACACCGGTACGGCGAGCCCGACTCCGGGGCCGACTTTCTCCGGCACGAATGCCGCTGTGGGCACGTGCGAGTAAAGCGATGGCCAAGTCAGGAGCCGCAGACCATGAAGATTGGGCGAATTGCCCGGTTGTAAGGGGCGTGGAATTTGTCACGGACGTCGCTCGACGTTGAACTGGGCGGATAGTGTGACGCGATCCGGTGCTTCCGACCTCGGGTCGCGCACTGCTGCATCGAAAGACCGAGCGCCCTTCGGGGGAGGCGCCTCGCGTGGCACCGACGGAGGACTCAAGCAACCGTGGATGCGCAAAGCCGTGGGCGGGCGGACGAGATCGACCCCGCCGACCAGTGGGTACTCAACCCGCAGACCGGCAATTACGAACTGCGACTGGACCAATCCGCACAGCATTCGTCCCCGCCGAGAAGTAACGCTGCGAGAAGTACCCCTCCGAAAAATGCCGCTTCGGGAACTCCCGCGCCCGGAAGCCGCCAGGGCCGCAGGACCGCGGCCCCGGGCCGCGAGGTGCCGGGTCAGCGATCCCGCCGCGCGGGCAATGCCTCCGGCGGTACGAATCCCCCCACGGCCGGCCGCCGCAAGCGCAAGCAGCCCGCGTCGCGCAAGAAGAAGGCGCTGCTGTGGACGGGCGGCGTGATGGCCTTCATCGTCGTCGCCGGCTCTGTCGGCGCGTACCTCGTCTACCAGCACTTCGACTCGAACCTGAACACGGTCGACGTCGCGGGCGCGGGCTCCGGCGGGTTCAAGAAGGACCAGGCCATCAACATCCTGCTCATCGGCACGGACAAGCGGTCCGGCGAGGGCAATGACGGCTACGGCGACAAGAACAGCGTCGGGCACGCCGACACCACGATCCTCTTCCATGTCTCCAAGGACCGGACGAACGCGACCGCGCTGTCCATACCGCGGGACCTGATCACCAACATCCCCGACTGCCCGACCAAGACCGCAGAGGGCACCAAGGACATCGGCGGTACGCGCAAGACGCGGTTCAACGAGAGCCTCGGCCAGGAGGGCCGCGACCCCGGCTGCACCATGCGTACGGTCGAAGAAATCACCGGCGTCACCGTCGACCACTTCATGATGGCCGACTTCAACGCGGTGAAGTCCATGACGACCGCGGTCGGCGGTGTCGAGGTCTGCCTCGCCAAGGACATCAACGACAAGGACTCCAAACTCAACCTCCCGGCGGGCAAGCACGTCATCGAGGGTGAGCAGGCGCTGGCGTTCGTGCGCACACGGCACTCGGTGGGCTTCGGCGGCGACCTCAGCCGGATCGAGATCCAGCAGCAGTTCCTGAGCTCGCTGATCCGGAAGATGAAGTCGAGCGACACTCTCTCCAGCCCCACCAAGATGTGGGACCTGGCCGAGGCCGCCACCAAGGCGCTCACGGTCGACAACGGCATAGGCAAGATCTCCCGGCTGCGCGATCTCGGCATGGAGCTGGCGAAGGTGAACCCGAAGAACATCACCTTCGCGACCGTGCCGGTGGTCGACAACACCGACAAGGCGACCGTGCTGCTCAACGAGAGCAAGGCCCAGCCGCTGTTCTCGATGATCCAGAACGACACCTCGCTCACCGAGGTCAAGGAGAAGGAGCAGGACGCCAAGAACCAGCAGGCTGCGCTGCTCAAGGGGCCGCGGGCGGCCGCCTCCGACGTGCGGGTCGCTGTCTACAACGGCAGCGGGAAGCAAGGGGCGGCGCTGTCGACCCTCACCTGGCTGCAGAACGAGGAAGGCGTACTGAAGTCGAGCAACGAGGGCAACGCTCCCGCCAAGCTCGCCAGAACGACGCTGGTGTACGCGCCGAACCAGGCCGATCAGGCCCGCAAGCTCGCGGACTTGATGGGCCTGCCTGCCACGGCGCTGAAGCCGGGCACGAAGGACGCCGTGGGACGTGAGGCGATGACGCTGACCCTCGGATCCGATTTCAAGGGCGCAGGGGTGCCCATCACCGGTCCGGCGAAAGCGCCGGAGGGTGTGCAGAAGGTCGAAGCGGACAAACAGGTGTGCGCCAAGTGACCCCGTGACACCGGGTCATGAGGAGCGCCTGAACGACAGGGGGGACCCGGGGTGGGAAAGAACAGCGTGCGGGGAGAGGGGACGCGTGACCGCGTCCCGCACGCCCGCGATCTGGGCTGGGACGACAGCCTGTACGGCGAGGGGGGCGACGACCAGGCCGCCCGGGGCCGCCGCGGCAGGACCGGCCGTGAGGCCCGTACGGCGGAGGGTGTCGCGGCCGAGGGGTCAGGTGCCTCCGGGGACGGCCGCGCGCCCGGTCGCCGGCACAGCGGCCCCCACAGACACGGAAAACGCGGCAAGCGCCGCGTCCTGCGCTGGGTCGCGTCCGTGCTGTCGCTGCTGATACTCGGCACGGCCGGCGCCGGATATCTGTACTACGAGCACCTCAACAGCAAGCTCAAGAAGGACGACCTGAACCTCGGCGGCAAGATGCGCGACCATCAGGCCAACGCCGCCGGTCAGGTCCCGCTGAACATCCTGCTCATCGGCTCGGACGCGCGGGACTCCAAGAAGAACCAGGAGCTCGGTGGCGCCAAGAAGACGTTCGGCGGCACACCGCTGGCGGACGTACAGATGCTGGTGCACGTCTCCGCCGACCGCAGCAATATCTCGGTGATCAGTATGCCTCGTGACACCCTGCTCAAGATCCCCGAGTGCACGGACAGCAAGGGCAAGACATTTGCGGCCACCGGCTGGAGGCCGACGAACGAGTCGCTCGGCCGCGGCGGCCCCGGCTGCACGGTGGCCACCTGGTACCAGCTCACCGGCATCACCATCGACCACTTCATGATGATCGACTTCGCCGGTGTGGTCTCCATGGCGGACGCCATCGGCGGCGTCCCTGTCTGCGTCAGGCAGAACGTCAACTCGCGCAACAGGCAGGGCCAGGGCTCCGGCCTCAAGATGGCAGCGGGCACGCACCCGGTCAAGGGCGAGCAGGCGCTGCAGTGGCTGCGTACGCGCTACGGCTTCGAGGACGGCACCGACCTGGCCCGTACGCACGCTCAGCACATGTACATGAACTCGATGGTCCGTGAGCTGCGCAAGAACACCAAGCTGACCGACCCGGCCAAGCTGCGCAATCTCGCCGAGGCCGCGATCGACGCGCTCACCGTCGACAAGGGCATCGGCACCGTCAAGGAGCTCTACGACCTGGGCGAGGAGCTCAAGAGCGTCCCGACCGACCGGATCACCATGACGACCATGCCGAACTTCTACACTCAGCGGCCCGGCTTCAGCGGGAAGGTCGAGCCCAAGCCGGGCGACGCCGAGCAGCTGTTCCGGATGGTCCGTGAGGACATTCCGCTGGACGGCAAGGCTCCGAAGAAGAAGCCGGCGGCTCCGGCCGTCTCCAAGGACCCGGCCGCTGCGCCCGGTGAGATCGCGGTGATGGTGCAGAACGGCACGGGCGGCGACGGCGCGATCGCCGAGAAGGGCCGGGCGACGGCGGTCGCGGGGCTCCTCTCCGGCAAGGGCTTCACCCGGGCGCAGGCCGACGCCACGACCAACCCGCAGGAGAGCACGGTCATCCGCTTCTCCAACGCCGAGTTGGAGGGCGACGCGCAGGCGGTCGCCAAGTCCCTCGGGATTCCGCTGACTTCGGTGAAGAAGTCGACGGACGTCACCGGCATCACGCTGATCGTGGGCGCGGACTGGCGGCAGGGCGACACCTACCCGAAGACGGCGCCGAAGGACGACAACAAGACGCCGACATCGGCGCGGCCGCTGAACGGCGGCAACGACAAGGAGTGCATGGCGATCCAGCCCGGTTTCACCTGGTAGTTCACGTGGACGCGAAGGAGCCCCGGTGCGGATGCCCGGGGCTCCTTCGCGTACGTGGCTGGATCAAACGGTTTTCACGGCCGGGCGACGGCTCGCGATGACCTTCCTCGCCAGCGCGCGCGGGCTGGTCAGGAAGCCGTACCCCCACGACATGTGCATGGTGGCCAGCGCGACGGGGATCTGCAGGCGCGCCTTGAGCGGCAGGCCCTTGCCCGCGGGGAGGGATCCGGCGACGATCGCGACCAGATAGCCCGCCGGGACGACGAAGCCGACCGGGGTGAGGGCCACGCCGGCCACCAGGCCCGCGACGATGGCGCAGACGGCCGTCGGCGGGGCGAGATAGCGCAGATTGATGGAGCCCTGGTGGTAACGGGCGACGACATGGCGCCAGCGGCCGTAGTCCTTGTACTGCTTGGCGAGCGCCCTGACGGAGGGCCGCGGCCGGTACTGCACCCTGAGCTCCGGCGAGAACCAGATCTGGCCGCCCGCCTCACGGATGCGGAAGTTCAGCTCCCAGTCCTGGGCGCGGATGAACTCCTCGTTGTAGCCGCCCTGCTGCTCCAGCGCCTGGCGGCGGAAGACACCCAGATACACGGTTTCGGCCGGGCCCGCCTGACCGCCGGTGTGAAATGCGGCATTGCCCACGCCGATCTTCGACGTCATGGCGGCGGCGACGGCGTGCTCCCAGTCGTTCTCGCCCTCGGCGTGCATGATGCCGCCGACGTTCTGCGCGCCGGTCTCCTCAAGGAGACGGACAGCGGTGGCGATGTAGTTCGCGGACAGCATGCCGTGGCCGTCGACGCGTACCACGATCGGGTGGCGGGAGGCCTTGATGGCGGCGTTCAGCGCGGCAGGCGTGCGGCCGGTGGGGTTCGGGACGGTGTGGACGCGAGGGTCTTCGCGTACCAGCTCGGCGGCGATCTCGTCGGTGCGGTCCGTGGACGGCCCGAGCGCGATCACCACCTCCATCTCGCCGTCGTACTCCTGCTCGAGGATGTGACGGACCGAGTTGCGCAGATGCCGCTCCTCATTGAGGACCGGCATGATTACGGAGACGGGGGGCGTGGCGTTCATCGGGCGCCACGTTACCGCGAATGGGGGACACGGACGCGCGGCGGCCGGGTCGGTGCCGGTGGCCGCAGATCGTATCGGCCTACGGTGTGCACGATCCCCCTGTCACTCGCGGAGGTATCCCCTCTGTTACTCGCGGAGGTATCCCCTCGTGCCCACGCCGCCCCGCTCCGCCCGTCCCCGGCCGAATGCCCAGCACCGGCCCAGACGGCCGGTCCAGCGGCCGCGCTGGGGGGTCCGGGTGGCGACGACGCTCTCGGTGCTGGTGCTCGGCGCGGGCGGCATCGGGCACGCGGTGGTGACCAGCCTGGACACTGGCATCAGCCGGGTGGATCCGTTCAAGGACATGAAGAACCGGCCCGAGGCGGGGCACGGCATGAACCTCCTGCTGGTCGGCACGGACGGCCGCGACAAGATCACGCGGGCGGAGAAGTACAAGTACCGGCTGGGGGGCGCGCCCTGCCACTGCACCGACACGATCATGCTGGTGCACATCTCGCAGGACCGGGAGCGGGCGAGTGTGGTGAGCCTGCCGCGGGACAGTTACGCGGAGATCCCGGAGCACACCGACGAGACCACCGGCAATCACCACGGGGCGCATCCGGTGAAGCTCAACGCGGCGTACGCGGAGGGCGGGCCGGCCCTGACGGTACGGACCGTCGAGCAGATGACGAAGGTCAAGATCGACCACTATCTGGAGGTCGACTTCACCAGCTTCATGAAGACGGTGGACGCGCTGGGCGGGGTGGAGGTGTGCACGCCTCGGGCGATGAAGGACAGCTATACCGGCCTGAACCTCGGTGTCGGCACACACAAGCTGGACGGTGGGCACGCGCTGCAGTATGTGCGCTCGCGCCATATCGACGGGGCGGCTGATCTGGGGCGGATGCAGCGCCAGCAGCGCTTCGTCGCGGCACTGATCAACCAGGCGACGAGCAGTGGGGTGCTGCTCAACCCGGTCAAGCTCCGTGAGGTCGCCTCGACGATGCTCAACTCCGTACGGGCGGATCAGGGCTTCGGGACGGAGGAGATGCTTGCCCTGGGGCGGGCGATGCGGGGCTTCACGGCCGCGTCGTCGGAGTTCACGTCCGTACCGGTGAACAGTGTGGGCTACCCGGTGAAGGGCCTCGGCTCCACCCTGAAATGGGACGAGCCGAAGTCGACGAAGCTCTTCCGGATGCTCCGCGAGGACAAGCCGCTCGCGCCACACCGCCCGCAGCAGCAGAAGGCGACGACGGTCGATGTGTCGCCGCGGCAGATCCGGGTCCAGATCTACAACGGCACGCGTACGGATGGTCTGGGCGGGAAGGTCGACGACGCGCTGCGGGCGACGGGCTTCAATACGACGCGTACGCCGGAGAGCAGGTCCGGCGCGGAGGTGCGGCGCACCTATGTGAGATACGACCCACGCTGGGACCGCTCGGCGAGATCACTCGCGGCGGCGCTGCCGGGCTGCGAACTGCGGGCGGTGAAGGGCCAGGGCCCGACGCTGAAGGTGACGGTGGGGACGAGGTACAGAGGGGTGACGCCGGTCCGCGCGGAGGAAACGCACCAGGGGGAATTCGGAGCGGTGACGGGTGACCAGGTGGTGTGCCCGTAGCTTGTGACCGGGGGCAGCCCCCGGAGGGTCCGGGGCGGAGCCCCGGTTCGGATACCGCTAGTCCTCCATGCCCTCCGCCGCGCGCTTCGCTCGCAGCTCCCTGATCGCCCGGCGGCGAGCCAGCCGGTGCGTGCGGCGGATCTGCGCCTCCTGGTAGCGGCGCTTGTCCCGCTCCGTCTCCGGGATCACCGGCGGTACGGGACGCGGCTTGCCGTCCCCGTCGACCGCCGCGAAGACCAGGTACGCGCTGCCGACCTGCGTCGCCGGCGTCGACTCGTTCCAGCGCTCGGCCAGCACCCGCACGCGGCCCAGGTCAACTGGACCGGCCGGTCCAGTTGACCTGGGCCTTCACATGCACCAGGTCGCCGACCCTGACCGGCTCCAGGAAGGCCATCTCGTCCATGGAGGCGGTGACGGCAGGTCCGCCCGAGTGACGGCCGGCGACCGCGCCCGCCGCGTCGTCCACCAGCTTCATGATCACGCCGCCGTGCACCGTGCCGAGAAGGTTGGTGTCGTGGCCGGTCATGATGTGACTCAAGGTAGTACGGGACGCCGAAGTGGGCTTGCCCGGAATCTCTGACTCCGGTCGCTGGGCCTGGTCTGTCATGCCCTCCACCATATGCCGGGCCCCATTGCATCAGAATCGCAACAGCCCTGGTGCGATTCCTCACCCCCTCTGGGAGGCGGGAGCCCCGGCCTGCACACTGGTCCGCATGAATGATTGGCCCGAAGGATACGGACGCGGCAGCCGGGGTGCGCAGCCCGAAGGCGCTCGCGTAATGCGCCATGTGCAGCGAGGACCGGTCCCGCAGCAGCAGTCGCAGGGATACGACGACGGTTACGACGCCTCCTACGACAGTGGCTACAACACGGGCCAGGTCTACGGAGGCCAGGGCGGAGGGAACGGGGTCCCGCCGCAGTCCGGCGCGCCGTACGCCCGCCCAGCCCCGAACTGGCGCCGCCGCCTCAAGATCGGCTCGCTGGTCCTGGTGGTGGCGCTGCTCGCCGTCTCCATAGGCACGTACTTCTGGGCCGACTCGAAGCTCAAGCGCGAGGTCGACCTCTCGAAGGTGATCGAGCGCCCGGGCGAGGGCGAGGGCACGAACTACCTGATCGTCGGCTCCGACAGCCGTGAGGGCATGTCGGCCGAGGAGAAGAAGAAGCTCCACACGGGCTCGGCCGAGGGCAAGCGGACCGACTCGATGATGATCCTGCACGACGGCTCCAACGGCCCGACGCTGATCTCGCTGCCTCGTGACTCGGACGTGGAGATACCGTCGTTCAAGGGCTCCCAGTCCGGCAAGCTCTTCCCGGCGAAGGGCCGCCACACCAAGCTGAACGCCGCGTACGCGGAGGACGGCCCGGAGCTGCTGGTCCGTACGGTCGAGCACAACACCGGCCTGCACATCGACCACTACGTCGAGATCGGCTTCGCGGGCTTCGCGAACATCGTGGACGCCATCGGCGGCGTGGAGATCGACATCCCGAAGGCCTTCAAGGACAAGAACTCGGGCGCCGACTTCCAGGCGGGCAAGCAGACGCTGGACGGCGAGCAGTCCCTGGCCTTCGTGCGCACGCGGTACGCCTTCGCGCAGAGCGACCTGGACCGTACGAAGAACCAGCAGAAGTTCCTCGCGGCCCTGGCAAGCCAGACGGCGACGCCGGGCACGATCCTCAACCCGTTCAAGCTCTACCCGACGATGAGCGCGGGCCTGGACACACTGATCGTCGACAAGGACATGAGCCTGTGGTCGCTGGGCCAGATGTTCTTCGCGATGAAGGGCGTGACGGGCGGCGAGGGCAAGTCGATGAACATGCCGATCTCGGGCAGCAGGGGCGGGAACCTGGTCTGGGACAAGACGAAGGTGAAGCAGCTCGTCGAGCAGCTGAAGAACGACGAGAAGGTCACGGTCACCTCCGACCGCTGACACCGTCCTCCCGGACGCCTTCCCGAACGCTCCACTGAGATCGCGGACTTCGTGAGGCAGCCATAGGCTGCCTCACGAAGCGATCAAGGAACGAGGTGCGCGTCATGGCGGAGGACACCCGGTACTGGGCCTCGGGCAGCTGGCATGTGACCGACGGAAAGGCCGACGAGTTCGTCGAGCGCTGGACGGAGTTCCTGACCTGGACCAAGCAGGCCAACGAGGGTTTCCTGACGGCCCGGCTCGTCCACGACCTGGCGGACCCGAACCACTTCGTGTCCTTCGCGGCCTGGCGGGACCTCGACTCCGTGATCGGGTGGCGGGACAAGCCTGAGTTCGAAAAACTCTTCGGGAGCTGCCGAGCCCTCTGTACGAACATGCACGGAAGCAACTACGAGGTCGCCGTGGTGGTCTGAGGGCCAACTGCCAGAGGCACCCCGGAGGGCGCCTCTGACCTGCGCTTACAGCGTGGCTTTCAGGTTACGGAAGGTTCCTCGCCATCACGATCCGCTGCACCTGATTCGTACCCTCGTAAATCTGCGTGATTTTGGCGTCGCGCATCATGCGCTCGACCGGGTAGTCACGCGTGTAGCCGTAGCCGCCGAGCAGCTGGACCGCGTCCGTGGTGACCTCCATGGCCACGTCCGACGCGAAGCACTTCGCGGCGGCGCCCTGGAAGGTCAGGTCCGCGTCCCCGCGCTCCGACTTGGCGGCGGCCGCGTACGTCAGCTGGCGGGCGGCCTCGATCTTCATCGCCATGTCGGCGAGCATGAACTGGATGCCCTGGAAGTCCGCGATCGGCTTGCCGAACTGCTTGCGCTCCTGGACGTAGCCCTTGGCGTAGTCGAGCGCGCCCTGGGCGATGCCGAGGGCCTGGGCCGCGATCGTGATGCGGGTGTGGTCCAGGGTCTTCATCGCGGTGGCGAAGCCGGTGCCCTCCGCTCCGATCATGCGGTCGGCGGGGATACGGACGTTGTCGAGGTAGACCTCGCGGGTCGGGGAGCCCTTGATGCCGAGCTTCTTCTCCGGGGCGCCGAAGGAGACACCCTCGTCGGACTTCTCGACGACGAAGGCGCTGATGCCCTTGGAGCGCTTCTCGGGGTCGGTGACCGCCATCACCGTGTAGTACTCGGAGACGCCGGCGTTGGTGATCCAGCGCTTCACGCCGTTGAGCACCCAGAAGTCACCGTCGCGGACGGCCTTCGTCTTCATGCCCGCCGCGTCGGAGCCCGCGTCCGGCTCGGAGAGGCAGTACGAGAACATCCCGTCGCCCTTGGCGAGCGGGCTCAGGTACTTCTTCTTCAGGTCCTCGGATCCGGAGATGATCACCGGGAGCGAGCCGAGCTTGTTCACGGCAGGGATCAGGGACGAGGAGGCGCAGACGCGTGCGACCTCTTCGATGACTATCACGGTCGCGAGCGCGTCGGCGCCCGCGCCGCCGTACTCCTCGGGGACGTGGACCGAGTGAAGGTCGGCGGAGACCAGGGCGTCCAGCGCCTCCCGCGGGAAGCGGGCCTCTTCGTCGACCTCGGCCGCGAACGGAGCGATCTTTGCCTCGGAGAGCGAGCGGATGGCGTCGCGCAGCATGTCGTGCTCTTCGGACGGGCGGTACAGGTCAAACGCCGAGTTACCGGTCGATCCGGACAAGGTCTCTCACTCCCCAAGGAACGCTAACTACCGTTAAGTAACGTAATTTTAAAGGGCTCGTCGTCCCCAGGCATACGTGACCTTGGCGACAGCGGAAAAGTGCCCGTGCCGAGGCCCGACTATGCTCAGGCTCGCATTCCCAGCCCGCGATTCACTGGAGCACCGCATGGCCCTCAAGATCACCGTGATCGGCACCGGATATCTCGGCGCCACGCACGCAGCGGCCATGGCGGAACTGGGCTTCGAAGTGCTCGGCCTCGATGTCGTGCCCGAGAAGATCGAGATGCTGTCGGCCGGCAAGGTCCCGATGTACGAGCCGGGGCTCGAGGAACTGCTCGCCAAGCACGTCGCGGGGATCGAGGGATCGAGCGGGCGGCTGCGTTTTACGACCTCCTGGGAGGAGATCGGGGAATTCGGCGACGTCCATTTTGTGTGTGTGAACACGCCGCAGAAGCACGGCGAGTACGCGTGTGACATGTCGTACGTCGACCGCGCCTTCAGCTCTCTCGCGCCGCAGCTGAAGCGGCCCGCGCTGGTGGTCGGGAAGTCGACCGTGCCGGTCGGCAGCGCGGCCCGGCTGGCGGCGCTGCTCACCGAGCTCGCCCCGGTGGGGGCGGACGCGGAGCTGGCCTGGAACCCCGAGTTCCTGCGCGAGGGCTTCGCCGTGCAGGACACGCTGCACCCCGACCGGATCGTCGTGGGCGTGGAGAGCGAGCGCGCGGAGAAGCTGCTGCGCGAGGTGTACGCGACGCCGGTCGGCGAAGGGTCGCCGTTCGTCGTGACGGACTTCCCGACGGCGGAGCTCGTGAAGACCTCCGCGAATTCGTTCCTCGCGACGAAGATCTCGTTCATCAACGCGATGGCGGAGGTGTGCGAGGCCGCGGACGGCGATGTCGTCAAGCTCGCCGAGGCGATCGGGTACGACGAGCGGATCGGGGCGAAGTTCCTGCGGGCCGGGATCGGCTTCGGCGGCGGCTGTCTGCCGAAGGACATCCGCGCGTTCATGGCGCGCGCCGGTGAACTGGGCGCCGACCAGGCGCTGACCTTCCTGCGGGAGGTCGACTCGATCAATATGCGCCGGCGCGGCCACATGGTGGAGCTGGCGCGGGACGCGGTCGGCGGCGATTCCTTCCTGGGCAAGCGGGTGGGCGTACTGGGCGCGACGTTCAAGCCGGACTCGGACGACGTACGGGACTCGCCGGCGCTGAACGTCGCGGGGCAGATCCACCTCCAGGGCGGCCAGGTCACGGTCTACGACCCGAAGGGTATGGGGAACGCTCGGCGGCTGTTCCCGACGCTGGGGTACGCGGACACGGCACTGGAGGCGGTGCGGGGCGCGGATGTGGTGCTGCACCTGACGGAGTGGCGTGAGTTCCGCGAGCTGGACCCGGCGGCGCTGGGCGAGGTCACGTCGAGCCGGATGATTCTGGACGGCCGGAACGCGCTGGACAGCGCGAAGTGGCGCGAGGCGGGCTGGACGTACCGGGCGATGGGCCGCCCGCGGGCCTGACCCGCCGGGGCCCGCGGGCCCGCGACTTCAGCCCTCAGCCCGTGCTGGTGCGCCGGGCCCGGTACGTACGCATCTTGGCGCGCGCCCCGCACACCGACATCGAACACCAGCGGCGCCGGCCCGCCGGGCTGCGGTCGTAGTACGCCCACTGGCAGTCCTCCGCCTCGCAGGCCTTCAGTCGCGCCCAGGTCCCGTCCGCGGCCGCCGCGGCGAGTGCGTGTGCGATACGGGACACGAGGCTGCCCGGGTCCGCGGGGCGGAGCGCGGCGGACCCGTCCTCGGCGACGGTGACATGGAGCGGGGCCCTGGCCAGCAGCTCGTCGAGCGCGGCGGGCGAGCGGCCCGGCGCGCGGTGTCCGGCGTGCGCCAGGCAGGCGGCGCGAAGGGCCTCGCGCAGTTCGCGGGCGGCAGGCACGTCCCGCTCGGCGAGGCCGAAGGCGGCGCGGCCGTCCGTGGTGTCGAGGGAGTCGGCGCCGGTCTCGATGTCCAGCGTGTTCACCAGCGCCTCGACCAGCGCGAGGCCGCCGGGTGCGGGTGCCCGTTCATTCATGGTTGCGACGTTACCGCTGATGAGGGAGCATGAGGTAACAGTTACCGGTTGAATCGCTTTAACGGTAACTCTGGCTCCGGATCGAGGAGGAACCATGGCCATCGCCACCCTGGGGACCGTCGTGCTGGACTGTCCCGACCCCGTCGCACTCGGCC
This sequence comes from Streptomyces sp. NPDC019890, assembly GCF_044903445.1. Classification (NCBI taxonomy): domain Bacteria; kingdom Bacillati; phylum Actinomycetota; class Actinomycetes; order Kitasatosporales; family Streptomycetaceae; genus Streptomyces; species Streptomyces sp. NPDC019890. The sequence continues at coordinate 541,285 of NZ_JBJDQK010000004.1, read as the reverse complement.
GCTTCTACGCAGATCTGCTGGGCGGTGAGGTCAAGGTCGACGACGACGGCTGGGTCGCCCTGCAGGGCGTGCCGGGCGCCGCGCTGGCGTTCCAGGCCGCGCCCGGCTTCGTACCGCCGCGGTGGCCGGCGCCGGACGCCTCGCAGCAGTTCCATCTTGACCTGACGGTGGAGGACCTGGACACGGCCGAGAAGGGGGTACTGGCCCTGGGCGCCAAGCCGCTGGACGCGGATGACCGGTCGAGGTCGTGGCGGGTGTACGCGGACCCGGCGGGACACCCCTTCTGCCTGTGCGCGTGCTGAGGTCGGCGTCGCTCACGCATCCAGCGGCGTCAGCACCGGGACGGAGCGGCGGGGCTTTGTCGATCTGGCCGTGAACTCCGCCGCCCGCAGCACCCGCGACACGTTCCCCCACGTCAGGGCCTCGATGTCCGCCTCCGGCCAGCCGCGGTCCAGGAGTTCGGCGATCAGGCGGGGGAAGCAGGACACGTCGCCCAGGCCGGGGGCGTGCGGGGTGCCCGTGTCATAAGCGCCGGTGAGCGCCACCGACTGCGGGCCGGCCGTGTCGCGGACATGGGTCAGACGGTTCGCCGCTTCGTGGAGTGTGGCCGCCGTGCAGGCGACCATGCAGACACCACCGTTGGCACGGAGCCGCAGCAGGACGTCGTCCGGGACCTCTTCCGGATGGTGCGAGATGACGACCGGGGCCTTGGCCACCGCCAGCGTCCGGCACATCGTCTCCGGCGTGCAGCCGGACAGATCGACGAGGACGCCCAGGCGGTTCATCTCGCGGACGACTTCCCAGCCGGCGGAGGTCAGTCCGGTGCGCTGCGTCCAGCGGGTGCCCGCAAGGGTCAGGCTGCGAACGCCCAGCGCGTGATACGCCCGCAGTGTGGCGAGCGAGCCGCCGAGCGCCGGGCCCGAGACCGGGCCGAGCAGCGCGGCCGTCCGCCCGCAGTTGCGCGCGTCGGCCATGTCGTCGGCGCTCAGCGCGAGGCGCAGACCCTCGGGGCATTGGGCCACCAGGGTGCGGACCAGATCGAGTTGTTCCAGCGTCGCCGTCACCGCACGGTCACCCGTGAGCTCGGGCGGCACATGCAGGGACCAGAACTGCGCACCGACGCCACCGACCCGCAGTCGCGGTATGTCCGTCTCCAGCAGCCCCTCGCCCTGTTCGATGTCGTACGACGAGATGTCCCGCAGCGCCCCGGCAAGCCCGCTCCGGCCGTCGGCTACGGGGTGCGTGGCGAGGAGTTCCCGGGCGCGTTCCATGCTCTCGGCCGCCGGCTCGGGCGGCTCCGGCTGCTCGGGCGGCTCTGACAGCTCTGACGGCTCCGGCTCGGGCAGCTCCGCTGACGGCTCTCTGCTCGGCGGCGCCGGGTCGTCGAGGTCGCCGACCGCGACGGCGGGGTCGGGGTCGTCCTGCTGCAGATCTGCCATGGCGTCCTCCGAGCTTCGACGGCGGTGCCGTACGCCCACCGTGGCACGGGAGCCGCGAGGGTTCGCGGCAACGTGGTGCGTTCGGGGGTACGGGGGCCTGATCCCCGTACCCCCGAAGCGCACTCGGCCGTATCCAGTCGTGCTCAGTCGTATTCAGCCGTGCTCAGCCGTCGAGCTGCCCGATCGTCGCGTTGGACGGACCGCGCCGCGTCTGCAACTCGCGCGCCACGTCCTCCGCCGCCCGCAGCACCCGCACCGCGTTCTGCCAGGTCAGCTTTGCCAGGTCGGACCCCGACCAGCCGCGCCGCAGCAACTCCGCGATCAGGTTCGGGTAGCCCGCGACGTCGTCGAGGCCTGCCGGGACGAAGGCAGTGCCGTCGAAGTCGCCACCGATGCCGATGTGGTCGACGCCGGCCACCTCGCGCATATGGTCCAGGTGGTCCGCGACCGTCGACACGGTCGCCACCGGCCGCGGGTTCGCCGCCTCGAAGGCCGCATGGACCTTCATCGCCTCCGGTGTGGTGTCCAGGTGGTGCAGGCCGTGCGCCTCCATGTTCTCGTCCGCGGCCCGGGTCCAGTCGACCGCCGCCGGGAGGATGAACTTCGGCACGAAGGTCGCCATCGCCACGCCGCCGTTGGCGCGCAGCTGCGCCAGTACGTCGTCCGGGATGTTGCGTACGTGGTCGCAGATCGCCCTGGACGAGGAGTGTGAGAAGACAATCGGCGCGACCGAGGTGGCGAGCGCGTCCCGCATCGTCGACACCGCGACGTGCGAGAGGTCGACGAGCATGCCGATGCGGTTCATCTCCCGTACGACCTCTTCGCCGAAGGCCGAGAGCCCGCCCACGCCCACCTCGTCGGTCGCCGAGTCCGCCCACGCGATGTTGTCGTTGTGGGTCAGCGTCATATAGCGCACGCCCAGGGCGTACAGCGCGCGCAGCGTGCCCAGGGAGTTGTTGATGGAGTGGCCACCCTCAGCGCCCATCAACGACGCGATACGGCTCTCGCCGCGCGCCTTCTCCATGTCGTCCGCGCTCAGCGCGCCGGCCAGGTCCGCCGGGTAGCGCGCCAGCATCTGGCGCACCCCGTCGATCTGCTCCAGCGTCGCGCTGACCGCGTCGTCCCCGGCCAGGTCGCTGCGCACGTACACGGACCAGAACTGCGCGCCGACCCCGCCGGAGCGCAGCCGGGGGAGGTCGGTGTGCAGCCGGCCGGTCTGGTCGGCTGCGATGTCGAGCCGGTCCAGGTCGTAACGGACGCTCCGGCGCAGCGCCCAGGGCAGGTCATTGTGTCCGTCGACGACGGGGTGGGACGCAAGAAGCTCGTGTGCCCGGGTGAGGAAGTCCATGTCTGTGTTACTTCCCGGAGGTCACTTCCCGAAGCCGAAAGACTCCGCGCCCGCCACCTTGGCCCGCAGCCGCTTGCCCTTCTCCGTGGCCTGGTCGTTCAGCTCCTGCTGGAACTCCCGCATACGGACGAGGAGTTCGGTGTCCTGCGTGGCAAGGATGCGGGCCGCGAGCAGACCCGCATTACGCGCGCCGCCGACCGAGACCGTGGCGACGGGCACGCCCGCGGGCATCTGCACGATGGACAGCAGCGAGTCCATCCCGTCGAGGTACTTCAGCGGTACGGGAACGCCGATCACCGGCAGCGGGGTGACGGAGGCGAGCATGCCCGGCAGATGGGCCGCTCCCCCGGCGCCCGCGATGATCGCCTTGAGGCCGCGGTCCGCCGCTGCCTCTCCGTACGCGATCATTTCGCGCGGCATCCGGTGCGCGGACACGACGTCGACCTCGAAGGGGATCTCGAACTCGTCGAGTACCTGCGCGGCGGCCTCCATCACAGGCCAGTCGGAGTCCGAGCCCATGACGATGCCGACGAGGGGGCGCTGTGCGGGGCTGGTCATTCGGTGATCGTTCCTCTGAGGTAGCCGGCTGCGTGACGGGCGCGCTCCAGCACGTCGTCCAGATCGTCGCCGTAGGTGTTGACGTGACCCACCTTGCGGCCGGGCTTTACGTCCTTGCCATACATATGGATCTTCAGCTGCGGGTCGCGGGCCATGCAGTGCAGATACGCCGCGTACATGTCGGGGTAGTCGCCGCCGAGCACATTCGCCATGACCGTCCACTTCGCGCGCGGGCGCGGGTCCCCGAGCGGGAGGTCGAGCACGGCGCGTACGTGATTGGCGAACTGGGAGGTCACGGCCCCGTCCTGGGTCCAGTGGCCGGAGTTGTGCGGGCGCATGGCGAGCTCGTTGACGAGGATGCGGCCGTCGGCCGTCTCGAAGAGTTCGACCGCGAGATGGCCGACGACGCCGAGCTCCTTGGCGATCCGCAGGGCGAGCTGCTGGGCCTGGCCGGCCACCTCCTCGTCCAGACCGGGCGCGGGCGCGATCACCGTGTCGCAGACGCCGTCGACCTGCTGCGACTCGACGACGGGGTAGGCGACGGCCTGGCCGTGCGGGGAGCGGACGATGTTCGCCGCGAGCTCGCGGGTGAAGTCGACCTTCTCCTCGGCGAGGACGGGGACGCCCGCCTTGAACGGCGCCTCGGCGTCCGCCTGCGTACGGACGAACCAGACGCCCTTGCCGTCGTAGCCGCCGCGGACCGTCTTGAGGATGACGGGGAAGCCGTCGCCCTCCTCGGCGAAGGCCGTCACATCGGCGGGGTCCGTCACGATGCGGTGGCGCGGGCAGGGCGCACCGAGCTCGTCGAGCTTGGCACGCATCACGCCCTTGTCCTGCGCATGCACCAGGGCGTCCGGCCCCGGGCGGACGGGAATGCCGTCCGCCTCCAGGGCCCGCAGGTGCTCGATCGGGACATGCTCATGATCGAAAGTAAGCACGTCGCAGCCCCGCGCGAACTCACGGAGCGTGTCCAGGTCGCGATAGTCGCCGATGACGACATCGCTGACCACCTGGGCCGCGGAGTCCTGCGGGGTGTCACTGAGGAGCTTGAATCTGATGCCGAGGGGGATGCCCGCCTCGTGGGTCATACGGGCGAGCTGGCCGCCGCCGACCATGCCGACTACCGGGAACGTCACCCACCTAGGGTATCCGCCGCCCCGGCGCCCCCCGTCGCCCGCGGCACCCGGCCGCCGTCGCCCTGGTCACAGCCGCGCCACACCATTGTCGATGCCGCCGGGCACGTGGGAGGCTCACTGGTTAGCATGAGCGGGTTGACGCTACCGAAACGATGGGGCTGAACTCTCACTATGAGTCACCGAGGCGGAGCGCTGCGCGGACAGCTCGACCAGCTCATGCGCGAGGTCGCCAAATTCGGAGCGGTGGGAGGCATGGGCCTGCTCGTCAATCTGGCGGTGTTCAACCTCGTACGGCACACCACCGAGGTCCCCGTGGTCCGGGCGTCCATCCTGGCCACCGTCATCGCGATCGCCTTCAACTATGTGGGCTTCCGCTACTTCACCTACCGCGACCGCGACAAGAGCGGCCGGACCAAGGAGCTCACGCTCTTTCTGCTGTTCAGCGTGGTCGGCCTGGTGATCGAGAACGGGATTCTGTACGCGGCGACGTACGGCTTCGGCTGGGACAGCCCGCTGCAGAGCAATGTCTTCAAGTTCCTCGGCATCGGCATCGCGACGCTGTTCCGCTTCTGGTCCTACCGGACCTGGGTGTTCCGGGCGCTGCCTGCGCGGGAGGCGGTGCACACTGCGGAATCGTTCCTCGGCCCGCGGCGTGCGGAGCCGGACCGGGTAAGCCGCTGAGCCTCATCTGACGGTGGGCGGGTCGCTCTTGCGGCCGCGCGCGACCCGGCTCAGGAACAGCGCGAAGACCGGCGGATGCTGCTGGAGGAGTTCGAGGCGGCCGCCGTCCGCCTCCGCGAGGTCGCGGGCCACGGCCAGTCCGATGCCGGTGGAGTTGCGGCCGCTGATGGTCCGCTCGAAGATCCGCGCGCCGAGGTCGGCCGGTACGCCCGGGCCCTCGTCGGTCACCTCGACCACGGCCTGATTGCCGGTGACGCGGGTGCGCAGGGCGACGGTGCCGCCGCCGTGCATCAGGGAGTTCTCGATCAGCGCGGCAAGCACCTGGGCGACCGCACCCGGGGTGCCGACGGCCTGCATGCCCTGCCGTCCTGAGCAGACGATGGCGCGGCCCGCGCTGCGGTAGGCGGGGCGCCACTCCTCCAGCTGCTGCTTGACGACCTCGTCGAGGTCGAAGACGACGGCGGAACCGGTGCGGGGGTCGCGGGAGTTGGTGAGCAGCCGCTGCACGACGTCGGTGAGCCGCTCCACCTGGGCGAGCGCGATGCTCGCCTCCTCCTTCACCGTGTCCAGGTCGTCGGTGACGGTGATCTCCTCCAGCCGCATGGAGAGCGCGGTCAGCGGTGTACGGAGCTGATGCGAGGCGTCCGCGGCGAGCCTGCGCTCGGCGGTGAGCATCCGCGCGATGCGCTCGGCGCTGGCGTCGAGCACGTCCGCGACCCGGTCGAGCTCGGGCACGCCGTACCGCTTGTGGCGCGGGCGCGGGTCGCCGGAGCCGAGGCGTTCGGCGGTCTCGGCGAGGTCGGTGAGCGGGGAGCCGAGGCGGTTCGCCTGGCGCACGGCGAGCAGGACCGCGGCGACGACCGCGAGCAGGGCGACGGCACCGATGATCATCAGGGTCCGGCCCAGCTCACGGGTGACGGAGGAGCGGGACTCCTCGACGGTCACGGTCTCCTTGCGCTCGCCGTGCGCGACACCGCGGATGACGTCGTCGGTGGGGCGCTTGCCGATCTCGATGGGGTCGCGGCCGGGGATCTGGATGAGGGCGTACCGCTTGGCCCCGATCTGCTCGGCGAGGATGTCGGGGTTGACGGGCTCACCGCCGACGAGGCGGCTGTCGACGATGCTGACGAGCCGGAGGGCTTCGGAGTCGACGCTTTCCTGGGCCGAATTGGAGATGGTGCGGGACTCGACGAGGACGAGGGAGACGCCGAAGACGGCGATGACGACGAGCACGACGGCGAGGGTTGAACTGATCAGTCGTCGACGCAAGGTCGCCTCCGGCGGGGGGTGCGTTTCTGGTGCGGGGTGCCGTTGCGCGGCTGGGCGGTCCGCGGTGCGGGCCTCCGCGGGGCGCGGGTTCCGGAGCCCCTACGGGCTCGACTCCTCGGGGTCGGCGGCCTACGGCGGTGCGCATTGATCACCGGGTCCTGCCGCCGATCCCCTGCGGGGACGACCCTTCACGGCTCCTCCCACGGTAACGACATCCGGGGCGAGTCCCTTCCAGGCGGCGCGAAAGCCCCGCGCGGCCCGCAGTGCGCGGGCTCCGGACCCATTCGGGGTTCGCCAGATCCGGGGCGGGCCCGGGAGCGCAGCCGCGCTCGGGAAGGGGCGGCCACGGACCGTGGCGACTGGACTTAGCTCTTTTCGAAGCGGAAGCCGACCCCGCGCACCGTCGCGATGTACCGCGGGTTCGCCGCGTCGTCACCCAGCTTCTTCCGCAGCCATGAGATGTGCATGTCCAGCGTCTTCGTGGACGACCACCACGTCGTGTCCCACACCTCGCGCATCAGCTGGTCCCGCGTGACCACCCGGCCCGCGTCCCGGACCAGGACCCGCAGCAGGTCGAACTCCTTCGCCGTGAGCTGCAGTTCCTCGTCGCCCATCCACGCGCGGTGCGACTCGACGTCGATCCGCACCCCGTGCGTGGCCGGCGCCGCCGCCGGTTCCGTCGCGCCGCGGCGGAGCAGCGCCCGGACCCGGGCGAGCAGTTCGGCGAGTCGGAACGGCTTGGTCACATAGTCGTCCGCGCCGGCGTCGAGACCGACCACGGTGTCCACCTCGTCCGCGCGCGCGGTCAGCACCAGGATCGGCACGGTGTGGCCCTCGGCGCGCAGCCGTCTCGCCACCTCCAGGCCGTCCATACCGGGCAGTCCCAGGTCGAGCACGACGAGGTCCACGCCACCGGCCAGTCCCGCGTCGAGCGCGGTCGGGCCGTCCTCCCGCACCTCCACCTCGTAACCCTCCCGGCGCAGGGCGCGGGCCAGCGGCTCCGAGATGGACGCGTCGTCCTCGGCGAGCAGTACACGGGTCATGGGGTGATGGTAGTCCGCAACACGTACGCACTGGTGCTTGATCGTCGAGCCCTGTGGCTTTGGGATGCGATCATGACTACGACCTTCGATTCAGGGCAGCTGGTTCCAGGAAAACCTGTGATCCATCTCTCAAGTCCTTCCATATGCCGCAGTGTCGTGTCGTATGGTGGCGAGACGCCTGTAGCACGACACGGGACCTTTGGCCTGCACACGAGCCAAGGGTCTCTTTTCTGTGCGAGGTTGGCCTGCCCAGCCTCGACAACAGTGAATGACCTGTGGGCCGGGCCCTGAGCGCGACATGGCGCGAGGGGCGTGGATCCCGGTGGCGACTGTCCCCCTCTGCAGACCGCGGAGCGACCCCTCAGGCGTGGGGTGGGGCACGTCCCTTGCCGGTGCCGGCCTCCCCCCGCAGGGCGCGTACCCCGCTCACGAAGCACCGCGTCCCGAGCTAGCAAGGATCGACATGGCGTCCAGCCTGACGAAGGACTCGGTTGTCACCGAGAAGACCTTCCTCGGCCACCCCCGCGGCCTGGCCACTCTCTTCATGACCGAGATGTGGGAGCGCTTCAGCTACTACGGCATGCGCGCCCTTCTCGTGCTCTACCTGGTCTCCGGTGGCGCCGACGCGGCGACCGGCTCCCAGGGCGGCGGCCTCGCCATGACCGCGGCCACGGCGTCGGCGATCTACGCCGTCTACGTCTCGATGGTCTACCTCATGGCCCTGCCCGGCGGCTGGTTCGGCGACCGCGTCTGGGGCGCTCGCAAGACCGTCACCATCGCCGGTTTCGTGATCATGGCGGGCCACCTCTCGCTCGCGGTACCGGGCCAGGCGATGTTCTTCGTCGGCCTGATCCTCGTCGCGGTCGGCTCCGGTCTGCTGAAGGCCAACATCTCCACGATGGTGGGTCACCTCTACGACGGCCCGGACGACCCGCGCCGTGACGGTGGCTTCACGGTCTTCTACATGGGCATCAACCTCGGTGCGTTCGCCGCGCCGTTGGTGATCGGCACCGTCGGTGAGAAGCACAACTGGCACCTCGGCTTCGCGCTTGCCGCGGTCGGTATGGCCCTGGGTCTGGCCCAGTTCCTGATCGGCACCCGGAACCTGAGCGCGAAGAGCAGCGTCGTCCCGAACCCGCTCTCCGTCGAGGAGCGCACCGGCATTCTGGTCAAGGTCGCCATCGGCGCCGTCGTGATCGCCGGCTTCTACGGCGCCGTGGTCACTGCGGGCATGTACACCCTGAACTGGGCGCTGGTGCCGCTCACCCTGGCCGGTCTGATCATCCCGATCGCCGTGCTCGTCCGCATCAAGCTCGACAAGGGCCTGGACAAGGCCGAGCAGTCGAAGATGAGCGGCTACATCTGGTTCTTCGTGGCCGCGGCCGTCTTCTGGATGATCTACGACCAGGGCGGCTCCACCCTGTCCCTGTTCGCGGACAGCAAGACCGGCGACAGCCTGCTCGGCTTCGGCTTCCCGGCCACCTGGTTCCAGTCGCTGAACCCGCTGTTCGTCATGGCGCTCGCCCCGGTCTTCGCCTGGATGTGGCTGTGGCTGGCCCGCAAGAACCAGGAGCCCAGCACCATCGTGAAGTTCGCGATGGCTCTGGTCCTCGTCGGCGGTTCGTTCTTCGTCTTCGTCGTGCCCATGGGCATGGCCGGTGACGGCACGAAGGTCAGCCCGATGTGGCTGGTCTCGATCTACATGATCCAGACCATCGCAGAGCTGTGCCTCTCCCCGGTCGGTCTCTCGGTCACCACGAAGATGGCGCCCAAGAAGTACGCCAGCCAGATGATGGGTGTCTGGTTCCTCTCCGTCACCGCGGGCGACTGCGTCACGGGTCTGCTCTCGCTCGCGGGGGTCGACCTGAACGGAACCGCGATCATCGCCATGCAGGCCTTGCTCGCCGCCACGGCCGGATTCGCGATCTACATGTACCGCAAGAAGGTCGAAACGCTGATGGGCGACGTCCACTGACGTAGCTATTGCGCATACGAAGGGCCGTCCCACCGGATTCGGTGCGACGGCCCTTCGCCGTACCGGGACCGCTACCGCGTGCCGCGCAGCCGGCGCCACGGGGTGAACGTGAACACCGCGCCGCCCAGCAGGATCACGGTGCCCGCGACCAGGGCGAGGGCACGCAGGGCGCCGTTGTCCTCGGCTCCGGTCTGGGCGAGGCCGCCGCTGGTGCTCGCGGAGCCGCCCGAGGACGCACCGCCTGAGGATGTGCCGCCGGAGCCGGAGCCGCCCGACGCGCCGCCCGGCTGGGCCGAGGTGTCGAGTTCCAGGGAGACCGTCGCCGCGCCCTTGACCGTGCACGGGATGCTGATCTTCTGACCGGCCAGGGTGACGTCGATCGTCAGCGTGCCCGGGCTGAGCGTGGACTTGCCACTGGCGCCCGGCTTGTAGGTACCGGCCATGTCGGGCAGGTCCACCGGCTTGCCCTGCTCCAGCGGATCCTTGTTGGCGGGGCCCGTGACGGGGACGGTGCCCTTGTCCGCGCCGCCGAGAAGGACGGCCATGGAGGGCTTGAGCGCGCCTGCGGGGAGTGCCGCCGGGCTGTTCATGACGCCCTTGGCCGTCTTGACGACGAGGTCGTAACTGCCGCCGTTCTTCTTGGCGTTGATCGTCACCTTGGAGTTGATGCTCGCCGGTCCCGGCGACTTGCACTCGAAGGTGACTGCGACCTCCTTGCCCGGGAAGTCGCTCTGGCCGCCGTCGCCCCCGCCCGAGGCGGTGCCGCCCGAGGTGGTCCCGCCCGAAGTGGTCCCGCCCGAAGTGGTCCCGCCCGAAGTGGTCGTACCGCCGGAGACAGTGGTGCCGCCCGCGGTCGTCCCGCCGGACGTGGTCGTACCGCCCGACGTGCCACCGCCGTCCGACACCTTGATCGTCGCCGCGGCCTTGACCGTCTCCTTCGGCGTGCACTTGGTGTCGGTGGACATCGGCTTGGAGACGTTGATGGTGTACGCATCGGGCGTGAGCGTGACCTCTCCCGCCTTGGTGAGCTTGATCCTGCCCTTCATGTCGGACAGCTTCATAGGGCTGTTCTTGGGAATCGGCGGGTTCGTCCGCGGCCCCTCCATGGCGATGTCCGCGGTCTGCGCACCGGCCGCCTTGAGGGTGCCGGTCGGCTTCACCGTGTCCTTCTCCAGGTCGAGGATGTCCGGGTTCTTGGAAGCCGCCTCGACGAACTTCCACACCACTTCGACCTCGTCGCCGACCTTGGCCTCGGCGGGCGCTGTGATCTGCACCTTGGTGGTGCCCTGCACGGGTGGCAGACCCGAGATCGGCGGTGGGATGCACTCCGTCCGGTACGAGACCTCGGCTGCCTGGGCGGGGCTTGCGGCCAGCAGGATCCCCGCACCGCCGAGCATCAGCGCGACTCCGGCCGCGCTCATCCTCCGTTGCGTGCTCACGAATGTCCCTTCGTCGTGGATCGGTTCTCTGACGGTGCGGAGTCAGGCGTGAACCACGGCAGAGCCGTGGTGGTCGCGGTGCTCTTCGGCGCGGACGGTTCCGTAGGGGACGGGCGTGGGCCGGGGCGGCGGAAGGCGGGGAGCCGGACCGTACGGTGGCGGCCGTTGCCGCGAGGGCGGGCGCCGGGGCGGACGCGGTCCACGATCGCCATGCCGATGCGGAACACCGCGGCGGGCACGACGACCGCGAGCAGGATCCAGAAGATCGTGACGCCCCAGGGGCGGCCGACGCCCCACGGCTGTTCGGCCAGCACTGTGGTGCCGTACTTCACCGAGACCTGATAGTCGCCGTGCGCCCCGGCCGAGAGCTGGACGGGCAGCTTGACCAGCGCCTTCTGGCCGGGCGCAATGGTGCCGCGCCACTGCTGCTCCTCCCACTGCGGGGCGAAGACGCCGTGCGCGGTGCCGATCTGGAAGACGGGGTCCCTCACGGGCGCGGCGCCGAGGTTGCCGACGGTGAATTCGAGGCGGCGGGACGGCGGGGCACCGAAGAAGACGAGGATGCCGGATTCGCCTTCGAGCCGGGTGGCGGCGAGCACGGCGAGCTTGCCGCCGGTGGGCTCCGAGAGGGGAGCGGTGGGGTGTCCGGCGACCGTGAACGGGGCGTCCACGACTGTCTGTTCACCGGTGACGGTCGCGACGTGCACAACACAGGGGCATGGCCTGGGCGGCTCGGCGACCGGCAACTTCTTGCTGAAGGCGCCCTTGGTGTCGGTGGTGACGGCGCGGCCGTCGGAGTTGGCGCAGGAGTTGGTGCCGCCGATCACGCCTCGCCCGGGCACGGCCTGCCCGCAGATGAGCATCATCAGGAGGGCGCCCGGCCGCCACCCGTTGCCGCTGACGGTGATGTCGCCGCCCTTGCCGGCCTGCGCCTGGGAGAGCTTGACCCGGGGTTTCGGGTCGGCTGCGGCGGCGGGGGAGGTAGGGAGGAGAAGGAGGAGGGGGAGCAGCGCGAGGAGGAGAGCGAGGGCGTGGGGGCGGGGGGCGGTGAAGTCTCCCCCACCCCGCCCTCCCCCAGAGCTTCGCCTGGGTGGGGGTGCCCCCGGCGCAGCCAGGGGGAGTACCCCCATCCCGTAACCGGGGGCAAGCCCCCGGACCCCCAGCCGGTGGAGGGCACGCGGGGGCTGACGCCCCTCGACCCCTACGGCGTCAGCTTCGCGACGCCCGACGATCGCTGCGGCATCGACTTCGCGACGCCCCTCGACCCCTACGCCCCCGGCTTCGCCACGCCCGACGATCGCTGCGGCATCGACTTCGCGACGCCCCTCGGCCCCTACGCCCCCGGCTTCGCCACGCCCGACGACCCCGCCGTCGGCTTCGCCACGCCGGCCCTGCCGGTCGGCTCCGGGCACTCCGGCTTCGTGCATTGTCATGCTCCTGCCCTCACCAAGTGCCGGTCGCCGCCCTGCTGTTCAGCGCGCGGACCGGGGTCCGGAGGATGCCGTCGGCGGCGTACGAACCACAGCGCCGTGCCACCCGCGGCCAGCAGCCCCGCGCCCGCGCCCGCCACCGTCCCCCAGGGGACGAAGGCCGCCGACGCCGAGGCCCCGGCCCTCGCGTCGCCCGACGCCGTCGCCTCGATGTGGACCGTCACCGAGTCCAGCGAAGGAGGATCGGACCACTTCTCGGCGAGGCCGACGCGCTGGGCCGGGAGCAGTTCCACCGGCAGGCTCCGCGGCGCCCGGCGCAGCACCTGCCCGAACAGGCCGTCCGCGCGGAACCCGACCCGCGGGGTCAGGGCCGTGTTGCCGCGGTTGACCAGGGTGTAGTGGATGGCCCCGGCAAAGATCCGTACGTCCTCGACCGTGAACGCCGCCAGCGTCGGGCCGCTGACCCGCAGATGGATCCGTACGCCCGACTCGCGGCCGCCCGACGCCGCCATGATCGCGCCCGGGTGGTCGCCCGGAAGCGCCCCGGCCGGCACCGTGACCGAGAAGGGGATCTCGGCACGGGTGCGCCCCGGGACCGTCAGCGTCTCGGAGGCGAGGGTGATCCAGGTGCCCGCGCCCGTGGACGTGCGGGCGCCGCGCACCGCGAGGGCGCCCGAGTGGGTGTTGTACGCATCCGCCGGGCGCAGCCGTACGGTGAGCGGCTTCGCGCCGTGGTTCGTCACGGACACCGTGTCCTCGAGCACCGTGCCGGGCACGCCCTCCAGATAGGCGTACGCTCTGCCGCCGCCCGGCTCGACCGTCCAGGCCGCCGAGGCCGCCGAGGCCGCCCGCGCCGCGGAGAGGCACAGAGCGGACAGCAGCGCGGCGACGACGAGCGTGCGGAGCGGACGCATCCGCACGGGTCAGCTCGCGGTCCGCTGACCGCGCCGGGTCAGCCAGAGCGCCCCGGCGGCCCCGGCCAGCAGCACCGTGCCGCCGAGTGTGCCGAGCGCCGTCGCCGAGTCGAGCGGGCCGGTCCTGGGCAGTTCGCCTCCGCCGGACGGCGTGTTCTGGGAGCCCGTCGCCCCTGTGACGTCCAGTTCCAGTGACGGCTTCGGGTTGTTCTTGGGCGTGCAGGTCGTCGTCGTACCAAGGGCTTTGATGGTCAGCACTCCGGCGGTGAAGGTGACCTTGCCGTTCTTCTTGGGGGTGTACGTACCCGTCAAGTCATTGATCTTGATGGGGGTGTTGGCGGGGATCGCCGCCACATTCGGCGGCCCGGACACCGCGACCGTGCCCTCGCCGGCCCCGCCCAGCTTGATCAGCGCGCTCGGCTTCATCGCGCCCTTGCCGAGCTCGACCGGGCTGGACGAGACGCCCTTCTGGAACGACATGGTCAGCTGGTAGCCGCTGCCGCTCCTGACGGCCTTGATGTCGATCGGCGAGACCGCGCCCTTGGGACCGATCGGCGTCTGACACTGGTAGTCGACGTCTACGACACTGGCATGGGCGGCAGGGGCGGCCACCAGCACCACCGAGCCCGCCACCGCAGCTGCCAGCGCGAGAGCTGTCCGCTTCTGGTACGACACCTCAGAGTTCCCCTCACGCCGGAAGTCGCCACAAGTCACTGATGAGACAAACTGACGACACATCAGATCGGGCGCTCAAGGTACGCCTGGGACCTTGGGGAGGGAAGACAAAGAGCACGCCGTATTGACGTGCTCCACAAGAGCTTCAAAACCTTCTCCACACCCTGCGAACGGGGCGAGGCAGACTACGAGGGGGCGGCGAGCTCCGCCCACACCGTCTTGCCGGGAGCCCCGGGCACGCGCACAACTCCCCAGTCCATGCAGAGCCGTTGGACGATGAACATGCCGTGCCCGCCGGGCCGTCCCGCCCGGTGGGGGGTGCGCGGTGCGGGCTGCCCGGTGCCCCGGTCCGAGACCTCGAGGCGCAGCACTTTGCCGTCGCAGCCGACCTTCAGCTCCTCCGGACCCTCCGCGTGCAGACAGGCGTTGGTGACCAGCTCCGAGACGACGAGGAGCACATCCTCGGCCGCCGCCCGGCGGTCGGCCGTGGCGGCGGGCAGCCACCCCCAGTCGTACAGCGCCTGGCGGGTGAAGTCTCGGGCGAGCGGAACGATGCCGCTGGCGCTGCCCAGGGCAAGGCGGCGCACCGCCCCGCCGGGGACCCCGGAGGAGGCGGTGGCGCCGTGCGGCTCAGAGCCGCGGTCGCCCGGCGGCTGCTGCCGGGTGGTGCTCATCAGCGCTTCACCTCACCGATTCACCAATTCGCCATTACGTCGATACTGAGAGTTCCGGGCCGTCATCGTTCTGCGGGGTTCTCCTGCCCTGCCGAATCGTGACAACACCCGCACGCGGCACGTTGCGCGGGACGCGAACAACAACTGAGGGGACAGTCAGCCGGAGAGAGCCGCTTCGAGGGAATCGTGCACGGTGAAGACCGCCTCCGCTCCGGTGATCTCGAAAACCCTCGCCACTACCGGCAGCATCCCGGCCAAATGGACCCCTCCCCCGGCGGCCTCCGCCTTCAGCCTCGCGCTGAGCAGCACATTGAGGCCGGTGGAGTCGCAGAACTCGAGCTGTGAGCAGTCGATAACCAGACGTGCACGCCCGCGCTCGAGCGCATGCTCGAGCGGCGCGCTGAGCAGTTCGGCGGTGTGGTGATCCAACTCACCCGCCGGTTTCACAATCTCACTGTGACCCTCGGTCCGGACCTCGACCTGAAGCCGGCCCCGATTCGCGCTGCCGACCGTGCCGCGGTCCATGCCGTCCCTCTTCGCCGTGTCGTTTGCTGCGTCATCACTGCGTACTTGCCGACTGTCGTCGCATCGTCCGCCGTGTCACTCGGTGCGCCCGGCACCGTCGCTCGACGGCGCCGACGTCCGACGAACATTACGCCCTCGACACGCAGACCTGCCAGCCGAACTCCCCACTAAAACGGACATATCGAACAAATGACACTTGCGACGGCCGGTGGGGAGCGGGTAGGCCTAGATAGACACAACCAACCACGACCGGCTTTGGAGGCGCCGCTCACCGCAGCGCATGTATTGGCATCGGCAGCCATATGCCGAGAACGATGGAGGACCACCATGTCACCCCGGCTCGACGAATCGCGTACCCCCACCGCGCCGTCGACACTGCCCGCCCCCGCCACCGCCCCTTCCGAGGGCCCCGAAGGTCTGGCAGGGCTGCCTGAGATTCCCCCCTTCGACGAGGTGGCGGCGCTGGACGCCCGCGCCTTGTCGAAAACCCTCTTCGGACGGCTGGAGTCGCTCGAGGAAGGGACCCACGAGTACGCCTACGTACGCAACACACTCGTCGAACTCAACCTGGCACTGGTCAAGTTCGCCGCCTCCCGCTTCCGCTCCCGCAGCGAGCCGATGGAGGACATCATCCAGGTCGGCACCATCGGCCTGATCAAGGCGATCGACCGCTTCGAGCTCAGCAGAGGCGTGGAGTTCCCGACCTTCGCGATGCCGACCATCATCGGCGAGATCAAGCGCTTCTTCCGCGACACCTCGTGGTCGGTGCGGGTGCCGCGCCGGCTCCAGGAGCTGCGGCTCGACCTCGCGAAGGCGGGCGACGAACTCTCCCAGCAGCTCGACCGCGCACCCACCGTGGACGAGCTGGCAGAGCAGCTCGGCATCAGCAGGGACCAGGTGGTCGAGGGCATGGCGGCGAGCAACGCGTACACCGCGAGCTCGCTGGACGCGCAGCCCGACGAGGACGACTCGGAGGGCGCGCTCGCGGACCGTATCGGCTACGAGGACCACGGCCTCGAGGGCATCGAGTACGTCGAGTCGCTGAAGCCGCTGATTGCAAGCCTTCCGCCACGGGACCGTAAAATTCTCTCCCTGCGTTTCGTCGCCAACATGACCCAGGCGGAGATCGGCGAGGAGCTCGGGATCTCGCAGATGCATGTGTCCCGGCTGCTGTCCCGCACCCTGATCAGCCTCAGGAAGGCCCTGACGCTCGAGGAGTGAGCGAGGACCTGCCGGGGACGCGCCGCACAGGCCGTTCGAAGGG
Source organism: Streptomyces sp. NPDC019890 (assembly GCF_044903445.1). Taxonomy (NCBI): domain Bacteria; kingdom Bacillati; phylum Actinomycetota; class Actinomycetes; order Kitasatosporales; family Streptomycetaceae; genus Streptomyces; species Streptomyces sp. NPDC019890. Next base: position 524,915 of record NZ_JBJDQK010000004.1, on the reverse strand, counting down.
CCCATTCCGTCAAGGAATGGGCTCTTCCTCGTTATTGACGGGGCAGTCCCGTTTGGTCCACATTGAGCGCGGGGTTAGTGGGGGGACAACATGGCTCTTGGGGAGGGCTGCCCGGCGGCGTACGCACCACTGGAAGCGCTGATGCGCAACCGTCTGGGCAGGGAATGTCTGTATGTGCCGTCATGCCGTCTCGGGCTCTATGTGGCGCTGCGCCACTGGTGCCCGCCCGGCGCCCGGGTGCTGATGTCCCCGGTCAACGACGACGTCATCTTCTTCGTGGTACTCGCCGCCGGACTGCGTCCGGTACAGGCGCCGCTCAGGCCCGAGGACGGCTCCATCGACATGGCGGCCGTGCCCGAGTCCGTATGGCGCGGCCTCGGTGCCGTGCTCACCACCAATCTGTACGGAAATCCCGACCCGGCCCCCGAACTGCGCGCCCGCTGCGACCAGTTGGGAATTCCGCTCATCGAGGACGCCGCACACGCGATCGGCAGCGAGACGGCCGGGCAGCCGGTCGGGAGCTTCGGCGACGCGTCCGTCTTCAGCCTCTCCAAACACACCGGGGCCAAGACCGGCGGATTCCTCACCGTCGCCGACCCGGCGCTGCGGGCGGGGCTGGAGCGGGCACGGGACGAGCTCCTCGAACCGGCACGGCTGGCGGCGGAGCTCGCCTACGGCCTGCGACCGTACGCCGAGGCGGGCGTGCGGGGGCTGCGGCTGGTGGCGGCGGCCCGCGCCACCCTGCGGCTGCTCGGTCTCGAGGAGCGCGAGGACATCCGGATGGAGCTGCGACCCGGCGAGCTGAAGCAGGCGCTGTCCGCCGCGCCCGCGGCCCTGGAGGACTTTCACTCGTGGATACGCGTGGACATGCACGACTACCGGCTCAGACCGGGCGGGCTGCGGCTGCGGCGCACCGGGCGGCTGCTGAGGCGCCTGGAGAGCCGGCTGGCGGCCCATCGCGCCGGGGCGCTGCGGCTGTCGGCCACCCGATGGGCGCTGCCCCGGCCAGGCCCGGTGCAGCCGCTGTTCCGGGTGCCGCTGCTGGTGGAGGACCGCGACGCCGCCATCGCGGCGCTCGCCCGGCGGAGAATGACCACCGGCTATCTCTACGACCCGCCGCTCGACGCCTACGCCGGCGAGGTCTTCACCGATCCCTCGCCCGCGCCGGAGGCGGCCGCCTGGTTCGCCCGGCACGCCCTGCCCGTCGACCCGCTCCGGGCGGAGGCGGCGATATCCGTACTCACCGAGCTGGGCGCCCGGCCCGCCACTCCGCCGTCCGGGGCCACGGCCGCACAGCCGCCCCTGCGGGGCGACCGCGGTGTCTGACACCACCCGGCTGCGCAAGCCGTCGGACGCCGCGCCGCCGCCCGAGCCGTCCGCCCCGGTTGTGACCGGGGCGGACGGCGCGGCGAGTGCGGCGAAGCCCGCCAGCGGTGACTCGATGTTCCGCAACGCCTACGCTCTGATGCTCTCCACCGGCGTCTCCGCGGCCCTGGGCCTCGGCTTCTGGCTGGTCGCCGCCCGCTACTACACCGAAGAGGCGGTCGGCCAGGGCTCGGCGGCCATCGCCGCCATGCGGCTGCTGGCCTCCATCACCGCGACCACCATGATCGGAGCGGTCGTACGGTACGTCCCGCGGGCGGGACGGGCGACCGGACCGCTCGTCTGGCGCGCCTACGCGGCCAGCTCGCTGGTGGTCTGTGTCGCGAGCGCCGCCTTCCTCTTCACGCTCGACATGTGGGGCGCCTCGTTCGCCCCGCTGCACGGACTGACCGCCGGGCTCTTCTTCACCGTCGCCTGTGTCGCCTGGGCGCTGCTCACGCTCCAGGACGGCGTACTGACCGGTCTGCGCAAGGCGGTCTGGGTGCCGGTCGGCAACGCCGTCTTCTCGACCGGCAAGCTGCTGCTGCTCGTCGTCTTCGCCACCACCATGCCGGTGCTCGGCATCTTCGTGTCCTGGGCGCTGGCCATCGCGCTGTCGGTGCTGCCGCTCGCCTGGCTGATCTTCCGCCGGCTCATCCCCCGCCAGGCAGCAGCGGACCGCAACCGCGAGCCGCCCGGCATGCGGGAGCTGGTCCGGTTCCTCGCCGGGGACTCGGTCGGCGCACTGTTCAGCCTCGCCATGATCAACCTGCTGCCGGTGATCGTCGCGGTCCGCTTCGACGCCGCGCACAACGGCTTCTTCTACACGGCGTACACCGTCGGCGGAACGATGGAGTTCATGGCCATCAACATGGCCTCGTCGCTCACCGCGCACGCCTCGCACAGCCCGGAGAGCCTCGCCGACGGCGTGCGCGGCGCGCTGCGCCGCATGGCGATCCTGCTGGTGCCCGTCGTGCTGATCCTGATCGTCTTCGCCCCGCAGATCCTCACGCCGTTCGGCGCCCACTACGCCGAGCACGGCACCACCGTGCTGCGGCTGCTGGCCGCCGCCGCCCTGCCGCGGGTCGCCGTCGAGCTGTACATCGGGGTGTTGCGCGTCCAGGGGCGTACGGGCGTGCTCGCCGTCCTCCAGGGCACGATGTGCGCGCTGGTCCTCGGCAGCGCGGCCGTGCTGCTCGGCCACACCGGGATCTCCGGCGCGGGCTGGGCGATGCTGCTGTCGATGACCTTCATGGCCGCGGTCTCGGCGCCGGGACTGCGCAGCGTGCTGCTGGGCCGCGAGCCGCGGCCCTCCCGGCTGGCCCGGCTGCTGTACCGGGGGCGCGAGGAGGAGGTCGAGTACGGCACGACCTGGGCCCGGAAGGCCGCGGAACGGCGCCGGCAGGCGGCGGCCGAGTACGCGAAGGAGTACGGGACGGACTGGGCGCGGCAGACCGCGTATCTGCGCGGTGCCCACGACGACACCGCCACGCCCGCCTTCGGCATCGTCCACGTACAGGATCCGGCGGCCCGGGCCACCGGCGGGCGCCCGGAGGCCGATCCCGGTGAGGAGCGCCTCGCCACCGCGCTCTGGGCTCTCCTCGGCCTCGCGGCCGTGCTCTTCTGGGCCCCGATGTTCCGGGCCCCGGACATCACGATGGACCAGCTCTCGGGTACCCAGCTGCTGGCGGCGCTGCCGCCGGTCACGCTCACCGCGGGCATTTTGCTGATCGTCGTGTACTGCGCCGCGCTCTCGCTGCTGCAACCGCGCCCCGTGCTGCTCGGCGCCTCAATGCTGGTCACCTTTGCCGCGCTGCACACCGCGCCCGCCGTGCTCGGCTGGGAACCGGAGCCCGCCGAGGGCGCGTGGTACGAGACACTGGCCGGCTTCCTCGCGTCGGCCGCAGGTCTCGACAGCCCCGAGCCGTTGCTGCGCTGGCTGCCCACCGTCTGCCAACTCCTGTGTCTGGTCGCCGTGCTGGCGATGGTGCGGGCGGTCGGGCTGCCGGTCGCGGCGCAATGGGGGGCGCTGTGGCTGCTCGCGGTGTGCGGCTGGGCGCTGCAGAGACCTCTCGCGCCCTTCGCGCTCCCGCTCCAACTGCTGCTGACCTGTGCGGCGTTGGCACTGATCTGGATACGCGCGGCGCGTTCGGCGCCGGCTCGGAACTGAACCACCAGGGGGACAAGCGTGCACCAGCCAGCCACCGACGCCGGGAGACCTGTGGCCGCCCCCCACCACCAGGCCGGGAACGGCTCAGCAATGGATCTCGCCGATCTGCCCGCAGCCGACCACACGCGCTGGTCGGGCCCGCTGGGCCTTGCCGCCCCGCTTGTCGGCGCGCTTGCGCTGTGGGCGTACGCCGTGGTCCGCACCGACACCTCACGGCTCGGCGACTTCGGCCTTGTCGGGGCGCTGCCCGCGGCCTTCTGGATCGCGCTGGCGCTGCTGACGACGGGCTTCTGGATCTGCGTACGGGATCCGATGCGCGCGAGCCGATGGTCACTCGCGTACACGGTGGGCCTGATCGTGCTGGAGCGCGCCACCCAGGCGCTCGTCTACCCCACCCCGCTCTACTCCTGGGCGTGGAAACACGACGCGGTCATCGAGCATCTGCTCACGGCGGGCGGCCTGCAACGCGGCGACCAGCTCGGCGACATGGCGGTGTACGACCAGTGGCCCGGCTTCTTCGCCGCGCAGGCCGCGCTGGTGCGACTGACCGGTGTGGAGAACGCCGCGATGTACATGGCCTGGTGGCCGCTTCTGTCCAGCCTGCTGATGCTCGCACCGCTGCTGCTGATCTACCGCACCTTCACCCAGGACCGCCGGCTGATCTGGACCGCGGTCTGGCTGTTCTACGTCGCCAACTGGGTGGGGCAGGACTACTTCTCGCCGCAGTCGCTGGCGCTGGCCCTGTATCTCGGTGTGATCGCGATCGTGCTGAGACGCGGCGAGCGTCCGACGCGGGGCCGCCGATCGCGGCAGGCGCTGTGGACCGCCCTGCTCATCCCGCTGATCACCGCCGTAGTTATCTCGCACCAGCTCACCCCGGTGATGCTGGTGGCGTCTCTCGGCGTGCTGTGCGTGACCCGGCGATACCGGGACTGGACCCTGCTGGTCACGCTGCTGCTGGTGTTCCTGGCCTGGAATCTCACCGCCTCGCTGCCGTTCCTGCGCGAGGCGGTGCCCGAGATGGTGAGCTCCTTCGGCGATGTGAGCCACAACCTGGAGACGGGATACGGGTCGACGCCGACCGGCACCGGACCGGTGATCGTCTCGTGGGTCTGCCGGCTCCTTTCGGCCTCCGTACTGCTGCTGGCGCTGATCGGCGTGCTGCGCAGACGGGTGCTGCGGCATCGCGCCCGGCCGCTGCTGCTGCTCGGCGCGGTCCCGCTGCTGATGCTCGTGGCCAATGACTACGGCAGCGAAATGATCTTCCGGGTGCTGTTGTTCATGCTGCCGGGCGCCTGCTTCTTCGCGGCGTCCGCGCTGCTGCCCGACGTACGGCCGCTGGCCGCCGAGCCCGGCGGGCACGGGGCGCCGCAACCCGTGTCGGGCCTGCGCGCCGTGCTGCCCGGCGCCGCACTGCTCGCGCTCACGGCGGCGTTCGTGCCCAGCTACTCCGGCAAGGACCGGCTCAGTTACTTCCCGCCGCAGGAGGTCGCGCTGGTCCGGCAGGTCATCGACCAGGCGCCCAAGGGCTCTCTTGTCGTTGCCGCCCACCGCAACTACCCGCTCGCGTACGCTTCGTACTGGAATGTGCGGCATTACTGGTTCCTCGACGATGCCAAAAGCCACGTCGAGGAGATCCTGAGAGACCCGGCCGCAACCCTCGCCCGCGACATGGCCTCGGTCGAGCCGCCCGGCCGGGCATACTTCCTGCTCACCCAGGGCCAGATCGCCAACTCCGAGATGAACGGCATGCTCACGGGCGATCAGCTGCGGAGCATCCAGCAATCCGTCGCGGCCTCGCCGCTCTTCGAGCAGGTGGGCCGCAACAGCGCAGGTGCCGTCTACGAACTGAAGCACACGGAAGCCACCGAAGACGCCAAAGGCACCGATGGCACCGACAGCTCGGCGGGGAGGACCCCATGAGACCTCAGACGCTCGCGATCCGGCTGCTGCCGCCCTTCGTGGGCTGGTGCGCCATCGGCGCCACCGCCCTCCCCGCCGGATCCCCGCTGCGGGCCGCGCCCGTCGCCATGTTCCTGCTCGCCGGTCCCGGAGCCGCCGTCCTGCGCGTCTGCGGACCCGCCCTGACGCGTCATCGGGCGATAGGACCGGTGGAGAGCTTCGACCACGGCTTCGAACGGGACTCCGACCGACTTGAGCAGTTCGTCCTCGCGGCCCTGCTGAGCGTGAGTGCCGCCGTCATCAGCGCCACGGCGCTGATGGCCGCGCACGCCTTCAGCGGCCAACGGGTCCTGGTGCTGCTCACCCTGCTGACGATGCTCGCCGCCTGCTGTCCGCAGCTGCGCGGCAGCCGGACCAGGACCGCGCGGGCATCGTCACCGCCCGAGAAAGGCGCACCTCTGTGACGTTACCCCGACGCCCCTTTCCCGGGGCGCCAGGCATCCATCGCAGGCCGCACGACCGACGACGGCTGTGGGCCGTTTCCACAGCTCTCCTCAGTGTGTTGCTGGTGGGCGTACTCGCCCTGAAGTCCTCCGGAACAGGCGACTCCAACCCTTCGGCGAACAGCCCTCAATGCCGCCCGACCAAGCTTCTGGTGCCGCGCTGCGGCGCCTGGTTCGGCGCCTATGTACGGCACAGCAAGCCCGACCTCGAGAAGAACGTCCTCGCCTACGAGAAGCGCATCGGCCGCACGCTGGACATCGTGTACACGTACCACGACATGTCCCTCGGCGGCCTGGAAGGACAGCTGCTGACCGAGCAGGAGCAGCACGTCGGCAAGAAGCGGATGCTGCTGCTGTCCTGGGAGAGCAAGCGGTGGAACGGCAGCCCGGCCGAGCAGCCGCGCTGGAGTCAGATCGCCTCGGGGGCGCTGGACAAGAGCGTGATCGACGTCCAGGCCAGGCGGATCACGGCGTACGGGAAGCCGCTCTTCCTCTCCTTCGACCTGGAGATGGACACCCGTACCCCGGCCAGCGGCACACCCGAAGAGTATGTCGCCGCCTACCGGCACATCCATGACCGGTTCCGCGAGCTGGGTGTGACCAATGTGGTGTGGACCTGGATCATCACGGGCTACACCGGCCACAGCGAGCTGTTCCGGGGGCTCTATCCGGGCGACGCGTACGTCGACTGGATCGGCTACAACCAGTACAACTACTACCGCTGCCACAAGGCGCAGTGGCAGAGTTTCGCGCAGACCCAGACGGCCTCGCACGACTGGATCCGCGAGAACATCTCCGCCGGCAAACCACTGATGCTCTCGGAGTTCGGCACGGCGGACGAGCCTTCGAAGCCGTCCGCGCAGGCCGAGTGGTACGAGCAGGTGCCGCGCGTGGTGAAGCGACTTGAGGGCGTGCACGCCGCGCTCCAGTGGAACTTCCGCGACCCGGGCCCCGGCTGTGATCTCTCCCTTGCCAGGGACGAGTCCTGGAAGAGCCTGCGCAAGGCGGTCTCAGACCCGTACTTCAACCAGGTCAGACCCGGATCCTGACGGCCGTGCGGTTCGTCGGCCGATCCGTCGGCCGATCCGTCAGCCCGCGAAGACCGGGCCCTTGACGGCGGCGCGGGCGCGCCGGAAGAGCCGGTACCCGATCGTCGGAAGCGAGTCGGGATACGGCGCGACCGGCGCGCCACGCCCGTCCATCCACGCCTCGATGTCCGCCACCGTGTGGCCGCGGCGCAGGATGAGGCGGGCGATGCGGTACGACTCGTCCGTCCCGGAGCTCAGCGCATGCCGTACGGCCACGGCCGAGGCGTAGCCCGCGCCGAGAGCGGCCTTGCGCACCGCTCGGCTGTTGTAGCCGTGCGGATAGGCGAGATGCGCCACCTCATGGCCGAGCAGGTCCTCGAGCACCGCCTTGGGCTCGCGCAGTTCGCGGCGCAGAGCCCGGGGCGGCAGAGTGTCCAGCTGCGGGTGGGTGACGGTGTGGGCGCCGACCTCCAGGCCGTACTGCTCGAGCAGCGGCGCCTGCGAGAGCGTCATCATCGGCGCGGGCGGCAGCAGACTGCACCGGCCCGGCGTGATCGCTCCGGTGGTGAGGTACGCGGTCGCGGGCAGCGAGCGGGAGGCGAGCGCCTCGGCGGTGGGGCCGGGCAGATCGGCGAAGCCGTCGTCGAAGGTGAGCACGACGGGCCGGTCCGGAAGCACTGAGTTGCCCGCGAAGTGCCCGGCGAGCGCACTGATCCCGACCGGTGTGCGGCCGCTGTCGACGATCGCGTCGAGCTGCGCGCCGAAGTCCTTGGGTGTGACGGTGAATTCGGCGATCCAGTCGGGCGGATCGTCCGTCACGGCGTGGTAGAGCAGTACGGGAATCCGGGGTGTCGTCATCCGTCCCCCTGGGGTCTGGCCCGCTGGTCCCAGGGCAGCGGCAGGCCCCGGACCCTGCGGCGTGCCTTCGCATACCCGAGGGGCCCGGCGAGCATGCCGCGGCGCTCGAGCCTGGAGAGATGGCGCGGCCATGGGTAGTCCTGCGCGCCGTGCCCGCCCGGCCCCGCCGCTCCCGCCGCGTCGCGGTGGGCGGTGATCGTACGGGCGTGGGCCAGTCCCCGGGGGAGCTTGCGCAGCAACGAGGGCAGCATGGCGGGATGGCGGGCGAGTACGGCGGTGAGATACGCGGTCAGGCCGGCGCCGTATCCGTACGCCTGGTTCTTCAGGTCCTGCCAGGTCTCCCGGTGGTGGTGCCAGACCAGCGCTTCGGGCGTGTAGCGCAGCCGGTGCCCGGCGACGAGGACGCTGACGAAGGCGTAGAGGTCGTCGCCGCCCCTGGCGGGGGTGCCGGTGCCGGTGGCGGGGTCGAAGCCGCCGATGTCGCGCAGCGCCGTGGCCCGGAAGGCCATGTTGGCGCCGGAGCCGAAGCTGCCCGCGGTGAACGGGAAGAGCGGCTCGTCTGCGGGCGGGTGCGCCGGATCGTACTCGCGTGCCGCAAAGCCCTTGGCGAAGCCGCCGTGGCTCTCCAGGAGGATCTGCGCGGGCGTGCGCAGCCGGGCGGGCAGGATCAGCCCGGTGGCGCAGCCGAGCCCCGGATCGGCGGCGAAGGGCGCGGTGAGCGCGGTGAGCCAGTGCGGGTCGGCCACCACGTCGTCGTCGGTGAAGGCGATGACCGCGCCGTCGGCGACGGCGATGCCGCGGTTGTGGGCCATCGCGAGACCGGGCACGGACTCGCGGGCGTACCGGACGCGCTTGCCGTATTTGCGCTCGACGAGGTCCTGGGTGGCGCTGGTCGCGGGCGCGTTGTCGACGACGACGATCTCGAAGTCGGGGTGGTCCTGGGCGAACAGCGAGTCCAGCGTGCGGGCCAGCTGGTCGGCGCGCTCGCGGGTGGCGACGACGACGCTGGTACGCGGCAGATCGCCCTCAAGGCGCCCGGCATCCCGTGGTTCCTGCGGGCCGGGGGCGTCGTCGCCGAGCGCGTTGTCTCCGGGCGGGGCCGTCGGCTCGCGGCCCGCGAGCTTCGCGCGGGCCGTGGCGGCGACGGCGTCCGCGGGCTGCTTTCCGGGCGGGACACGGCAGACGACGGTGGCGACGGGCCGGCCGCGCAGGCGCACGAGGGCGTAGACGTCACCGCCGCGGACGGCCGGTCCGCCCGGCAGGGCGGGGCCGAAGCTCAGGACGGCACCGTCGGGCCCGTCCAGGTCGAGCTCGGTGACCTGGAGCTCGGCCGGCCGCGGTCCGAGCGGTGTGCTTTCCATGGCTCTCCCCCGTCACTGGCCGCGGAGCCGGCCGATCTGCTTCAGCGTCTGCTGCGCGTATCCGGCGAGCCGCGGCCGGTTGCGTACGAAGCTGTGTGCGAGGCGCGAGGGCTCACGGCTCATCCAGTACAGGGCCGCCCGCGCCCCCGGCCGTACCGAGGAGCCTTCGTGCACCCGCAGCTCGCCGGTCTTCAGCGCGTCCTTGTACTCCGAGGACCCGCGCCCCAGGTCGAGCATCCCGATGCCCTCCGCGGCGGCGGACTCGGCCATCCGCAGATGCAGGATCAGGCCCGGTGAGTACTTGGCGAACTCCGGGTCGTACGCGGGAAACCAGCAGGACAGGACGGTGCGCGAGCGCAACCCGAAGTGTGCGGCGACGGGCCGGTCGGCGACGTACAGCACGGAGAGCACTCCGGTGCAGCCGGGCGTGCGCGTCTCGTGCAGCAGCCGGACCAGGGTGTTGATCCACTCCTTGGCGAAGCGGTCCCTGCGGCCGGTCCTGCGGTACTGCGCGGACTTCCACCCCATCAGTGTGCGCAGCGCGGCCGGGTCGCGCTCGTCGAACACGAACCGCACCTCGCCGGCCTGCCGCCCCAGCTTGCGCTCCTTGGCGAGGGTCGTCCTGAGGAACTTCGGCGACTGGGCGCGCAGCACCTCTTCGTACGCCGCATAGCCCGCGCCGACGTCGATGACGGGCGAGGTGAACTCCTCGGCGGCGGACGGAACGAACAGTGCCTGGTCGGCTTCGAGGTTGTCGAACTCCCAGGCGGACAGCGCGCAGGCGCGCAGCAGCTCGCGGGGCGCGACGCGCACGCCGGGGCGCAGGGCGGCGCCCTGGCAGTCGGAAACGCCCAGGCCTATCGCCCGGCCGTGGCCGAGTGGCCCGCGTTCGTACGGGAAGAAGCCGGCGGGCTGTCCGTCCTCCCAGAGCACGGCCACTCTGGCGGCGGGCCGCACCCGGCCGACGGCCAGGGTGAACTCGGGCTCCATGAACGGGTTGGCGGGCGCCCCGCTCTTCGCGCGCAGTTCTCGCCAGGCCTCTATCTCCGCCTCGGCAAGATCGTCGGGTTTCACCACATCTATACGCACAGCACTGCGGACACCGCTCAACTCGACCCCCCGGTCCTCCCCTTTGAGCCATTCCCCAATACAGGACGGTACCGGTCCATATACCGACAGGATAGGGAGCGTCACCCCTTTTGTGACGGATCCGTGAAGGAGTCGGGAAGGCGGGATACGGATGATGTCCGAGTGACGGAGGGAGGTGTACTCCGCCCGCGATCCGGTCTTCGGCGGGCGGCGGCTCCAGGCCGGTGACATGCTGCTCATCGGCCCCGCCCCGACCAGCCGGAGCCCCCGCCCAACGCGGAGTCAGGAGAGCTCAGTTGACCACTTCACGTGATGTGCCGCACCGGATGGACCCGGCCGGCGGCTGCCCGCACTCGGACAACGCCCGGCTGCTCGCCGCGGGACCGGTCGCCGAGATCGTGCTGCCCGGCGACGTACCGGGCATGGCGGTGCTCGGCCATGAGGCGCTCCGGGAATTCCTCGCCCACCCCGATGTCGCCAAGGGTGCGCAGCACTTCACGGCGCTGCGCGACGGGCGGATACCCGACGGCTGGCCGCTGAAGACCTTCGCGACCGTACAGGGCATGACCACCGCGGACGACGCGGACCACCGGAGGCTGCGTTCACTGGTGAGCAAGGCGTTCACGGCCCGCCGGGTGGAGGAGCTGCGGCCGCGGATCGAGACGGTGACGACCCAGCTGCTGGACGACCTGGACGAGGCGGCCGCGGCGGGTGACGGCGTGGCCGATCTGCGTACGCGCTTCGCGCTGCCGCTGCCGATGGGCGTCATCTGCGAACTCCTCGGCGTCGACGCCGAGTTCCAGGACCGGCTGCACCAGCTGTCGAACCAGGTGGTGAGCACCTCCATCGGCCCCGAGGAGGCGATGGCCGCGAACCGCGAGATGGTCGCCGTCCTCGCGACGGTGACCCAGACCCGGCTGGAGAACCCGGGCGACGACCTGACCAGCGCGCTGCTCGCCGCCCGTGAGGAGGACGGCGACCGGCTGAGCCCGCACGAGCTGATCGGCACCCTGCTGCTGATGATCATCGCCGGACACGAGACCACGCTGAATCTGATCACCAACGCCGTCCGTGCCCTGTGCGGCCACCGCGACCAGCTCCATCTCGTGCAGTTGGGCAAGGCGTCCTGGTCGGACGTGGTCGAGGAGACGCTGCGCTGGGACAGCCCGGTCAGCTACTTCCCGTTCCGCTACCCGACCCGGGATCTCACGCTCGACGGGACCCTGATCCCCAAGGGCACGCCGGTGCTTGCCGGTTACTCGGCGGCCGGCCGCGACCCGTCCGCGCACGGCCCGGACGCCGACCGCTTCGACATCACCAGGACGGGCGGGGCCCGGCATCTCTCGCTGGGGCACGGCCCGCACTACTGCCTGGGCTCGCCCCTGGCGCGGATGGAGGCGACGATCGCGCTGGAGCGGCTGTTCACCCGCTTTCCGGAGCTGGACCTGGCGGTCCCGGAGGCTCAGCTGCGTCGGCACGCGAGCTTTGTGGGCAACAGCGTGCGGGAGTTGCCGGTTCGGCCCCGGGCCTGAGCCGCATGCCGTGGGCGGGCGTCAGCGCCCGCCCAGAGCGGCGTTCACGGCGGCCTCGGCATGCAGCCGGGTCGTCGGGAACACCGGCACCGGGCTGTCCTTCGCCCCGATGAGCAACTCGATCTCGGTGCACCCGAGTACGACACCTTCCGCCCCCGCGGCGACGAGCTTGCCGATGACGTCCTGGTACGCGGAGCGGGACTCCTCCCGTACGACTCCGCGGCACAGCTCCTCGTAGATCACCCGGTGCACCAGCGCACGCCCGTCGGCGTCGGGGGTCAGCACCTCGAGGCCGTGCCCGGCCAGCCGGTCGCGGTAGAAGGCCTGCTCCATGGTGAAGGCGGTCCCGAGCAGCCCGACCCGGGTGAGTCCCTCGGCGCGTACGGCATCGGCGGTGGCATCCGCGAGATGCAGCAGTGGCACGGAGACGGCGGCCTCCACCTGGCCCGCGACCTTGTGCATGGTGTTGGTGCAGATCAGCAGGAGGTCCGCGCCCGCCGCCTGGAGGCCTCGGGCAGCGTCGGCGAGGATCTCACCGGCGCGCTCCCAGCCGCCCGCGACCTGGAGCTCCTCGATCTCCGCGAAGTCGAGGGAGTGCAGGATGCAGGGGGCGGAGTGGAGACCGCCGAGCCGCTCCCGTACGAGCTCGTTGAGCAGCCGGTAGTACTCAGCGCTGGATTCCCAGCTCATGCCGCCGATCAGCCCGATGGTCTTCATCGCCCCACTGTGCCACGCGGCTCGGCCGCCCTTGTAGCAATTAACAAAATATAATGAAAGTGACAAAAGACCCGTTCTCGGGGGCTCTCCTGTGGGAGGCACCATGATGGCGTCGCACAACGCAGAACCTGCCCAGCCCCTCCAGCACCGAGACCTCTGGCCCGGGATAGCCGGTCTCGGGGCCGCGGGGCTGCTGATCGCCGGGTATGTGCTGTGGTGGGACACCCCCGACGTGAGTGGCAGCGGCGCGCTTCGGAGGGTCTTGTTCTTCTACCTCAAGGAGAGCAACCGGGACGCTTCCGAAGCCACGGCGTTCATCCTGCTCGCAGCAGGGCTGCTGTTCCTGTTCTTCCTGGTGGCCCTCTCCCGCCTTGCCGGGAACCGCTCGCACCTGGTGCTGGTGGGAGGGACGGTCTTCGTGGCGTTCCTGATGGTCGCCGCGCTCGCCGGGAACATCTTCGCGATCACGGTGAACCACACCGATGTCTTCCCGGTGCTGCCAGGGACTTCGCTGATCGCGATCCTGCTGCTGAACGTGGCGTACGGCGCGGTCATCGCGGCGATGGCGGGCGCGGCGGTCATGCTGTTCGCGGTCTGGCGCGCGGCGCAGGACAGCCATGCCATCCCGGCCTGGCTCGGCTGGTCCGGCCTGGTGGTGGCGGTGCTCTCGCTGGCGGGACCCTTCAGCGCATGGTTGACGCCGGTGCTGCTGGCGGCGTGGGTGCTGGGGGCGAGCGTGGTGCTGATCCTGAACGCGATCGAGAGCAGGCGCGAGGGGCAGGAGGGTCAGAAGGGGAAGCCCGAGGCTCCTGCGGGCCCGCCGCCTCCGCAGGCCGAGGGTGGGGGGCTTGGGCCGCCGTAGCCTCGGGAGCAAGCAGCACGACGAGAGGACGCGCCCATGACCCCACTCATCGCCGTCACCGGAGCCGGTGGACAGATCGGCGGGCGTCTCGCGCGGCGGCTCTCCGAGCGAAGGGTGGGGGCGCGGCTGCTCGGGCGTGATCCCGGACGGCTGCCGGAGCTCGCCGGGTGCGTCAAGGCGCCGCCCGCGTCCTACGGGGACGGGGATGCCATGCGGCAGGCGGTCGACGGGGCCGGCGTTCTCTTCCTGGTGTCGGCGCACGAGTCGGCCGACCGGGTACGGGAGCACATCAGCGCCGTGGACGCGGCAGCCGCGGCGGGGGTCGAGCGGATTGTGTACGTCTCGTTCCTGGGGGCCGCGCCGGACGCCACGTTCACCTTCGCGCGCGACCACTGGCACACCGAGCAGCACATCCGCGGCACGGGTCTCGCGTACACCTTCCTGCGGGACAGCCTCTATCTGACCGCGCTGCCCGCCATGACCGGCGCGGACGGGGTGATCAGCGGTCCTGCCGGAGACGGGAGGGTCGCGGCGGTGGCGCACGAGGACATCGCCGATGCGGCCGCTGCCGTACTGCTCGGGGACGGGCACGACGGAGCGACGTACGACATCACCGGGCCCGAGGCGCTCACCCTCGCGGAGGCCGCCGCCGAGCTGAGCCGCGTCACCGGGCGCGAGATCCGCTATGTGCCTCAGACCCGCGAGGAGGCGTACGCCTCACGTGCCGGATACGGAGCCCCGGAGTGGGAAGTCGCCGGGTGGGTGTCCTCGTACGAAGCCATCGCCGCCGGTGAGCTGGCCACGGTGTCCGATGCGGTACCGCGGCTCACTGGACATCCGGCGATGTCCTTCGCCGACTATCTGACGCTGAATCCGGGCAACTACCGGCACCTCTTGCCCTGACGCCACACGTGCGACACGAGCGGCACGCCCGGCCGGTACGCGAGGTGGACATGGCTCGGCGCGTCGAGCAGTACGAGGTCGGCTCGGGCGCCGGGGCTGATGCGGCCGACGTCGTCCCTGCGCAGGGCCGCCGCGCCGCCCGCGGTCGCGGACCAGATCGCCTCGTCCGGGGTCATCCCCATGTCCCGTACGGCAAGGGCGATACAGAAGGGGACGGAGGACGTGAAGGACGAGCCCGGGTTGCAGTCCGTGGACAGCGCGACGGTCGCGCCGGCGTCGAGGAGACGGCGGGCGTTCGGCCACTCGGCGCGGGTGGAGAACTCCGCGCCGGGGAGCAGCGTGGCGACGGTCGCGCTGCCGGCCAGGGCGTCGACGTCCGCGTCCGTGAGGTGCGTGCAGTGGTCGGCGGACGCGGCGTCGAGCTCGACGGCGAGCTGCACGCCGGGGCCGTGGCCGAGCTGGTTGGCGTGCACGCGGGGGTGCAGGCCCTTGGCCTTGCCGGCGGTGAGGATCGCGCGGGCCTGGTCGCCGTCGAAGGCGCCCTTCTCGCAGAAGACATCGACCCAACGGGCGTACGGAGCACAGGCGTCGAGCATCTCGCCGGTCACGAGGGCGACGTAGCCGGCGGGGTCGTCGGCGTACTCGGGCGCGACGATGTGGGCGCCGAGATAGGTGACCTCGTCGGTGTGCTCGGCGGCGATCCGCAGGGCGCGGGCCTCGTCCTCGACGGTCAGCCCGTAGCCGGACTTGGTCTCGAAGGTCGTGGTGCCCTGGCGCAGCGCCTCGTCGAGGTAGCGCGTGAGATTCGCTTCGAGCGCCTCGTCGGTGGCGGCGCGGGTGGCGGCGACGGTGGTGCGGATGCCGCCTGCGGAGTAGGCGCGGCCGGACATCCGGGCGTTGAACTCCTCGGTGCGGTCGCCCGCGAAGACGAGGTGCGAGTGCGAGTCGACGAAACCGGGGATGGCGGCGCGGCCGCGGGCGTCGTGGGCCTCGTCGGCGCCGGGGGCGGCGGCGGCTGGGCCCACCCACGCGACGCGGGTGCCGTCGAGGACGACGGCGGCGTCGTGGATGAGGCCGAGGGGGCCGGTGCCGAGGGCGGGGTCGTTGGTGACGAGGCTGCGGATGTTGGTGATAACGGTGCTCATGGGTTCCTCTCCGGGGGTTGTTTCCCCTACCCGCCCCTTCCCGTAACCGGGGCTCCGCCCCGGAGCCCCGGACGCCCTTCGGGCGTGTCCTCAATCGCCGGACGGGCTTGATTCTCAAGCCCCCAGGTACGGGAAGGGGCGGGGTGGGGGAAGAAAACACGGCCTCACGACCGCAGCGCGCCGATCGACCTCGCCAGCGCCTGCGCAACGTCCGGGATCAGCGCGTGCACCCCGTCCCGCACAACCTGCCGGCCTCCCACAATCGTGTGGCGTACATCCGCCGACGTCGCCGCGAACACCGCCGTCTCGACCGCCAGCCGCGGCAGCGGACCCGCCGTACGGACCGAGTCCAGCGCCACCGTCGTGAAGTCCGCGAGCGCGCCGGGTTCGATACGGCCCGCGTCCGGGCGGCCCAGCGCGGCGTGGCCGTCCGAGGTTGCCGCGCGGAGCAGGGCCGCCGCTGTCCAGTGACCCCGGGTCCGGGTGCGCAGGCGTTCGTTCAGTTCCATCGCGCGGGCCTCTTCGAGGAGGTCGATCACCGCGTGGCTGTCGGAGCCGAGGGAGAGCGGGGAGCCCGCGTGCTGCAGGGCGACCGCCGGGCCGATGCCGTCCGCCAGGTCGCGTTCCGTCGTCGGGCACATGCATGTGCCGGTGCCGGAGGAGCCCAGCAGCGCGATGTCCTCGTCCGTCAGGTGCGTGTTGTGGACGCCCGTCGTACGTGGGCCCAGCACGCCGTGGTCGGCGAGCAGCCGCGTGGGGGTGCAGCCGTGCGCCGCGAGGCAGGCGTCGTTCTCCGCGGTCTGCTCGGAGAGGTGGACATGGAGCGGGGCCCGGCGGGCGGTGGCCCATTCCGCGACCGTGCCCAGCTGCGCGGCCGGGACGGCCCGTACGGAGTGGATCGCCGCGCCGATCAGCGCATGGTCGCTGTCCTTCAGGGCGGAGACCCGCTCCGCCCATGCCTCGGCCGTGCCGTCGGAGAAGCGCAGCTGGTGCTGGTTCGGCGCCTGACCGAAGCCTGACGAAAGATACGCCGTGTCGAGCAGCGTGATCCGGACCCCCGCATCCGCCGCCGCCGCGATCAGTGCCTCGCCCATCGCGTTCGGGACGGCGTACGAGACGCCCCCGGGAGCGTGGTGCAGATAGTGGAACTCGCCGACGTTCGTGATCCCCGCCAGCGCCATCTCCGCGTACACCGCTCGCGCGAGCTCGAAGTACGTCTCCGGGGTGAGCCGCGAGGCCACCTGGTACATCACCTCGCGCCACGTCCAGAACGTGCCGGAGCCCACCTGGACCGTGCCGCGCAGGGCCCGGTGGAAGGCGTGGCTGTGCGCGTTCGCGAGGCCGGGGATCGTCAGGCCGCGCAGGACCTGGGCGCCCTGCGGCGGGGTCTCGACACCCGTGCGTACGGCCGTGATCCGGCCGTCCGCCACCTCCAGGGACACGCCCGGCTCGACATTCGTCTCGAGCCAGGCCTGCTCCGCCCAGTACGTCAGCTGCACGCCAGGCCCTCCAATACGTCGGCGAGTGCGAGCACCCCGGCCACGCAGTCGTCCTCGGCGGCGAACTCCGCCGGGGAGTGCGAGACGCCCGTCGGGTTCCGTACGAACAGCATGGCCGTCGGGATCGAGCCGGACAGAATGCCCGCGTCGTGGCCCGCGCCCGTGCCGAGCACGGGGACCGCACCGCCCAGGATCTTGTTCAGCTCGTCGCGCAGGGCGTGCTCGAACTCGACCACGGGTGTGAAGGACTCCCGTACGACCCTCAGATCGATACCGTCCCGCTCGGCCCGTTCCTTCGCGGCCTGTTCGATCGCGGCGACGACCGTGTCCAGCGTTCCCTGGTCGGCGGCGCGCGAGTCGAGCCAGCCGCGCACGAGGGACGGGATCGCGTTGACGCCGTTCGGCTCGACGGCGATCTTGCCGAACGTGGCGACCGCGCCCGCGAGTTCGGCCTCGCGGCGCGCCGCGAGGACCGTCTCGGCGTACGTCAGCATCGGGTCCCGGCGGTCCACGAGGCGGGTGGTGCCCGCGTGGTTGGCCTCGCCGTGGAAGTCGAACCGCCAGCGGCCGTGCGGCCAGATCGCGGAGGCGATGCCGACGCGGTCCCCGGACAGGTCGAGCGCCCGGCCCTGCTCGACATGGAGCTCGACGAACGCGCCGATGCGGGCGAGGCGTTCGGGGTCGGGGCCGATGCGCGACGGGTCGTACCCGGCGCGCTCCATGGCCTGCGGGAGGGTGGTCCCGGCGCCGTCGCGCAGCTCGTACGCCGCCTCGCGGGTCAGCTGCCCGGAGGTGAGCCGGGAGCCCACGCAGGCGAGTCCGAAGCGGGCGCCCTCCTCGTCACCGAAGTTGGTGATGGCGAGCGGGCGGGTGAACTCCGCGCCCCTGCCCCGGAGTTCGTCGAGGGCGGCGAAGGAGGAGACGACGCCGAGGGGACCGTCGAACGCGCCGCCGTCGGGTACGGAGTCGAGGTGGGAGCCGGTGACAACGGCGTCACCGGCGGTGACGTCTTTGTATGTCGCAGTACCGAGCCAGGCCCACTGGTTGCCGTTGCGGTCGACCTCGTAGGCGAGGCCGCGGGACTCGGCCTGCGCCTGGAACCAGGCACGGCAGTCACGGTCGGCCTCGGTCCATGCGTACCTCCGGTACCCGCGGGTGTCGGCGTCGCGCCCGATCGGGGCGAGGTCGCCCCACATCCGGTGGAACGAATCCCCGGCCGCGCCGGTGCCGCCCGATGCGGGCGTACCGGCTGGATTGACCGCGTCCGACGTCACGCGTCGCCCTCCTGCATCGGGACCCGCACACCGCGCTCGTCCGCGACCGACTCCGCGATGTCGTAGCCCGCGTCCACATGCCGGATGACACCCATGCCCGGGTCGTTCGTCAGCACCCGGCGGATCTTCTCGCCCGCGAGCTTCGTGCCGTCCGCCACGGAGACCTGGCCCGCGTGGATGGAGCGGCCCATGCCGACGCCGCCGCCGTGGTGGATCGAGACCCAGGAGGCGCCCGAGGCGACGTTGACCATCGCGTTCAGCAGCGGCCAGTCGGCGATCGCGTCGGAGCCGTCGAGCATCGCCTCGGTCTCGCGGTACGGGGACGCGACCGAGCCGCAGTCCAGGTGGTCGCGGCCGATGGCCAGGGGGGCGGCCAGTTCGCCGGACGCCACCATGTCGTTGAAGCGCTCGCCCGCGCGGTCCCGCTCGCCGTAGCCCAGCCAGCAGATACGCGCCGGCAGGCCCTGGAAGTGGACGCGCTCGCCGGCCATCTTGATCCAGCGGTGCAGGGACTCGTTCTCCGGGAAGAGCTCGAGCATCGCCTTGTCGGTCTTGGCGATGTCCGACGCCTCGCCGGACAGCGCCGCCCAGCGGAACGGGCCCTTGCCCTCGCAGAAGAGCGGCCGGATGTACGCGGGTACGAAGCCGGGGAAGGCGAACGCCCGGTCGTAACCGGCCAGTTGGGCCTCGCCGCGGATCGAGTTGCCGTAGTCGAAGACCTCCGCGCCCGCGTCCATGAAGCCGACCATCGCCTCGACGTGCCTGGCCATCGACTCACGCGCGCGCTGGGTGAAGTCCGCGGGCTTCTCCGCCGCGTACGACGCCATGTCGTCGAAGTCGACACCGATCGGCAGGTAGGCGAGCGGGTCGTGGGCCGAGGTCTGGTCGGTCACGATGTCGATGGGCGCCCCCTCGGCGAGCATCCGCGGCAGCAACTCGGCCGCGTTGCCGAGCAGGCCGATGGAGAGCGGCTTGCGGGCGTCGCGGGCCTCGACAGCGAGCTGGAGGGCGTGCTCCAGCGAGTTCGCGCGCACATCCAGGTACCGGTGCTCGATACGGCGCTCGATCGCGCGCGGGTCGACGTCGATACAGATCGCCACGCCGTCGTTCATCGTCACAGCGAGCGGCTGCGCGCCGCCCATGCCACCGAGGCCGGCGGTCAGGGTGATCGTCCCGGCGAGCGTGCCGCCGAACTTCTTCGCGGCGACGGCGGCGAACGTCTCGTACGTGCCCTGCAGGATGCCCTGCGTGCCGATGTAGATCCAGGACCCGGCCGTCATCTGGCCGTACATGGTGAGACCGAGGGCCTCCAGCCGCCGGAACTCCTCCCAGTTCGCCCAGTCGCCGACCAGGTTGGAGTTGGCGATGAGCACGCGCGGCGCCCACTCGTGCGTCTGCATGACGCCGACCGGACGGCCGGACTGGACGAGCATGGTCTCGTCCTGCTTCAGCGTCCGCAGCGTGCGCACCATCGCGTCGAAGGAGCGCCAGTCGCGCGCGGCCTTGCCCGTGCCGCCGTAGACGACGAGCTTGTCGGGGTGCTCGGCGACCTCGGGGTCGAGGTTGTTCTGGAGCATGCGGAGGGCGGCTTCCTGCTGCCATCCCAGGGCGCTCAGTTCCGTACCGCGCGGTGCCCGTACGGGGCGGGGTCCTGACATGGCAATGCCTCCTCGCGACTGCGACCATCACTGTTGGCGGTTCTATTCACATCCTGAGGCTCTGAATAGTCTTAGTCAACAGCTGCGGTGCGGCCGCTCGGATGATTGGCTGGCCGACATGCCTTTCGACCGCCGTGATCAGGCCGTACGTGCAGCAGTCGAGCAAGGCCTTCTCAGCGAGGCTCAGCCGGTCGCCGCCCTCCTCGACGTGGCCGGAATCCGCGCCTCGGCCGCCGCGCTGCGGGCCGCTTTCGCCACCGTCACCGACGCCCCCGTGCTGCACGCCTTCGCCGTGAAGGCCGCCCCCCTCGTGCCCGTACTCGCGCTGCTGCGGGCCGAGGGCATCGGGACCGAGGTGGCGAGCCCCGGCGAGCTGGCACTGGCCCGCGCGGCCGGCGTCCCGCCGTCCCGTACCGTCCTCGACTCCCCCGCCAAGACCCCCGCCGAGCTGCGCGAGGCCCTGGCGCTCGGCATCGCGGTCAACGCCGACAACCTCTCGGAGCTCGAGCGCATCGACGCCCTTGTCGCGGCGACGCCCACCACGTCGCCGCTCGGGCTGCGCGTCAATCCGCAGGTCGGCGGCGGCGCGATCGGGGCGCTGTCCACGGCCACGCCGACCTCGAAGTTCGGTGTCGCGCTGCGCGACGAGGGAGCCCGCGACCTGGTCGTACGGGCCTGTCTGGACCGCCCCTGGCTGACCCGGCTGCACGCCCACTCCGGCTCCCAGGGCATGCCGCTGACCCTGATGGCCCAGGGCATCCGGACGGTGTACGAACTCGCCGAACAGATCAACGCGGCGGCCGGGCGGCAGCAGATCGACACCGTCGACATCGGCGGCGGCCTCCCGGTCAATTTCGCAACGGACGAGCAGACCCCGACCTTCGTCCAGTACGCACAGCTGCTGAAGGAGCTGGTCCCTGGGCTGCTCGACGGGCGCTACGGCCTGGTCACCGAGTTCGGCCGCTCCCTGATCGCCAAGCACGGCACCGTGCTGGCGCGCGTGGAGTACGCCAAGAGCGCGGGCGGCCGCGCCATCGCGGTGACCCACGCGGGCGTCCAGGTGGCGACGCGCACCGTCTACGACCCGGTCTCCTGGCCGCTGCGCATCGCCGCGTACGACTCCGAGGGCCGTCCGAAGGCCGGTGCGGCCGTCGAGCAGGACATCGCGGGGCCGGCCTGTTTCGCGGGCGATCTGCTCGCACAGGCGCGGCCGCTGCCGCTGCTCGAACAGGGCGATGTGATCGCGGCGCTGGACACCGGCGCGTACTACTTCTCGAACCACTACGGCTACAACAGCCTTCCGCGGCCCGGTGTTTACGGCTTCTTCGACGACGGTGACGCGGCGGTGCGGTTCGCGACCGTACGGGCTCCGCAGAGCACGACGGAGATCGTCGCGGAATCGGGCGGCGCGCAGCCCGGCGCACTGGTCACACCCGGACACGCCTGAGCCCGTACGCTAGCGGTGCCGGGGCATGTTCCGATGGAAAATGCCCCAACTCCCCTCATCCGCAGCCACGTTGCGTAACCTCCTCGTCACTGCGGCACATCAGTGCGTGGAACGCCGTGGCGGGGAGGGGAGTCGGCGTGCGCGGAATCGACGAGTGTCTGCTGGAAGCCATGCTGGTGCCGGGCGCGCGCGGCGCGGCCATCGTGGACTGGATCAGCGGGCTCGCGCTCGGCACGGTCGGTGAGGCGCCGGGCAGCGACCACGAGGCCACCGCCGCGGAGACGGCCGAACTGGCCAGGATGGCCAACGAGTACACCGCGTTCGCGCCCGAGGAGTCCGGGCCCACGGTCGAGGACCTCATCGTCACCACCCGCGCCAACTATCACGTGGTGCGTTTCGTCGAGACCGGCTTCGACAGCAGCGTGTTCCTGCATCTCTGGCTCGACCGGGACATGGGCAATCTCGCACTGGCCCGGCTGCGCCTGAAGAACCTCGCCGAAGGGCTGGTGCTCCAATGAGAGCGGCCGTTTCCCCGATGCTCGTCAGACTCGCGGACGAGCGGGCCACGGGCGTGCTGGTACGTGACGGCGGCACCCTCTATCTGGCCGACGGCCAGGTCGTGCACGCCGAGAGCCCCGATGCGCCCGGACTCGACGTCCTGCTGACCGCGAGCGGCCGGCTGCGGCCCGACAACTGGGCGGACGCGGTCGCACAGGCGGCCTCGCGCCGCGAGGTCGGCCGCTATCTGGTCGACAGTGGCCAGGTGGCGGACGGCGAGCTGGAGATCTGCCATCTCGGCGCGCTGTTCGACGCGGCCTTCTTCGCGCTGGCGCGGGCGAGCGGGCCCTCGCGCTTCCGCTACGGGGTCGCCCACTGGATGGGCCGGGTACGGCCGGTGCCCACCCGGGTCGTCGAACGCGAGGCGCTGCGGCGCAGCCGGCTGCTGGACTCCGTATGGCCCCACCCGGCAGTCGACACCGCCCCCGTGGAGCGCCGGCCGGACCCCGCGGGGCGGGCGCTCAGCCCCCGCCGGCAGTCGCTGCTGGACCTCGCCGACGGTGTGCGCACCCCGGCAGCCATCGCGCGGGAGCTGGGGCGCCCTGCCTTCAACACCCTGATCGAGGTACGGAGGCTGGCCGCCGCCGGGCTTATCGGGACGCCCGACGGGTCCGGGACCCCGGCGCCCACCGGGTCCGCCGCCCCTGCCGCTGCCACTGCCGAGGCCACCGAGCCGCCGTCCGTCCTGGACTCCGCCCTGCTCCGCCGGCTCCGCGATGCACTGGAGGCAACCCTGTGAGGCAGCGCACCGTCCACCAGATCCCTTTACCCCCGTCATGAGGCGCGCGATGAGGCTGCGCGCCGAGAGGAGAGCGCTCATGACGGCCGAGGCCGACGTGCTCGCTGAACTGAAACGGCTGCGCGTGCACGTGCCGCAGCTCACCGGCGCACTCGCCGCCAGCTCGGACGGTCTTGTGCTGGCGGCGGACACCGCGGAGGCGGAGAGCGTCGCCGCACTGACGGCCGCCGCCCTCGGCGTCGCGGTGCGGCTGACCGAGGCGACCGGACAGGGGGGCTTCCGCGAGCTGCTGGTCCAGGGCGAGCGGGGGTACGTCGCGACCTACGCGGCGGGCTCCTCGGCCGTCCTCACCCTCCTGGCCGAGCCACGCATCAACGTGGGTCGGCTCCACCTCGAGGCCCGCCGCTCCTGCTCGCGCATCGGCGAGCTGGTCGACGGCGCCCTCGAACGACCGGAGAACACCTGACCCATGACCGACACACCATCACGAACACCCAGCAGACGGAAAGGAAGTGCGCATCTCATGGCCAACACCGAAAGCGCCCTCAAGGAAGCCATCACTGTCATCGACGGGGCAATCGGAGCCGCGCTCGTCGACTACAGCAGCGGAATGGCCCTCGGCACCGTGGGCGGCGGAAAGGACCTGGATCTTTCGGTGGCTGCGGCGGGCAACACCGATGTGGTGCGCGCCAAGGTGCGCACCATGGAGCAGCTCGGGCTCAAGGACGGGATCGAGGACATCCTGATCACGCTCAGCACCCAGTACCACATGATCCGGCTGATGAAGGGCCGCGGGGCCAACGGCCTGTTCCTCTATCTGGCACTCGACAAGGACCGTGCGAACCTCGCGATGGCCCGCCACCAGCTGAAGAAGATCGAGGCCGAGCTGGAGGTCTGACCGCCCGCAGTCCGACGGCCCGGCCGTCCGCCCCCGGGGCCGGACGGCCGGGCCTTCCGGCGCCGCGGGAGCGGGGACGCAGGAGGACCTACTCCGCGAACAGGCCCCGCGCCGCCGCCTTCGCGTCGAAGTCCTCCAGCCGCGCCTGCGCGTCCGGCAGGTCGTCGCACATCGCCTCCAGCAGCACCCGGCCCAGCAGCATCGGTGCGCACGCCGTGTCGAAGGCCAGGCCCGTGCCGACCGCCGCCGGGATCAGCAGATCGCTGTGTGCCGCCACCGGGGCGAAGGCCGAGTCCGCGACCGTCACGACCTTCAGGCCCACCGTGCGTGCGTACGCCAGGGACTCCACGACTTCCTTCGGATGCCGCGGCAGCGCAAAGCACATCAGCGCGCTCGCACCGGCGCGGCGGGCCGCGTCGATGCGGTCGGCGAGCATCGTGCCGCCCTCGTCGAGGAGGCGTACGTCCGGGTGGACCTTGGCCGCGAAGTACGCGAAGCCGCGCGCCTGCGAGGACGCGGCGCGCAGGCCGAGCACCGGAAGCGGGCGGGACGCGGCCAGCAGCCGGCCGGCGCGCTCCACCGGTGTCAGGTCGGCGAGCAGCTCGGACAGCTGGCGCAGGTTCTCGATCTCGGCCTGCACCGCCTGCTGGTACTCGTTGAGGCCGCCCTGGTCCGGCTCGCTCTCGGCGGGTGCGACCTCCCGCAGATGCTTGCGCAGCGCCGGATACCCGTCGAAGCCGAGTGCGACGGCGAAGCGGGTGACGGACGGCTGGCTGACCCCGGCCAGCTCCGCGAGCTCCACGCTGGACAGAAACGGCACATCGCCCGCCCGGCGCACCATGCTGTGCGCGATCCGCCGCTGCGTCGGGGTGAGCCGATGGCCCTCGAAGAGCTGCTGCAGTCGTGCGGCAGGGCTGTCGTTCATGCCGTCCCCCTCGTCAGTTCGGTCATCAGGTCGGTGAACCGGTCGAGCAGCGCCACCGCCCCCGTCACATCATCGGTCAGCGGCCGGTCGGCCAGTTCCTCGTCGAGGACCGTCTCGGCCAGTTCGAAAGCCCGGCCGACCGGGAGTTCCGGGTCGGGCCGCAGGTCGCGCTGACGCAACGCCCGTACCGCGGCGACGAGTTCACAGCCGACGACGAGCCGGTAGGCGCGCCCCGCCCGCAGCGTCTGCCGCGCCGCCAGCGAGGCGAAGCTGGCCTGCTCCTCGACGCCACGGGACAGTACCGCGTGGCCGAGCGACGCGGGCGCGGAGAACGCCCGCAGATCGCCGAGGGCGGCGCCCGCCGCGTACTCGAGGATCATCACGCCGGAGCTGGCCGCCTCCGCGTCCGCGAGGAAGGGCCGCAGCCGGGTGAAGGCGGGCTCGTTCAGGGCGGAGAGCCGGGAGGTGGACAGCCGGGCCGTCTGGGTCAGCGCCAGCCTGAAGTGGTCAAGGTCCAGGGCGAGTTGGGCCATGTAGAAGCCGCCGTGGTGGTACGCGGCGAGGTCCGAGGGGCGGATCAGCGGGTTCTCCGCGGCCGCGTTGATCTCGACGGCGAGGGTCCGCTCCAGGGCGTCCGCCGCGTCCTGCGCGGGCCCGTGGATCTGCGGGAGGCAGCGGAATCCGTACGGATCCTGGATCCGGCCCAGCGGCGGGGTCGGCCGCTCCGGTGCGCCGAGCAAGTGCCGCATCCGGGCCGCGACGGCGTACGTGCCGGGGTGCGGGCGGGCCGCGTGCACCGGTTCGGCGTAGGCCTCGTAGGAGCCGTCGACCGCGAGCAGGGAGAGGGCGGCGACCAGCTCGGTGGCCGAGACGAGGGCGCGCAGCTCCTCGAGTGCGAGCGCGGCCTGGCCCAGGGTGAGGGCGTTTGAGCTGATCAGGGCCAGGGCGTCGTTGTTGTCGAGGGCCTGCGCCTCGGGGGGCGGGCCGCCCTGCCAGGGATGCTCGCCGGCCAGCGCGAGGCCCATCTGGGCGAGCGCCGCGATGTCGCCGGTGCCTACCGAGCCGAATTCGTTGACGAGGGGGTAGGCGCCGGTCTCCAGCGCCTCGCAGAGCGCGGTGATGACGCCCGGCCGCAGTCCGGCGCCGCCCGCGAGGAGCTGGTTGGCCCGCACCGCGAGCATGGCACGGACCTCGCGGGCGGGCAGCGGTTCGCCGATCGCCCCGGCATGGGAGCGCAGCAGGCGCAGGCCGTGGTCGGCGGCGGCCTCGGTGGGCACGTCCTCGTTGCGGTTCGCTCCGACGCCGGTGGAGCGCCCGTAGACGCGGCCGGACGCGGCGAGCTCGCGCGCGACGTCCCAGGCCACCTCGACGCGCTTCATCGCCTCGGTTCCGGGGACGGGACGGGCCGCGCCGTCGGCCAGCCGAACGATGTCCGCGACCGGGAGGCTCTGTCCGTCGAGGACCACGATGCCGGTGGGTGAGTCCACCATGTGGGACGACATCATGCGCAAACCCCTCCTTTTCGGACGGATTGTCTTGCCTTCCGAGCATCCCTGACGAGCGATTCACTCCGAGGCATTGACAACTTATTCAGGTACCGAGAACTCTGCATGACTATATGCAGGCCGGGCAAGGGACCACTGATGATCAAGTTCGAAGCAGTGAACAAGCGCTTCCCCAACGGCACGACGGCAGTCCACAACCTGAGTCTGGAGATGGCCGACGGTGGTATCACCGTCCTCGTCGGATCCTCCGGATGCGGTAAGACCACCACCCTTCGCATGATCAACCGGATGGTCGAGCCGACCTCCGGCACCATCCACGTCGGCGGCAAGGACGTGCTGACGCAGGACGCGGCACAGCTGCGCCGCTCCATCG
The DNA here is from genome assembly GCF_044903445.1 of Streptomyces sp. NPDC019890. Taxonomy (NCBI): domain Bacteria; kingdom Bacillati; phylum Actinomycetota; class Actinomycetes; order Kitasatosporales; family Streptomycetaceae; genus Streptomyces; species Streptomyces sp. NPDC019890. The sequence continues at coordinate 498,607 of NZ_JBJDQK010000004.1, read as the reverse complement.
GGTACGTCATCCAGCAGTCGGGGCTCTTCCCGCACCGCACGATCCTGGACAACATCGCGACCGTGCCGCTGCTGCTGGGCTGGGGCCGGAAGAAGGCCCGCAGCCGCGCGGCCGAACTCCTGGAGACGGTCGGCCTCACCGCCGAGTCCGGCAAGCGCTACCCGCACCAGCTCTCCGGCGGCCAGCAGCAGCGCGTGGGCGTGGCCCGGGCGCTGGCGGCGGACCCGCCGGTGCTGCTGATGGACGAGCCGTTCGGCGCGGTCGACCCGGTCGTCCGCACCCAGCTCCAGGACGAACTGCTGCGCCTTCAGCAGGAGTTGGGCAAGACGATCGTCTTCGTCACGCACGACATCGACGAGGCGGTACGGCTGGGCGACCGGATAGCCGTGTTCCGCACGGGCGGCCATCTGGTCCAGTGCGCGACCCCGGCGGAACTGCTGGCCCGCCCGGCGGACGAGTTCGTGGCGGACTTCCTGGGCGCGGAACGGGGTCTGAAGCTGCTGTCGCTCTCCACCCTGACGGACGTCCCGCAGAGCCCGGCCCCCGAGGGCGGCCGCTGGGAGCTGGTCCTGGACTCCGCCCGTACCCCGCTCGGCTGGCTCGACCGGGACGCGGGCGAATCCGAAACCCTGGTCCCGGTACGCCCGTTGCGCGACGGCGACTCACTGCTCTCGGCACTGAACGAGTCGGTGGCCTCGCCGACGGGCCTGGTCGCCCGGGTCGACGCGGCGGGCGCTCTGACGGGCGTCACCCCGCGGGACGTGATCCACGCCCACGCGGGCGACTGGCACGCCTCGGCATCGAGCGGCACCACGGCCTCAGCCGCGCCGGACACCGCCGCAGGGAACGGCGCCTTGGGCACCGCGAGCACCGTCACCCCCAAGGGCGGCGCCTCATGACCATCCAATGGTCGTGGATATCCGACCACGCGTCCGATCTCACCACCCTCAGCCTCTCCCACCTACAGGCCGCCCTCACCGCCGTCCTGTTCGGGCTGCTCATCTCCCTCCCTCTCGCCGTCCTCGCCCACCGCGTCCGCCCCCTGCGCGGATTCCTCCTCGGGCTCTCCAACGTCCTGTTCACCATCCCCTCCATCGCCGTCTTCGTGCTGCTCCTGCCCGTCTCCGGGCTGACCCGCACCACCACCGTCATCGGCCTGACGATCTACACCCTCGTCGTGCTGCTCCGTAACACGGTCGAGGGCCTGGACTCCGTACCCGCCAGGACGAAGGAGGCGGCCAAGGCAATGGGCACCCGCCCGCTGCGCACCCTCCTCACCGTCGAGCTCCCCCTCGCACTTCCCGTGATCATGGCGGGCGTACGGATCGCCACCGTCATGTCGATCTCACTCGTCTCCGTCGCCACCTACATCGGAGACGGCGGCCTCGGCCAGCTCTTCACCGACGGCTTCCAGCGCAACTTCCCCACCCCCGTCGTCGTCGGCGTCGTCCTCACCCTCCTCCTCGCGCTGATCGCGGACGCGCTGCTCGTCGCCGTGCAGTACGTCCTCACCCCCTGGACCAGGAAGGGCAGGGCCTGAGATGTACGAGCTCTTCAAGGACCTCGGCTCCTGGCTGACCAGCGGCGAGCAGTGGTCCGGCAGCGACGGGATCGCCCACCGCCTCGCCGAGCACCTCCAGTACTCGCTGCTCGCCACACTCATCGCCGCCGTGATCGCGCTGCCGATCGGCCTGCTCATCGGGCACACCGGCCGCGGCGCGTTCCTCGCCATCAACCTCTCGTCCTTCGGCCGCGCCCTGCCCACCGTCGGACTCGTTGTCCTCGTGTTCCTGGCGAGCGGCCTGTCCATGACGCCTGTGTACGTCGCGCTGGTCGCCCTCGCCGTCCCGTCGATCGTCACCAACACCTACGCCGGGATGAGTGCCGTCGATCCCGAGGTGAAGGACGCCGCCCGTGGCCAGGGCATGCGCGGCCACCAGGTCCTCCTCCAGGTCGAGATCCCGCTCGCGCTGCCGCTGATCATGACCGGGCTGCGGCTCGCTCTCATCCAGGTCGTGGCGACGGCCACCATCGCCGCGTATGTGAGCTTCGGCGGCCTCGGCCGGTACGTCTTCGACGGCCTCGCCCAGCGCGACCTCGTGCAGGTGCTCGGCGGCGCCGTCCTCGTCGCGGTGGTCGCCGTCGCACTCGACCTCGGCCTCGCCGCCCTCCAGCGCGTCCTCTTCAGCAACCGCCCCGCGTAAGGACCTCCCATGAACCGACGCACCCTGCTCGGCGGCCTGTTCGCCGCGGCCTCCGTCCCCGCGCTCGCCGCGTGCAGCAGCGGCATCACCTCCCTCGAAGGCAAGGGCGGCGACCTGTCAGGAGGCGGCTCCAGCAAGGACGGTGTCACCATCGGCACCGCCAACTTCACCGAGAACCAGATACTCGGCTACCTGTACGCGGCCGTGCTCGAAGCCGCCGGCGTAAAGACCAGGGTCCGCCCCAACCTCGGCACCCGCGAGATCCTCATCCCCGCCCTCAAGGGCGGCGACATCGATCTGCTCCCCGAGTACCAGGGCGCCCTGCTGCACTACCTCGACCCTAAGGCGAAGGCCACCGAGGAGGGCGAGATGCAAAACGCCCTCGCCGTCACCCTCCCGGCGGGCCTGCAGGTCCTCCCGTACGGCATGGCCGAGGACTCCGACGCCTTCGCCGTGACCCGCGAGACCGCCGACAAGTACGGCCTGAAGACGCTCGGCGACCTCGCCAGGCAGAACGGCAAGCTGGTCATCGGCGCGGCCCCCGAGGTCAAGAAGCGGGTCGTCGGCGTCATCGGCCTGAAGGACGAATACGGCGTGGAATTCAAGGAGTTCAAGTCGCTGGACTCCTCCGGCCCGCTGGTCAAGGGCGCGTTGAAGAAGGGCGACGTCGACGTCGCCAACCTCTTCACCACGGACACGGACATCGTCGCGGAGGGCTGGGTGGTCCTCGCCGACCCCAAGAACCTGATCCCCGGTCAGCATGTCGTTCCGCTGATCGCCGACCGCAAGGCCGACTCCACCGTCCGCAAGGCGCTGGCCCGGCTCGGTGCCGTACTGACGACGGAGCAGCTGACCGAGCTCAATCGCCTGGTCGACAAGGACAAGAAAGACCCGGAGGACGTGGCGAACACGTGGGCCGAGCAGCACGGTCTCGCCAAGAAGGGGGCGTGACCTCCGGCTCCCCCTAGGGGAAGACGGTGGGGCTACCCCCACTGACGGGGCGGCCCGCCGTCCGTAGCGTGAACGGCTATGGAAGCCCGCGACCCTGAGCTCAAGAAGGAGCTCGACGCCACCCTGCACGCCCGCCGTGAGCTGGGCGAAGAGTACGAGTCCGCGCTCGTGGACTCCTTTCTGGAGAAGGTCGAGCAGCGCCTCGACACCGTCGTGGACCGACGTGTGCGCCGTCGGCTCGCCGAACAGCAGACGGTGCTGGCCCGCGGCACCCGCCCGCGCCAGTCCGCCGACGCGAACTTCGGCGAGCGCTTCGGCTTCGGGATCATCTCGCTGATCCTCGCCGTCCCGCTGACGTCGATCGCCGTGGTCAAAGCGGACCTGGTGGGCCTGACGGTGACCTGGCTCGGCATCGTCGGCGTGAACGCGGCACACGCGGCGCGGGGGTGGCCGTGGCTGCGGCGGGGACGCGGGGAGACATCCGACTGGGAGGACTGACCCTCCCGTACGAAGGGCTGGCGACCGCGGACAGCCTTGCGCTGCGACCCAGTTGGCGCCCCGACCGCCCTGGTGAGTGAGCCGAAGGGGCGCGGCGGTGTCGAAAGGGAGAACGCGCGGAGGCCGCGAGGAACGAGCGGTCGAGCACGATCGACCGTCGACACCGTCTTAGGCGGCCCGGAGGCGAACCAAGCCGCAAAAAGGATGTGCGCGGGGACCGCCGCACCCCCGGGTTGCCCCGGGGGGCGGGACGACGGCGGTCCCCGCGTGGGACACGGTCCGGGTCAGGGCCGGTCTCCGCGTCCAGGGCGTCTTGGGAGGTCCGGGAGCCGCTCCGGTTGTCCTAGACGCCGCTGTGGGTGCCGGCTGGGATCCCTGCCCGGTCCCCCTGCCGACATCCACCAATGTGCCGGACGCGTGTTAAGCGGGTGCTGCGCGTACGTGACGCGCACGTACCGATTGTGCGAAACCCGCGTCCGTACGGGCTATTTGGCGCCCTTGGCCAGGAACGCCAGCAGGTCCTGACGGCTCACCACACCCGTCGGCTTGCCTTCTACCAGCACAATCGCCGCGTCAGCCGCACCGAGCACCGACATCAGGTCGCCGACCGGCTCGCCCGAGCCGACCTGTGGCAGCGGTGCGCTCATGTGCTTCTCCAGCGGATCGCCCAGCGAGGCGCGCTGCGCGAAGAGCGCGTCCAGCAGCTCGCGTTCGACGACCGAGCCGATGACCTCCGCGGCCATCACGTCCGGGTGACCTGCGCCGGGCTTCACGATCGGCATCTGCGAGACCTCGTACTCCCGCAGCACCTCGATCGCTTCGCCGACCGTCTCCTCCGGGTGCATGTGCACAAGGCTGGGGATCTTGCCGCCCTCCTTGTCGCGCAGCACATCGGCGACGCTCGCGGACGGGCCGGCGTCCTCCAGGAAGCCGTAGTCCGCCATCCACTCGTCGTTGAAGATCTTGGAGAGATAGCCGCGGCCGCTGTCCGGCAGCAGTACGACGACCACGTCGTCCGGGCCGAGCTCCTCAGCCACGCGCAGCGCCGCGACCACCGCCATGCCGCAGGAGCCGCCGACGAGCAGGCCCTCCTCCTTGGCGAGACGGCGCGTCATCTGGAAGGAGTCCTTGTCGGACACAGCGACTATCGCGTCGGTCACGGTCCGGTCGTACGCACTTGGCCAGAAGTCCTCGCCGACGCCCTCGACGAGGTAGGGCCTGCCGGAGCCGCCCGAGTACACCGAGCCCTCCGGGTCAGCGCCGATGATCTTGACCTTGCCGTCGCTGGCTTCCTTCAGATAACGGCCGGTACCGGAAATCGTGCCGCCGGTGCCGACGCCCGCGACGAAATGGGTGATCTTCCCGTCCGTCTGCTCCCACAGCTCGGGGCCGGTGCTCTCGTAGTGCGAGCGCGGGTTGTTCGGGTTGGAGTACTGGTCGGGCTTCCAGGCGCCCGGGGTCTCACGTACGAGCCGGTCCGAGACGTTGTAGTACGAGTCGGGGTGCTCGGGGTCGACGGCGGTGGGGCAGACGACGACCTCGGCGCCGTACGCCCGGAGGACATTGATCTTGTCCGTGGACACCTTGTCCGGGCAGACGAAGATGCACTTGTAGCCCTTCTGCTGGGCCACGATCGCAAGGCCGACGCCGGTATTGCCGCTGGTCGGCTCGACGATGGTGCCGCCCGGCTGCAGCGCGCCGCTCTGCTCGGCCGCTTCGATCATGCGCAGCGCGATCCGGTCCTTGACCGACCCGCCGGGGTTGAAGTACTCGACCTTGGCCAGGACGGTCGCCTGGATGCCTGCGGTAACGCTGTTCAGCCGTAGCAGCGGGGTATTGCCGACGAGACTGATCATCGAGTCGTGGATGCGCACAATGTTCTCCGGGATCTCCGTAGTGATGCGGCCAGGGTAAGCCGGACCGGCACGTGATTGGGCGACGGTTGCGACGGGGCAGTTAGCTGATGACCGAAGTAGTGCGGTTGGAGGTGGCTCGGACTGTGTCGAGAGCGAGGGTGGCACGGCGCATCGCCGCGGGTGCGGCATACGGCGGCGGCAGCATCGGCCTGCTCGGAGCGGCGGCCGTCGGAGTGGTGCTGGCGGAGGTGCAGCTGGCCAAACGCTCGGTGGGCGGAGGCACGGCCCCGGTCCCACCGCGCGGCGACGGTCTGTACGGGCTGGCCTTCGGGCGCATCGATCCACTGCACCTGTGCGTGCTCGGGGACTCGACGGCGGCGGGGCAGGGGGTGCGCCGCGCGGGCCAGACGCCGGGGGCGCTGCTCGCGTCCGGGCTGGCCGCGGTCGCGGAGCGGCCGGTGGAAGTACGCAATGTGGCGCTGCCGGGGGCGCAGTCGGACGATCTGGAGCGCCAGGTGACGTTACTGCTGGCGGACCGGGGGCGGACGCCGGACGTCTGCGTGATCATGATCGGCGCGAATGACGTCACCCATCGGATGCCGCCCACGCAGTCCGTCCGCCATCTCGCCTCCGCGGTGCGCAGGCTGCGTACGGCCGGCGCGGAGGTGGTGGTGGGGACGTGCCCCGACCTGGGCACGATCGAGCCGGTGTACCAGCCGCTGCGGTGGCTGGCCCGCCGGGTCTCGCGCCAGCTCGCGGCCGCGCAGACGATCGTTGTCGTCGAGCAGGGCGGACGGACGGTCTCGCTGGGCGACCTGCTGGGTCCCGAGTTCGCGGCGAACCCGCGGGAGATGTTCGGGGCGGACAACTACCACCCGTCGGCCGAGGGCTACGCGACGGCGGCGATGGCGGTGCTGCCGACGCTGTGCGCGGTGCTGGGCCTGTGGCCCGAGTCGGACCGGCTGGAGCCGGAGCGGGACGAGGACATGCTGCCGGTGGCGAGGGCGGCGGCCACGGCGGCGGCGGAGGCGGGCACGGAGGTCACGGGTGCGCGTGCGCCCTGGGCGCTCCTGAAGCACCGACGGCGCCGTCGCCTGCCACCCGCAGCGGGCCCGGTCCCGACCGAGGAACCGGCCTCGCCGAAGGTACGCAAGGCGTAGGGCTGCGCTTGGCTGTCGGCAGGGCGCGCCCCTGTCGGAAACTGGGGGCAAGCCCCCACAGCCCCGTATGCGACCTTCGGCCGCATGTCCTCAATCTCCCCCAGACTTCGTCCGGGGGGACCCCCGGACGGGCTGAAATTCAGCCCCTCCGGCGATTGAGGCGCTGGGGTCCCCCCACGCCCGCAGGGCGTAGGGGGCGGGTCCGGGGCCGAGCCCCGGTTACGGGGTGGGGGAACAACCCCCGGGGTGCCAACTGAGCGCTCGCTTAGAAAAGAGGTCCTCATCACACGCCTCCCCCCGTGACCCAAGCCATACGTCCGGGTAACTTCCCAACCAGCCCCCTCAAGCCAACTCGCCTCGCCCTCTGGAGCCGTGATGCCCGAAGCCGTGATCGTGTCTGCCGCCCGCTCCCCCATCGGCCGCGCATTCAAGGGCTCCCTCAAGGACCTGCGCCCCGACGACCTCACCGCCACCATCGTCCAGGCCGCCCTCGCCAAGGTTCCCGAGCTGGACCCGCGCGACATCGAGGACCTGATGCTCGGCTGCGGCGGCCCCGGAGGCGAGCAGGGTTACAACCTGGGCCGCGTCGTCGCCGTACAGATGGGCATGGACCACCTCCCGGGCTGCACCATCACCCGTTACTGTTCCTCGTCGCTGCAGACCTCCCGCATGGCGCTGCACGCCATCAAGGCGGGCGAGGGCGACGTCTTCATCTCCGCCGGTGTCGAGACGGTGTCCCGCACCGTGAAGGGCTCCTCCGACGGGCTTCCCGACACCCGCAACCCGCTCTTCGCCGAGGCCGAGGCCCGCACCGCCGCCGTCGCGCAGAGCGAGGGCGCCGACTGGCACGACCCGCGCGAGGACGGCCTGATCCCGGACGTCTACATCGCGATGGGGCAGACCGCCGAGAACCTGGCCCGCCTGAAGGGCGTCACCCGCCAGGAGATGGACGAGTTCGGTGTCCGCTCTCAGAACCTCGCCGAGGAAGCCATCAAGAACGGCTTCTGGGAGCGGGAGATCACCCCGGTGACGACCCCGGACGGGACCGTCGTCAGCAAGGACGACGGCCCGCGCGCCGGAGTGACCCTGGAGGGCGTGCAGGGGCTGAAGCCCGTCTTCCGCCCCGACGGCCTCGTCACCGCCGGCAACTGCTGCCCCCTCAACGACGGCGCCGCCGCGCTCGTCATCATGAGCGACACCAAGGCCCGTGAGCTCGGTCTGACCCCGCTCGCCCGGATCGTCTCCACCGGCGTCTCCGGCCTCTCCCCCGAGATCATGGGCTACGGACCCGTCGAGGCCAGCAAGCAGGCCCTGTCCCGCGCCGGGCTGACCGTGGACGACATCGACCTGTTCGAGATCAACGAGGCCTTCGCCGCCCAGGTGATCCCCTCGTACAAAGACCTGGGGATCCCGCTGGACAAGCTGAACGTCAACGGCGGCGCCATCGCCGTCGGCCACCCCTTCGGCATGACCGGCGCGCGGATCACCGGCACACTGATCAACAGCCTCCAGTTCCACGACAAGCAGTTCGGTCTGGAGACCATGTGCGTGGGTGGTGGCCAGGGCATGGCCATGGTCATCGAGCGCCTCAGCTGAGTATCGGCTGAGCCTCTGCCGGACCCCCGGAACAGCCTCGAGGGACCCTTTTCGGGCCCGCGCGGAACTCAAGTCGTGACTGAATCTCCCCCAGGATGTGACCTATCTCCTGGGGGAGAGTCATTTGCGCAGGTCACAGCAGTGATGCGGCTAAACGCCAAGCCCAAAGTCCTGTCCAATTCGTGACGTAATGCACTGACAGGGGGAGCGGGCTGACCGCAAGCTGTTGTAGGAAGTCGGGGGGATCGATTGAAACCGGGAGTACGTCAGTGAGCGCCATGTCTCTTGCCCTGCTGCTGACCACCGCCGCCGCGACGGCTGTGGGCGCCGCTGCGCTGCACGCCGCGCACGGGCTCCGCAAGCAGGTCACCTCGCTTCGCACGGAGCTGTGGGCCTCGCACGGCGCGGGCCGTATCGCCACCGTGCCGCAGGCCCGTCAGACCCCCGCCGCCGAGATACGGGCCGCGGTCGCCGAGGCGCTCGCCGAGGAGCGTGAGCGGGAGCTGGCGGAGGCACGCGCCTTCTGGGCCGCGCAGGAGACCCGCGACGTTGCCGACGCGCCCTCGCTGCTCGGTGGCCTGGCCGCGCCGGGCGAGGAGCTTCCCTTCTACGTTCCGCGCCAGTCCGACTTCGTGGGCCTGGAGGCGATGGACTTCGAGGCGGTCGAGGCGCTCGACGACATGGCGGACCTGCCCGAGGTGACGGAGTTCGCCGAGGACTCCCCCGAACTGGCGGCGGCCCGCCGCCGGCACCCCTCGCACCCCGACTTCGTACCGGTCCAGACCCCGGTGGTCACCGACCACGAGCGCACGGTGGCGCGCCTGGAAGCGCTCGCGGAGACGCGCACGGAGCTCGCCGACGTACGCCCCGGGCCGCTCGGCACGCTGGATGTGTACGTCTTCGCGGACGGAACGACGCTGTGCATGACCCCCGGCCACCGCGAGACGGCCGAGCGGCTCGCCGAGGCCCTGCGCACGGGCGACGCCCCGGTCCTGCTCGGCGGCTCCAGCGTCTCGGGCGCGTACGCGCTGACCTTTGCGTGCGGTGAGGAGAGCGTGTACATCCTCGCGGACCGCGTCATCGCCTCGATGTAGCCCCGCAGCCCCGTCCGGCGGTACCCATACGGGCCGGCTGCGCCCTGCCGCACGGCCCGGGCCTCGCGGGCTGCCGTACCGGCTTGAACAGCCCCGTCGCAGGCACAGCGCCCCCTCTTGGCCCCCGTCCGCAGCCGGGCTCCTCCGCGGCCCGCAGAACGGCCGCACCGGCCGCGCACGGCGCCACGCAGCCCGCGCTACAGCCCGGCCCGTCCCTCCGCCGCCCGCACCAGGGACACCGCCTCGGACAGTTCCTCCACGGAACCTGAGCCAGAGCCGGAGCCGGAACCGGGACGGGCCTCCCGAAGCGCTTCAGCCAAATCATGGCCCGCGACCATCAGCTGATCCGCGATCGCGAACAAACCCCCGTCCGGCATGATCCTCGGAACGCTCCCCGGGGCCTCGATCCGCTGGGCACGCAGTGCCAATTCCCTGGCCAGCGCCAGCCCCTCCGCCGCCGCACCCCGCTGCAGGCGGCTCTGCGGAGCGGCCCGCAGACGATCGGCGAAGTGCTCCACCGCGGACGTAAACTCAGTCGTATCCAGCACCCCGCGACCCTATGCGCCGCCCCCGGACTGTTGCCAATACGCGAACGCTCAGGCACGGTGGCGTGAAGGAGCACACGCGCAACGCGTCCGGAGGCGCCGATGTCCCAAGTCTTCTCCGAAGAGACCCATCGAAATCTGCTCTCCCGAATCCCCCACTGCACCGGTCGTGATATTTCCGACTGGCTTCGCACGGTCGATGAAGGCCCGTCCCTCTTCCGCTTCGAGGAGAAGGTCAGCTGGCTCCGGAGCGAACACAACCTCGCTTACGGACATGCCAAAGCGATCATTCATGAGTACGACCTGAGGCGGGCAGCGCGCAAACTGCTCTAGCTAGGTCCCAGACGCCGAAGGGCCCGGCCGGCAGTGCCGTACGGGCCCTTCGTCACGCCCGGCCGAACCGGGCGCAGGACGACTAGTCGTCGCCGCTGAAGATCGCCACCAGGCGCAGCATCTCCAGGTAGATCCACACCAGGGACATCGTCAGACCGAACGCCGCCAGCCACGACTCCTCGCGCGGGGCGCCGTACGCGACGCCGTCCTCGATCTGCTTGAAGTCCAGCGTCAGGAAGAAGCAGCCGATCAGGATCGCGAGGATGCCCACGATCGCGCCGAGCGGGCCGAAGCTGCGCAGACCGCCGTCGTCGGCGACGCCGAAGACCACCAGCAGGAGGTTCACGGCCAGCACGACGATGAAGGCGATCGCGATGGTCATGCCGATCCGGGCATACCGTGCGGTGACCCGGATCCAGCGCTGCTTGTACATGAACAGCGTGGCGCCGCTCACCGCCATCGTGCCCAGCACCGCCTGGAAGGGCGCACCCGACCAGACGCTGTTGTACATCTCGCTGATGACGCCGAGGAAGATGCCCTCGAACGCCGCATAGCCGATGATCAGCGCGGGCGACGGCGTCCGCTTGAAGGACTGGACGATCGCGAGGACGAAGGCCACCAGGGCCGCCCCGATGGCCAGCCCGTAGCTGGTCGCCGAGACGGGCAGCAGCGTCCAGGCGAGAACGGCGCCGACGGTGACGGTGCCCAGGGTGATCGCGGTGCGCGAGACGACGTCGTCCATCGTCATGGCGTTCGTGCGGACCGGCGCCGGGGCGCCGAACTGGGTGTCAGTGGGTGCGTACGGGTTGGTCGCGTACGGGTTGGCCGCGCCCTGTGCGTAGGGGTTTCCTACGGCGGGGCCCCCGGCCTGCGGCTGCTGCGCGTTGAAGCCGGCGTAGCCGTTGTCGCGGCTGAACCCCCGTCGCGAGAAGACCGGGTTACTGCTCCTCATCTCACTCCTCCATGGCCACCCTGCGCGGCCTTGGAGTCAAGAGTAATGCGGAAGCAAAAGGAGCACCCTAGTGCTGGGGGAGGATCTTTCCACGATCGTGACCGGCCGGCGGCGGGACCAAGATCGCGACCCGCCCCGGCGAACGGTCCAAAGTGGGCGGTCAAGTGCCCGGAACCGGACTTGAACCGGTACGCCCCCGAGGGGCAGCGAGGTTTAAGCTCGCCGTGTCTGCTTTCCACCATCCGGGCGTGACGCGCGGCTTCGCGTTGGTACATGAGCCTATCCGGGTGGATCACCCCGCCCGCGGGCCTCTGGCCCGATGTTGTCTTATTTTATTGGCTTCTGAGGGTGCGTCAGCGCAGGTAAGAGCGCATTCTTACGCGCCGCGCGCTGCCTCCGGGCGCCCCCGCGTCCCCATGGGAATGACGGAAACTCGCCTCCTCGCGCCCCAGGTCTCCTCCCTGGTCCCGTCTCTGGTCGCGTCTCAGATCCCGGCTCTCCCGTCTCAGCTCGCGCCAGGTCTCGTCTCAGCTCGCGCCTGCTCTCGTCTCAGGGACGCCGTCATACCAAAGGAGGAGGGACGGGCCGGGGGGTCCGACCCAAGAGGGCCTCGGGAACGGGCACCGGGACTGACGATCCGTAACCGGGCGGCGGACAGGATGAGGTGGTTCCCAACGACCACCCCGCAAGGAGAGTTCCCTCGTGACCACCACCCCCATCGCTCACCGCGCCACCGCAGTGGCCGCCCGCGCCACGGATCTGTCCAAGGTGTACGGACAGGGCGAGACCCAGGTGGTCGCGCTGGACCGGGTGACCGTGGACTTCCGGCAGGCGGAGTTCACCGCGATCATGGGCCCGTCCGGCTCCGGCAAGTCCACGCTGATGCACTGCGTGGCCGGCCTGGACAGCTTCAGCTCCGGATCCGTACGGATCGGTGAGACCGAGCTCGGCTCGCTCAAGGACAAGCAGCTGACCCAGCTGCGCCGGGACAAGATCGGCTTCATCTTCCAGGCCTTCAACCTGCTGCCCACGCTGACCGCGCTGGAGAACATCACGCTCCCGATGGACATCGCGGGACGCAGGCCCGACAAGCGGTGGCTGCAGCAGGTCATCGACATGGTGGGCCTCAAGGACCGGCTCAGCCACCGCCCCACCCAGCTCTCCGGCGGCCAGCAGCAGCGCGTCGCCGTCGCCCGCGCCCTCGCCTCGCAGCCGGACATCATCTTCGGTGACGAGCCGACCGGAAACCTGGACTCGCGCTCCGGCGCGGAGGTGCTGGGCTTCCTGCGCAACTCGGTACGGGAGCTGGGCCAGACCGTCGTGATGGTCACTCACGACCCGGTGGCCGCCTCCTACGCCGACCGGGTGATCTTCCTGGCGGACGGCCGGATCGTCGACGAGATGATCCACCCCAGCGCCGACGGCGTCCTCGACCGGATGAAGGAATTCGACGCCAAGGGCCGGACCAGCTGACCGACCGCTGCTCCGCAGACCCCTCCGGCTCTCACCTCAGGACTGACACAGACATGTTCCGTACCGCCCTGCGCAATGTGCTCGCGCACAAAGCCAGGCTGCTGATGACCGTCCTCGCCGTGATGCTCGGCGTGGCCTTCGTCTCCGGCACCCTGGTCTTCACCGACACTCTCGGCAACGCCTACCGCAAGCAGTCGGCCAAGAGCTACGACAACGTCGCCGTGGCCGTCACCACCTTCGCCGACGCGGGCGACGGCAAGAAGAACGCCGGCATCGACACGAAGACCCTGGAGAAGATCCGGGGTCTGGACGGGGTCGCCGGCGCCACCGGCCGGGTCTCCGGCTTCGCCGGGGTCGCCGACCAGGACGGCAAGCTGATCGGCAACGGCTGGTCCAACACCGGCGCGAACTTCGCCCCCGGCAAGGACGGCAACGACGCCGCCTACACCTTCACCGACGGCTCCGGCCCGGTGAAGGACTCTCAGATCGCCCTCGACCAGGACTCCGCCGACAAGGGCAAGTACCGGGTCGGCGACACCGTACGGGTCGCCACCAACGGGCCGGTGAAGGAGTACACCCTCTCCGGCGTCTTCACCACCGAGGACGGCGCCGTCAACGCGGGCGGCAGCCTCGTCCTCTTCGACACGTCCGTCGCACAGAAGCTGTATCTGCAGCCCGGGTACTTCAAGGACGTCACCATCACCGCCGCGGCCGGCGCCTCCGACCAGAAGATCCTGGACGGGGTCAAGCCACTGCTGCCCAAGGACTCCGAGGCACAGACCGGCAGGCAGCTCGCCGACGACCAGGCCCGGGAGATCGAGCAGGGCCTGTCCAACCTCAACACGATGCTGCTCGCCTTCGCGGCCATCGCCCTCTTCGTCGGGGTCTTCCTGATCGCCAACACCTTCACCATGCTGGTCGCCCAGCGCACCAGGGAACTGGCGCTGATGCGCGCCGTCGGCGCGTCCCGCCGCCAGGTCAAGCGTTCGGTGATCCTGGAGGCGGCGGTGGTCGGCGCGATCGCCTCCGTGGTCGGCTTCGCGCTCGGTCTCGGGCTTGCCACCGCGCTGCGCTCCGCGATGACCGCGTTCGGCGCGAAGGTGCCTGCCGGACCGCTGATCGTCTCGCCCACCGCAGTCGCCGCGGCGCTCGGCGTCGGTGTACTGATCACCGTGCTCGCCGCATGGCTGCCCGCCCGCCGGGCCGCGAAGATCCCGCCGGTTGCCGCGATGGGCAGCGCCCATCTGCCCGCGACCACCAAGTCCCTGGTCGTACGCAACACCATCGGCAGCGTCATCACGCTGGCCGGTGTGGGCGCGATCGCCGCCGGTGCGGCGGTCGGCAAGGACGACGGCCGGATGATCATCGGGATCGGCGCGTTCCTGTCGCTGATCGGCATCATCGTGCTGATTCCGCTGCTGTCCCGTCCGGTCATCGCGCTGGCGCGGCCGCTGCTGCACCGGGTGTTCGGGGTGGCGGGCAAGCTGGCCGGGCAGAACGCGGTCCGCAACCCGCGCCGCACCGGAGCCACCGCCTCGGCGCTGGCGATCGGTCTCACGCTGGTCACCGGCCTCACCGTCCTCGGCGTCTCGATGGGCCGCGCCGTGGAGAAGATGACGACGGACAACCTCCGGGCCGACTACATGGTGGCGATGGCCGGGGGCGGCGCGCTCGACAAGTCGGCGGTCACCGCGCTGGAGAAGGCGAAGGGCGTCAGCGCGGTCTCCCCGCAGCAGGCCACCTCGCTGGAGATCAAGGGCACATGGCATGCCGTGTCCGCCGTCACCCCGGGCGCCGTGGAGAAGGTCCTCGACCTCAAGACGGTGGCCGGCTCGCTGGCCACGCTCGGCAAGGGCCAGCTCGCGGTCGCGGAGAAGACGGCGAAGTCGAACGGCTGGAAGGCCGGTGACGTGGTGCCGGTGTCGTTCGGCGACAACCGCGACGGCGGCAAGGCCAAGACGAAGAACATCACCGTCGGCGCGGTCTACGAGGACAACGAGTTCCTCTCGCCGGTGCTGGTGTCCACGGCCGTAATCGCTCCGTACGAGGCGAAGCCGTACATCCCCGAGATCTGGGTGAAGATGGACGGCGGCGCGACCAAGGCGAACGAGCAGGCGCTGGTGGACGCGCTGGGCGACAGCCCGGCGATGAGCATCATGGACAAGCAGGACATCCGCAACAAGTTCGGCGGCATGATCAACACCATGCTGAACATCATGTACGGACTGCTGGCGATGGCCCTGATCATCGCGGTGCTCGGCGTCATCAACACCCTGGCGATGTCCGTCTTCGAGCGTCAGCAGGAGATCGGCATGCTGCGGGCGATCGGCCTGGACCGCCGCAAGGTCAAGCGCATGATCCGCCTGGAGGCGGTGGTGATCTCGCTCTTCGGCGCGGTGATCGGTGTCGGGCTCGGATCCTTCCTGGCCTGGGCGATCGGCGAGACGGTCAGGGCGAGCGTCCCCGGTTACGAGCTGGTCGTGCCGTGGGACCGGATCGGGATCTTCCTGCTGCTGGCCGGGGTGGTCGGCGTGCTGGCCGCGTTGTGGCCGGCGCGCAGTGCGGCGAGGCTCAACATGCTGACGGCGATCAAGACGGAGTAGTCGCCGCTGCCGGTGTGGCGGACCCCCAGCCCGGCGGGGCCGGAGGTCCGCCACGTCTGTTCTCAGCGCCAGTCGCGGGCGCGCAGGGGCAGCCCGGAGGCTCCGCTGTCCGGGGTCTTCACCGCCAGGATCTGGTTGACGCCGATCCGGTTGCGCTCGAAGGACAGCGCGCAGGCGGCCATGTAGAGCCGCCAGACACGGGCCCGTCCCGGGGAGCTGTGGTGTACCGCCTGACGCCAGTTCGCCTCCAGGTTGGCGACCCAGCGGCGCAGGGTGAGGGCGTAGTGCTCGCGGATGGCCTCCAGGTCCCGCACCTCGAACCCGGCCTGCTCGAGGAGCGTGACCGTACTGCCCACGGGTGCGAGCTCGCCGTCGGGGAAGACGTAGCGGTCGATGAACTCATCCACGTGGTAGGCGGATTCGTCCTGCTCCGGGCGGCGGGCGATCTGGTGGTTGAGGAGCCGGCCGCCGGGCTTGAGGAGGGAGAGGAGCTGGGTGGCGTACTCGTGGTAGCGGACCGCCCCGACGTGTTCGGCCATACCGATGGAGGAAATGGCGTCGAACGGACCGTCCCTGACGTCCCGGTAGTCCTGAACGCGGATCTCGATCCGGTCGGTGAGTCCCTCTTCGGCGATGCGCTTGCGGGCGTAGGCGGCCTGCTCCCGGGAGAGGGTGACGCCGGTGACCTGGACGCCGTACTCGCGGGCGGCGTGGATGGCCATGGAGCCCCAGCCGCAGCCGACGTCGAGGAGCCGGTCGCCCTCCTTGAGGGCGAGCTTGCGGCAGACGAGTTCGAGCTTGTCGCGCTGCGCGTCTTCGAGGGTGCCGCCGTCCGTCCAGTACGCGCACGAATAGACCATCGACGGCCCGAGGACGAGCTCGTAGAAGCCGTTGCCCACGTCGTAGTGGTGGCTGATGGCCTTCTTGTCGCGGCGCTTGGTGTGCAACGGGCCGCCCCTGCGTCTGCGGACCTCCTCGACGGGCGGGGGCGGAGGCGGGAGCACACCGCCGATCTTCAGCAGGCCGCGGGCGGCGGCGCGCAGGCGGGGGTCGCGCAGGGGATGGACGGCACGTGTGTCCTCGCCCTGCTCTTCGCGCTCCCAGACGATCCCGGCGAGCACGTCGAGGGCGGCGTACAGATCTCCGTCGACATCGATCTCCCCGGCGACCCAGGCCCGGGCGAGCCCGAGCTCCCCCGGCCGCCACAACAGCCGCCGCAGGGCACGCCGGTGCCGTACGACGAGTACGGGCGCACCTGGCGGCCCGGCCTCACTGCCGTCCCAGGCCCGCACCCGAACCGGGAACGGGGCTCCCAGCAACTCCTCGGCAAGAGTGATCAGCCGCATCGCGGCGTCGCCCATGGCGCACACCTCCGTGACGATGGATCCCAGAACTGCTCCAGCGCGCACTTCAGTGAACAATCCGATCACATCGCGGGCTTCCCGCGCAGTTGCAATACGCCAGCAAAATGCGTCGACCTGCGGCCGGGCCCGGTACGAGGGACGGCGAGGCGGCGCCGGGCCCGCGCTCAGAAGGCTGTACGCCTGGGAGCCACCCCCCGGCGCACAGAAGCGCGCACCGGCGCACGGGCAACCCCGCGCCCCGGGGGCCGCGCGGAAAGATCATGGTCCAACGCGGGGCGGGTGGCGGGGAGCTGCCGGGCCGGGGAGCGGGGGCCGCGCCCCCGGTCAAGGGCGGGCGGGTGGGCAAAGTCGCCCCGGGCATGCCGAAGGGGCCGCCCGCACCACGGATGGCGGGCGGCCCCTTCGGGGTGGGCTAGGAGGCCTTCGCCTTTTCCGGGGTCGGCACGGACGCCGACGGCGCCGGCTTCGCCGCCTCGTAGAACTCCTCGCGCGGCGACTCCATCGCGCCGAGCGAGACGACCTCGCGCTTCAGGAACATCGCCAGCGTCCAGTCGGCGAAGACCCGGATCTTGCGGTTCCAGGTCGGCATCGCCATGCCGTGGTAGCCACGGTGCATGTACCACGCCAGACGGCCCTTGAGCTTGATCTTCACCTTGCCCATGACGATCATCGCGACGCCCTTGTGCAGACCGAGACCGGCCACCGCACCCTTGTTGGCGTGGCTGTACTCCTTCTGCGGGAAGCCCCGCATACCGGAGATGACGTTGTCGCCGAGGACCCGCGCCTGACGCAGCGCGTGCTGCGCGTTCGGCGGGCACCAGGCGTTCTCGACGCCGGCCTTGCGCGCCGCCATGTCCGGAACCTGCGCGTTGTCGCCCGCGGCCCAGATGTAGTCGGTGCCCTGCACCTGAAGCGTCGTCGCGGTGTCGACGTGACCGCGCGGCCCCAGCGGCAGGCCGTAGCGCGCCAGCGCCGGGTTCGGCTTCACACCGGCCGTCCACACGATGGTGTTGGAGTCGACCTCGAGGCCGTTCTTCAGCACCACGTGGCCGTCCACGCAGGAGTCCATCGACGTCGACAGGTAGATCTCGATGCCGCGGCCCTCGAGGTGCTCCTTGCCGTACTTGCCCAGCTTCGGGCCCACCTCGGGAAGGATCTTGTCCGCCGCGTCGACCAGGACGAAGCGCATGTCCTCGCGCTTGACGCTCGCGTAGTACTTGGCCGCGTCGCGCGCCAGGTCCTCCACCTCGCCGATGGTCTCCGCGCCGGCGAAGCC
Source organism: Streptomyces sp. NPDC019890 (assembly GCF_044903445.1). NCBI lineage: Bacteria > Bacillati > Actinomycetota > Actinomycetes > Kitasatosporales > Streptomycetaceae > Streptomyces > Streptomyces sp. NPDC019890. Next base: position 480,702 of record NZ_JBJDQK010000004.1, on the reverse strand, counting down.
GCCACCCACGAAGACGAAGGTCAGCGCCTTGCGGCGGACGTCCTCATCCGTCGTGGAGTCGGCCTTGTCGAGCTGCTCGAGCACGTGGTTGCGCAGGCCGATGGCCTCCTCGATGCCCTTCATGCCGATGCCCTGTTCGGCGAGGCCGGGGATCGGGAAGGTGCGGGAGACCGCGCCGAGCGCCACGACCAGGTAGTCGAAGGGCAGCTCGTACGCCTCGCCGACCAGCGGCGATATCGTCGCGACCTTGCGGTCCTGATCGATGGTGGTGACTCGGCCGGTGAGCACCTCCGCCTTGGGCAGCACGCGTCGCAGCGGGACGACGACATGCCGAGGCGAGATGCTGCCGGCGGCAGCTTCGGGGAGGAAGGGCTGGTACGTCATGTACGAGCGCGGGTCGACGACCGTGACGGTCGCCTCGCCATAACGCATCTTCTTCAGAATGCGTCGAGCTGCGTACAGGCCTACGTACCCACCGCCTACAACGAGGATCCTGGGACGCTCCGTGGTGCTCATGCCATCGAGTATCCACCCCCCTCTGAGGGGGTGCTCGTGAGCCCCTTCACAAGCTATGGACCCACCTCTGCTACACTGCGCGGCCCACGTGACCGAGGTCATGGCACCGCAGGGGAACCACGGTATAGGGGCGGACGTTGTTCACCCCTCGTGAGCTGCCGCTACGCGGCCGCCGCGACGTGGACCACCGGCCCGCTTCACACCCCCGCAACACGCGCCGCGCCGCCCTTGATACGCGACCGAGGGCCCCATTCACAGGCCGGAGGGGCCTTTCACCTCTCCAAGGCGCCCCTCCAGGGCCCCATCAGGGCACTTTTCCTTGTGAAGAACTTCACGAAGTTCGTTCCAGGACCGGCTCTACGCGATCGACGAGGCGATCCCGTCCAGGATGTCGTGCTCGCTGACGACCACTTCCCGCGCCCCGGTCCGCTCCATGATCGCGAGCAGTACGAGCGCCCCGGCGCCGATGACATCCACCCGGCCGGGGTGCATCACGGAGATCCGCGTGCGCTCCTCGTGAGTGGACTTCAGCAGCGCCTCGGTGACGTCCCGTACCTGCTCGTAGGAGATCCGCGAGTGGTGGATCGCCGCCGAGTCGTACGCGTCGAGGCCCAGCGCGATCCCGGCCACCGTCGTCACCGAACCGGCCAGGCCGACCAGCATGCGGGCCTCGCGCAGCGGGACGGTCTCCTCCGCCAGGTCGAGCGCCGTCTCGATGTCCGCGCGGACGGCCGCGATCTCCTCCGGCCTCGCCGGGTCGCTCAGTGTGTGCCGCTCCGTCAGCCGTACGCAGCCGATGTCGACCGACCGCGCGGCCTGCACATGCTCGTCGCCGACGACGAACTCCGTCGAGCCGCCGCCGATGTCCACCACCAGGCGCTCCTCATGTCCCGGCAGACCCCCGGTGGCACCGATGAAGGAGAACTCCGCCTCCTGGTCCCCGGTGATCACCTCGGGCTCCACGCCCAGGATGTCGAGCACCCCGCGCACGAAGTCCTCGCGGTTCTCGGCGTCGCGCGACGCCGAAGTGGCCACGAAGCGGAGCTTCTCGGCGCCGTACTCCTTGATCTGCGCGGCGTACTCGCGGCACGCGGCGAACGTCCGCTCCAGCGCCTCGGGCGCGAGTCGGCCGGTCTTGTCGACGCCCTGCCCGAGCCTGACGATGATCATCCGCCGTTCCAGGTCGACCAGTTCACCGGTCTCCTGGTCCACGTCGGCGATCAGCAGCCGGATGGAGTTCGTACCGCAGTCGATGGCGGCGACCCGGGTCACTTCTTGTCCTCCTCTTCACAAGGGCTCACACACGGACCCTTGCTCCACCACTGAGGCAGCATCGCGATCGCCTCGTCGCCCAGCGGATTGACGCCGGGCCCGGCCGCGAGCGAGTGCCCGACCAGCACGTGCAGGCACTTCACCCGGTCGGGCATGCCGCCCGCGCTGGGGAAGCCCTCCAGCACCTCGATCGCGTCACGGCGCGCGATGTAGTCCTCGTGCGCCGCCCGGTACCCGGCCGCCAGCTCCGGGTCGGTGGCGAGGCGCTCGGTCATCTCCTTCATCACGCCGTTCGCCTCCAGCGTGCCGATCGCCGACGCGGCCCGCGGGCAGGTCAGGTAGTACAGCGTCGGGAAGGGCGTGCCGTCGGGCAGCCGGGGCGCGGTCTCGACGACATCCGGCTGTCCGCACGGGCAGCGGTGCGCGATTGCGCGCAGCCCGCGCGGCGGGCGGCCGAGCTGCTTCTTGAACGCGGCGATGTCCGCGTCGGTGGGCTCGGTCGGTGCAGTGGTGGGAGGAGGGGTTTCCATGCCTGCGTCTGTCTTCTCGTTCGGTTCGTGATCGGGCGGCCCGGCGGGTCCGCTGCCGTGCGGTACGGCTGAGGTCCTGGCCGCCCCATGATTGCGGTGCCGCGCTAGCGGCGCGTGTCGGCGTTGTCGACGCCGTCCCAGACGTTGGAGTACCAAGGGCGGTCGGCCGCCCCCTCTTCGGTGCGGCGCTTCTCGGCGGCGTCGGGGTCGATCATGGTGTAGCCGGTCTCGCCCGGCAGCACCAGATGCAGATGCTCACGGGCGAGGCGCTGGATGTACTTGTCGTCCTGGAGGCGCGCCTTCTCGTCCCGGAGCCGTTCGACCTGCTGCCGGGCGTCCGCCATCCGGCGCTCCTGATCGTTTATGTCGGCGCGCTGGGACACGTACTGCCGCATCGGATACGCAAGCGCGACAACCAGCGAGCAGACCACCAGTGCCAGGAAGGCCGCGCGGCCGGTGAGCCGGGAGCGGCGGTCCTGGCGGCGGCTCTGCGAACGGTAGACGCGCGCGGCGGTCTGCTCCCCGAGCAGCCGCAGCCGTGTCGCGGTGGAGAACCGGTCCTGGTCCCCTTTGCGTGCCATGATCTCGCCTCCCCGTTACGCGCGTACGTCCCCGGACACGGTACGGGACCGCGACCGGGGACGTATGCAGGCGGGAGCCTCAGCCCCTTACGGGCGTCAGCGCCTTGCGGGCCTCAGCCCCGTACGGGCGTCAAACACCCTGCGGGCCTCAGCCCTTGAAGCGCGGGAACGCCGAGCGGCCCGCGTACACCGCCGCGTCGTCGAGGATCTCCTCGATGCGCAGCAGCTGGTTGTACTTGGCGACGCGCTCGGAGCGGGCCGGGGCGCCGGTCTTGATCTGGCCGCAGTTGGTGGCGACGGCGAGGTCGGCGATCGTGACGTCCTCGGTCTCGCCGGAGCGGTGGGACATCATGCACTTGAAGCCGTTGCGCTGGGCGAGCTCCACGGCGTCCAGGGTCTCGGTCAGCGAGCCGATCTGGTTGACCTTGACGAGAAGGGCGTTCGCGGCGCCGTCCTCGATACCGCGGGCCAGGCGCTCCGGGTTGGTGACGAAGAGGTCGTCGCCGACGATCTGGACCTTGGTGCCCAGCTTGTCGGTGAGGACCTTCCAGCCGGCCCAGTCGTCCTCGAAGAGCGGGTCCTCGATGGAGACGAGCGGGTAGGCCGCCACGAGCTCCTCGTAGTACTCGGTCATCTCGGCGGCCGAGCGGGACTTGCCCTCGAACTCGTAGAGGCCGTCCTTGTAGAACTCGGACGCGGCGACGTCGAGCGCCAGCGCGATGTCCTTGCCCGGGGCGTAACCGGCCTGCTTGATGGCCTCGAGGATGAGGTCCAGGGCGGCGCGGTTGGAGTCCAGGTTCGGCGCGAAGCCGCCCTCGTCGCCGAGGCCGGTGGAGAGGCCCTTGGTCTTCAGGACGGACTTGAGGGTGTGGTAGACCTCGGCGCCCCAGCGCAGAGCCTCGGAGAAGGACTCGGCGCCGATCGGCGCGATCATGAACTCCTGGATGTCCACGTTGGAGTCGGCGTGCGAGCCGCCGTTCAGGATGTTCATCATCGGAACGGGCAGCAGGTGCGCGTTCGGGCCGCCGAGGTAGCGGAAGAGCGGCAGGTCGGAGGCCTCGGAGGCGGCGTGCGCGACGGCGAGGGAGACGCCGAGGATGGCGTTGGCGCCGAGGGAGGACTTGTCCGGAGTGGCGTCCAGGTCGAACATCGCCTGGTCGATCAGGCGCTGCTCGGTGGCGTCGTAGCCGACGAGCTCCGGGCCGATCTGCTCGATGACGGCGAGGACAGCCTTCTCGACGCCCTTGCCCTGGTAGCGGTTCTGGTCACCGTCGCGGAGCTCAAGAGCCTCGAACGCACCGGTGGAGGCGCCGGACGGAACAGCAGCACGACCCGTGCTGCCGTCGTCGAGGCCAACCTCGACCTCGACCGTGGGGTTGCCTCGGGAGTCCAGGATTTCCCGGGCTACGACGACGTCGATGGACGGCACGAGCATCTCCTTCTGGGATGTGACGCTTGAAGTGCAGGGTCTCTTTGGCCTTGCGACATGAGCCTAACCGGCTCCAGGGCTGTGGCCAGCCGATGCCCGCCCGCTGGGACAAAAAAGGCCCCCAAGGCTCGCGGCAGCGGACAAAGGGGTACAAGGTCTACCAGCGGGTAACGGCCTGCGGCGGCAGGCGGGGGACGACAGACAGAACCCCGGCCCGGTGCGTACGGGGGAAAACGCACCGAGCCGGGGTGGCTGGGGGACGGGGGTCCGCCGCTTCCGGTGGGCCGCCGGGTCCACCGGAATCCGGGGTCCGGATGTCCGGTCCCGGACAACTGATGCAGAAGTCCGGGTGGGGCCGGCTCAGGTGGAGCTGCCGGCCCGGGACCTCGGGTCAGCTCAGGTGGAGCTGCTGGCCCGGGTAGATCACATTGGCGTCGCTGATGATGTCCTTGTTCAGGTCGAACAGCTTCGTCCAGCCGCCCTTGACCTTCTCGGCCTGCGCGATCTTGCTGAGCGTGTCGCCGGCCTTGACCTTGTACTCGCCGTCGCCCTTCTTGAAGCCCGTGGCCTTGGCGGCGGGCTTCGGAGCGGCCGGGCGCGCGGAGCGGGTGGTGGGGGCCTCGGCGCGCTTCGGGGCGGGCTTCGCCTGCTGCGCGGTGCCGGAGTCGGCGGAGCCGCCGTCGTACGCGGCGTTGGACAGACCCACGCCACAGTTCGGCCACGCGCCCTTGCCCTGGCCCGCGAGGACCTTCTCGGCGACGGCTATCTGCTGGTCCTTGGAGGCCAGGTCGGCGCGCGAGGCGTAGGCGGTGCCACCGTAGGCGGCCCAGGTGGAGTTGGTGAACTGCAGGCCGCCGTAGAAGCCGTTGCCGGTGTTGATGGACCAGTTGCCGCCGGACTCGCACTGGGCGACCTGGTCCCACTCGGCGGCGGTGGCGGCGGAGGCCGAGGTCGCGCCGAGCAGCGGGACGGCGAAGGCGGCACCGGTGACACCGGCGAGCGTGGCGATGCGAGTGGTCTTCGACGGGCGGCGGTGCTTGCCCTTGCTGGAAAACAGCATGGAACGTCTCCTCACCGACGCCTACGAGGTGAGCTGTCGGGTTCGGGCCTGTGAGTTGCCCGGTCGTGCGTCCTAGCGCGCGACTTCACCCCTAGCCGGTTGGTGACCACCTCTCAGTGGCCGGGGCCGGCGCTTACCTTGGGTCCCCCGCTCCTGCCTTCGGCGCTCTACGCGACGACTACTCCCCCCGACCGACGGCAGGATTCGGCGTGACGGTCAGTGGTGCCCGCGATGGCGAGCGGTCAGACCGTAGACACACCTCTCCCCGATGTTCAAAAGATGAACATCGGGGAGAAATCGCCCATCTCGCCTCTCCGGTAACACTCGTTTCCGCAGGTAGCGGGCGGAATGAGCGATTCCGCCCGACGAGTCATGCCAGTTGGGACAAAGAGACTCATGTCTCACTTGCGCAGACTCGGACATAAGCCCGCGAACTGCCGCTACTTCGCGCCCAGATCGAGGCTCTGGCCAGGAAGGATGAGGTCGGGGTCGTCGCCGACGGTCCCCCGGTTCGCCTCGTAGAGCGCGGTCCAGCCGCCGGAGAGCTTCTCCTTGTTGACGATCGCGGACAGGCTGTCGCCCGCCTGGACGGTGTACTCGCCCGACGGGACGTCCGAAGTGTCACTCTTGTCCGCTTCGGCGCGTGTTGGGCCGTCACTTCGCGAGGCATGACGTCCCGCTTCGCGCGTGTTGTCCGTATTGCCCGGCTCGGTCTCCTCCGGGGCGGACTCGCCGCGGTGCTTACCGCTTCCGCTGTCGACGCCCGCGTCCGCGCTCGGAGTGGCATCGGGCGTCGCCGGCTCCGTCGCGTCCGCGGACGGTTCGGCGGACGGCTCGGCAGAGGGCTCCGCGGCCTCGGACGGCTCGGTCGTCTTCGGCGACGCGTCGGGCGCGTCCGGCGCGTCCGGCGCCGCCGGGGCGCTCTGGCCGGGCAGGGGCAGGACGCCCGGGTCGACGCCGGTCGCGGCGCCGTCGTTCTTCAGCCCCGCGATCGCCGCACAGCCGGGCCAGGCCGCCGGGCCCTGCGCCTCCAGGACCTTCTCCGCAACCGCGATCTGCTGGGAGCGGCTGGCGAGGTCGGCGCGCGCCGCGTACGCGGTGCCGCCGAAGCTCTGCCAGGTCTCCTGCGAGAACTGCAGCCCGCCGTAGAAGCCGTTGCCGAGGTCGGCCATCCACATGCCGCCGCTCTCGCACTCCGCGACCCGGTCCCACATGGAGGCGTCGGCGGCGGAGGCCGAACCGGCACCGAGAAGGGGGATCGCGATGGCCGATCCGGTCACACCTGCCGCGACAACGATGGCCGGAGCCTGACGGGGGCGGCGGTGTCGACCATTACCGGAGAGCATGCGGTTGCCTTTCGCGTGACTGCCGAGACGGCAGTGAAAGTAGCTGCATAGGAAGGCATGTCACAAGTCGATGCAGCGGAGATCACGTGAAAGTCACAGTCTTGACAGACCGTCAGATCTGTCGAGTCCTGAACTCAACGGGCAGTGTGCGCAATCCACGCATAATGAGTCCCCCACGCCACCGCAAATCGGCTGGATCACCCGCAAGCCGCAAGTCCGGCATTCTCCTGAGCAGCGTGGCGATCGCGGTCTGCCCCTCCAGCCGGGCGAGCGGCGCACCGAGGCAGTAGTGGATGCCGTGCCCGTATCCCAGATGCTGGTTGTCGCGCCGCGACAGGTCGAGGGTGTCCGGTTCGGCGAACCGCTCCGGGTCCCGGTCCGCGGCCGCGAGCACGACGAGTACGGGATCGCCCGCCGCGATCTCCTGGCCGCCGATGACGAGCGGCTCGGTGGCGAACCGCCAGGTCGCGAGCTCCACGGGCCCGTCGTAGCGCAGGAGTTCCTCGACGCCGGTGGCCAGCAGCCCGGTCTCACCGGCGGCGAGGGACGCCTGGAGCCGCTCCCGCTGTTCCGGATGACGAAGCAGGGCGTAGATCCCATTACCGATCAAGTTCACGGTGGTTTCAAAACCCGCGAAGAGAAGGATGAAGGCCATGGCAGCGGCCTCGTTCTCGGTGAGGTGCTCGCCGTGGTCGCTGGACCGGATCAGTCCGGAGATCAGGTCGTCGCCGGGCTCCTCCCGCTTTCGGTGGATCAACTCCGCGAGATAGCCGCGCATCTTCTTCACCGAACGGGCGACGCCTCCGCGCGGCCCACCGCCGTGCCGGATCATCATCCCCGCCCAGTCACGGAAGTCGTCCTGGTCCTCGCGCGGGACGCCGAGCATGTCGCAGATGGCGTAGATGGGGAGCGGGAACGCGAACTCGTGAATGAGGTCCGCCTCCCCCTTCTCCGCGAACCCGTCGATGAGCCGGTCCGTCAACTCCTGCACTCTCGGCGCGAATTCGGCGACTCGGCGCGGGGTGAACGCCTTCGACACGAGGCGGCGCAGCCGGGTGTGATCGGGCGGGTCGATGTTCAGCAGATGCGTCATCAGCTCTGCCTTGCGCTCGCCCGGGATGCCCGTTCTGCCCTTGGCGTGCGCGGGCTCGTCGTGATGCGCGGGATTCTTGCTGAGCCGCTGGTCGGCGAGGGCCTGCTTGGCATCGGCGTACCGCGTCACCAGCCATGCCTCGACCCCGCTGGGGAGGGTGGTCCGGTGGACCGGCGAGTTTTCCCGGAGCCAGGTATATGCAGGGTAGGGGTCGGTGGCGAACTCCCAGGTGAACAGCTCGGGCTGAGCGCTCACTCCTGCCCCTCAACGGCCCGGATCGCATCGCGGTAGGCCCGGGCAGCAGCCCGCAGCGCGGCCTCCGGGTCGGTGCCGGACGCCTCGGCACGGACGGCGAGGGCCAGCAGTTCGTACCCCATGCCTTCGCCGGCGGGCAGCGGCACGGTCAGTCCCGCGGTACGGACCCGGCCCGCGAGCTTCGCGGCCAGCGCAAGGCCGGGCTGGCCGAGCGGCACGCCGTCCGTCACCGAGTCACGCTGCTTCTCTATCGCCTTCGTGCGGAGCCAGTGCTCCTTGACGTCCTCCGGGGTCTCGGCGCTCTCGTCGCCGAAGACATGCGGGTGGCGGTGGATCAGCTTCTCGACGATCGTCCCGGCGACATCGTCGACAGAGAACGGCTCCGCACCGTCCTCCTCGCGGCCTTCCTCCGCGATGCGCGCGTGGAAGACGACCTGGAGCAGTACGTCCCCGAGCTCTTCGCGCAGCTCGTCACGGTCGCCGTCCTCGATCGCCTCGACGAGTTCGTACGCCTCCTCGATGCCGTACTTGGCGAGGCCCTTGTGGGTCTGCTGCGAGGACCAGGGGCATTCGAGCCTGATCCGGTCCATGACCTGCACGAGGTCGAGGAGGCGGGCGCCGGGCAGGTCGTACGAGCCCGGCAGCAGCTCCAGGTCCGGCATCTGCACCCGCCCGGACCCGGCGAGCCGGGCGAGCCCGTCGGTCAGGGCCTGGTCGCCCTCACCGGAGGGGACGATGACCACGGTCCGCCCGCCGGCGCAGGCGTCGACCAGCTCCTGCGCGGTGACGGCGGTGATCTCCACGGCGATCCCCGCCTCGCGCAGATACGGCAGCTGCGGGTGCCCCTCGTCGGCGCACAGCACCCGGTCCGCCGCGTGCAGCGTCTGCCACGCGGGCCAGGACAGCAGTCCGGGGGCCACGCGGTGGCTGGCGGTGAGCAGGACGATACGGCCGGGGGCGACGGGTGCTTCGGTGGTCACCCCTCGAACCTACCCCGGGCCAGGCCGAGCCCGGCAAGATCGGCCGGACAGGACCTACGCACCGGCCTCGACGGGCTCCGGCTCCTTGCTGACCTGGCTGATCCAGGGAGCCTTGTAGCTGCCGAGCTCCAGCTTGTTGTCGTCCCAGACGCCGAAGCGGGGGTTGACGTCGATGTCCAGCGCCTTGGCGGCCGCGGTGAAGGCCTGGTTGAGCTTCTGCTGGCCCTCGGGGGTGTTGGTGGCGCCGAGAGCGGTGGCGAGCTTGCTGACCAGGATGTCGCGGCGTACGACGTCGTTGAGCTGGTCCGGGGCGACGCCGCGCTGCTGGAGATACATGGCGGCCAGCTGCTCCTCGCCGCCCGACTGCTGCACGAGCGCGGCCCGCGCGTCCAGGATCTCCTTGCGGTTGACCGTGACCCCGGCGTCGTCGGCGGCGCGCTGTACGACCTCCTCGACGATGAGGTCGTACAGCTTGGCGCGGCTGAGCTGCCCGCTGTCCTTGATCAGCTGGGCGGCCTGGGGCGAGCGCTGCTGTGCGGCGCGCACGTCCTTCACCTTCGCCTGGACGGTGGCCACCTCGATCCGCTCCCCACCGACGACGGCGGCGGCGCCCGGGTGGGCCTCGCTGCCGCAGGCGGCGAGGAGGGGCGCGGCGGAGAGGAGAGCGGCGGAGACGGCGAGCGCGGTGCGACGGCGGCGGTGCAAAGGAGCCTCCCGGCGTGATTGTGCTTCGGTGCACAAGACCCTGCGGTGATCGATGGTAGGCAGTCCCAGGGGTCTGGGCCACTGATTCGCCGAACGATTCCCCCGCAGTTGCGGATGCGCGGCCGCGACCTACGCCGCCCGCCTTGGGAACGGCTGGCTGCTCCCTCGGCGAGCCGGCCGTCCCCGCGCGGTTCAATCCGTCGCTGGACCGGGAGCAGCGGAGCTCACGGCGAACTCCTTGAAGAATCCGTCGACGACCCCCAGCGAGCGCACACCGCACGAGGCGTGAAAGATTTCCCCATCACTCCAGGCGATCATCCACTCGCCTTCCGGGAGCTCGATTCTCGTCCGTTCGGTGACGAGCCCCTCAAGCTCCGTCTCGGCCACGTCGATCTCAAGATGCCACCCCGGGTTGTCGATCGTGGCGATCCTGATTCCGAATTCGTGCTCCCATTCCCCGTCGCAGCAGGATGCATACCACGACTGGATGAAGGCGATCCCTTCACCTTGCTCAGGGGCAGCCGAGCGGCTTCTCCCAGTCCTCGGGGGCACGAGCGTCACCACCATTCGGGGAATTGATGTGCGGCGTGGGGATCACATCGCCGTTTGCGTTGGTGTGGGAGGGGCCTTGCAGGTCGAACCTCTTCACCAACTCGAAGGGAGCCGGATTCCGCGGATTCGTCTGCGGTGCCCACTCCGCATACTTCTTGATCCGGCCCGTCGTGCCATCTCGGAGGAACGTTGTGTGCGGCCCCTCGGCGTCGTAGTTCGGCCGCTGTCCGGGCTTCCTCCCGTTGTGGACAAGAACCGGAACCCCGTCCGCCAGCACATAGTACGTATGGGTGACGTCCACGGTGAGGTTGTAGACCGTGGCCGGCTGAGCCCATTCACGGACACTCGCGACCCGGACGCGTGCGCCCGTGTTCGTCTGGAGCCACTGGCCGGGCTTCAGCTCGTCCGTCCTCTCCCACTTGCGAAGGGAGGGGACCCAGAAGGGGTGACCGTCCGTGGCGGTGATGACCGCCGTGGCGTCGCCCTTGGCGCCATCGGTATCGACGGTGACCGCGACAAGCGACTTCTCGCCGCTGCCGATGATCGTGTCGGTCACCCGCTCCTTGGACGTCTCGCCGGTGGTGGGATCGGTGGCCATTACATCCTCGCCGACCTTGATCTCTTCGATCGGTTTGCGGGTCCCGTCGGCCATCAGCACTTCGGTGCCCCGCGCGAAGCTGTTGCCCTTGGCCCCCCGGGCCGCACTGATCACGCACTGGGTGACTTCCTGCGCGGTCTCCGCCCGGTCGACAGCGGTTTCGACCTTCTCAACGGCGTTGTCAATCTTCTTGGCGGCCTTGGCGATGTCGTCCGCGTACTTCGCCGCCTTCGAGGCCATCCGCCCGGCCTTCGCCGCCCGGACCAGGCCCGCTCCCGCGCCGCCCAGCGCCACGCCCGCGACCGTCGCGACCGCCCAGGCGCAGGCCTCCATGTCGCCCTTGGTGACGCAGTTCTTGATGTCGTTGAAGCCGGTGACTTCGCCGACCACGTTGCCGACCGTCTTGACGCCGTCCCAGACGTCGCCCCAGTCGACCGAGTCGACCGCGTTCTTGACGTCCTCGACGACCGCGCCGACCTGTTCGACGACCGCCTGGCGGATCGAGTCCGCCGCCTTGGCGGCGTCCACGATCACATTGCGGGCCGAGCTGAGCAGCAGCGCCGGAAGTCTGGGGTCACCGGTGACCACCATCGTGGCGACAGTGATCAGCGGTCTCGCCGCGGCGATGATCTCCGGGATCGGGTTGTGCTTGACCGCGTAGGCCACCGCCTCCTTGGCCTTGCGGGTGATCGCCGCTCTCGCCTCGTGGTACGCCCGGCGTGCCTGCTCGGCCTTCTCCTTGGCCCATTCGGTGATGCCGGTTCTGCGGCCGATGTCCTTCGCGATCCTGATGCCCGCGTCGACCACATGCTTCAGGCCCGACTTCTCATAGGCCCACGACGCGGCCGCGCCCAGGTACCGGCCCGCGATCCGCAGCGCCGAGAGCGGGTGGCGCACCGTGTAGATCGCTGCGTTCACGACGGCCTTGGCGCCCTTGTACGCCGCGCGGACGTACTTGTTCTTCTTGACCTTGTTCCAGGCCTTCTTGCACCAGCCGCAGCTCGGCCAGTGGCCGTCCGGGTCGGTGAAGTCCATCGGTGCGCCGGCGCCGTACGTGTACCGGTTGGCCAGGATCGACGCGCCCGAGGCGTAGGTGTACGAGTCACGTGAGTCGAAGGCGCCGGTGCCCGGGTCGTACCACCGCGAGCCCATGTTCACCTGGTCGGTGTCGGGGTCGGTGTAATCGCCCTGGTAGCCCGCGTTTCCGGCCACGCCCGAGGTGCCGAGCCGCTTGCCGAAGGGGTCGTACGCAGTCGACTGCGTCAGCGAGGCCGCCGCGCCGTTCGTCGCCGACATGTCGCCCACCACGTCGCCGTGCTTGTCGGTGACGGTCAGCTGCGCCGGGCCGGTGCCCTCCGCGACCGACATGAGCTCGTCCGCCGCGCCGCGGCCGTAGGTGGCCGAGTTGTCCTTCACCGGGTCCGGGGAGAAGCCCGCGTAGCTGAAGTCCGCGCCGTTGCGGGAAGACACCCGGTCCAGGGAGTCGTAGGTGTACTGCGTCCCCGACTCGCCCGCCTTCGTCATACGGTCGAAGGCGTCGAAGCTGAAGTTCTCCGTGAGACCGGAGCTGGTACGGGTGGCCAGCGTGCCCCGCGGAGTGTGGTCGTAGGTGAAGTCGCCGTCGGACAGCAGCCGGTTGCGCTCGTCGAACGTGGACGTCTTGGCGCCGTTCTTGATCCGGTTGCCGCTGTCGTCCCAGTCGTACTGGGTGGTCTGGCCGTCGCCCGTCCAGGACGTGAGCCGGCCGGCGTCGTCGTAGCCGTAGGTGTTCTCGCCGGCCTTGGCGGTCCCGACCGTCTTCTTCGACGTCATGTGGTCGTCGGTGTCGTAGCCGTAGTCGGTCGAGGCGACCGTGCCGCCGCCGCTGCTCTTCACCGTGTCGGTGTCGAGCCGGCCCAGATCGTCGTAGGTGAAGGAACGCGACTGACCCCCACCGTAGTTGACCGACTTGATCGCGCCCGCGCCGTCGTAGCCGTAGGTCTGGGCCACGCCGGTGAGCGGGTCCGTCGCTGAGTTCAACTGCTGCTTGACGTAGCCGAAGGTCGCCGTGCCCGCCGCATCGGTGCGGCTGGTGAGCTGGCCGTCGTTGTTGTACTCGTATGCGGCCTTGCCCGACGGGCCGTCCGCCTTCAGCAGCGCACCGCGGTCGTTGTACTCATAGGTGTTGTCGCCCTTCGGGGACGACGCCTTGGTGAGGCGGCCCGCCGGGTCGTACTGGAACTTCTTCTCCGGGGTCGCGACCTCGGCGCCGGTGCCGGTCTCACGGACCAGCTCCCCGGCCTTGTCGTACTCGCGCTCGCGCACCACGCCGCCCGGCGCGGTCAGCTTCACCGCCTGGCCGGCCTTGTCGTACGCGCTGGTCCAGGTGCGGGCCTCCGGCGACGGATCGCGCTGCGTCGACGGCTCGATCACCGACTCGGCCAGGCCGAGCGAATTGACCGTGTAGATCGTCTTGTTGCCGCGGCCGTCGGTGTAGCGGGTGCGGTTGCCCACCGCGTCGTACCCGAAGGACGTGGTGATGGACTTGCCCGCCGCGACCGGTTCGACCTGGCTGCCGAGCCGGCCGAGCGCGTCGTACGCATAGGTCGTGACCCGGTTCAGCGGGTCCGTCGACGAGGTCAGGTTGCCGGCCTTGTCGTAGCCGTAACCCACCTTGCGCAGCTGGCTGTTGGTCGCGTCCAGGTCCGCGTCCTGGACCAGCTGGCCGAGGCCGTCGTACAGCTTGGACGAGGTGCGGCCCATGCCGTCGGTCCGGCGCACCTCGCGACCGGTCATGTCGTAACCGAGCTGCGTGAGCACTCCGGACGCGTCGACCGTCCGGGTCATCTGCCCGAGGGCGTCATAGGTGAACTGGCTGACACCACCGCCCGGCGCGGTCTGCTTCACCACATTGCCCGCGTCGTCGTACTCGTTGCGGGTGGTGAAGGCCGCGGGCAGCGGCTTGCGCTCGATCTGTGTGGTGGTGACCGGGCGGTCCAGGTCGTCGTAGGTGGTCTCGGCGCGCGACCCGTTCGGGTCGGTGACCGTGAGCACCTCGCCGGTGCGGGTGTAGGTGTACTTCCACTGGGCGCGGTCGTCACCGGTGCCGACCGGCAGGTCCTTGACCGTCATCCGGTTCTGGCGGTCGTAGGTGAACTTGGTGACGCGTCCCAGCGGGTCGGTCGACTCCACGACATTGCCCAGCGCGTCGTAGGTGTTGCTGCTGGTCGGCGTGACGGTCTCGGTCGAGCCGGGAGGCGTGTACGAGGGCGCGGAGCTGGTGAGCACCCGCCCGAGCCGGTCGTACGTGGTGCGGTTGGTGTTGCCGAGCGCGTCCACCGACTCGGTCACGGCGCCGAAGGTGTCGTAGCCGGTATAGGTGGTGGGGCGCGAGGAGACGGGCGCGGAGCCGTTCGACTCGGTCTGGACGGCGGGCGAGGTGCTGGACAGCGGCCGGCCCAGCTCGTCGTAGGCGTACTCCGTCTTGTTGCCCGCCGGGTCCGTCTTGGCCTTGATCAGGCCACGCTGGTCGTAGTCGTACGTGGTGGTACGGGAGTCCGTGCCGTTCTCGATGGTCTCCGTCCTGGCGTTGCCCGCGTCGTCGTAGACATAGCGGACGGTCTCGGGCGTGACGCTGGTCGGCCACGGGACATTGGAGGCGGCGCCGTTGGAGGCGGAGGTCTCCACATTGCCGGCGAGGTCGTAGGTGAAGCTGGTGCGGCGGGCGAGCCCGTTCGGGTCGGTGACGGTCGACTTCTCGCGGCCCACGGCGTCGTAGGTGTGCTCGGTGACGAGCTTGCCGTTGTCGGCCGTCTCGCTGAGGACGTTTCCGGCGCCGTCGTACGTGTTGGACTCGACGAGAATGTCGCGCTTGCTGCCGTCGGGGTTGCGGAAGTCCTTCATGGTGATGGACTTGATGAGGTCGTCGCCGTAGTACTCGTAGTTCAGGGTCCGGCCCATGGTGTCGGTGTGCCGGGCGACCCGGCCGCCCATGTCGTACGCGTACGACTGGAGCACCGTGTAGTCGTCGTCACCGCCGTCGTCGTCCCAGTCGTGCAGCCGCGTCTCGGCCATCATGCTCCGCGCGGTGTACACGTAGGAGAACTTGTTGCCGTTGGCGTCGACCATCGAGGTCTTGTTGCCGAGCGTGTCGTACGTGTACGTCGTCTCGCTGCCCTCGGCGTCGACCGCCTTCTCCGGACGGCCGTGCTCGTCGAGCTCGAACGTCATCACCCGCGGGGCGTCGCCGCCCAGCACATCGCTGACCTCCGTGCGCACCACCTTGCCGTCGGCGTCGTACGTCGTGACGGTCTTCTGCTGGTGCTTGCCGAGCGTGACGACGTTGGTCGCCGCCGGGTCGGTGGTGGAGGCGACTCGGGAGAGCTTGTCGTAGGTGTAGGTCGAGGTGACACCGGCCGGCTGGGCGTCCGAGACCGCGGTCTCGGTGATCTTCCTGCCGAGCGCGTCGTAGGTGAACTTGGAGATCACGCCGGACGGCTCGGTCACCTGCGCCAGGTCACCGCTCTTGAAGTACTGGTAGCGGGTGACCTTGCCTCGCGGGTCGGTCGTCGTCAGCGGCAGCCCGGTGGGTGTGTTGCCGCCGCCGACGGCCGGCTCGACGCCGGTGGTGTACGTGTGCTTGACCGTTCCGCCGTCGGCCGTGGTCTGCTGGGTCAGCGCGCCGCTGGTGTTGTACTGGTACTGCGTGCGGAAACGGTTGTCCGTCGGCCCCGAAGAACGGCCGTCGCGGGACTCGGTCGGCTGGTCGGCCCTGAGGTCGAAGTCGCCCGATGCCACCGGATAGGTGGTGTACGAGGTCTGGCAGTCGTCCTTGGCCCGGCAGGTGGTACGGCTGTTCACATTGCCGCGGTCGTCGTAGCCGAGGGTGACCTTGTCGCCGTTCTCGCTGGTGATCCCGGTCTGGAAGCCGTTGTCGTTGTACTCGAAGAGGCGGATCGCGACGCCGTCGGCAGGGTGCCTGATGAAGTCGGGTTCGCTGCCGCCGTCACCGGGCGGGTTGGTGCAGAAGGCCGGGTCGCCCGGGTCGGGCTGGGTGCAGATCTGATCGGGCGGGTTGCTGCCGGACGGGGACGGCGACGGTGTGGCGCTCTCGCGGGCGCCGAGCGCCATCGGCTCGCCGTAGCGCAGCATCCTCGAGGTCATGCCGTCGTACTCGTAGAAGTACGGGGCGTCCATCGGGTCGTGGACCTCGACGGTGCGCCGCAGGTCCTTGTCGTTGCCGAAGACCGCGGGGGTACCGATCTTCCAGGTGCCGCCGTTGCTGTCGGTGTACTCCTCGACGCGGTCGCGGGAGGTGTCGTACTGCACCTCGGAGGCGATACGGCCGGAGGGCAGCGTCGTCTTCGTCAGTACGTCCGCGGTGCGGGTGCCCTCGCGGTAGTGGCCGGCGACGGCGGCGGAGCCGAGGGGGTGGTGGTAGACGGCGACGTCGTCGATGGTGCCGGCGAAGGACTTGGCGCCGGTGGTGCCCCAGCCGGGCCAGGAGGCGGGTGTGGTGGCGTTGGCCGCACCGATCTGGTTGTACGTCAGATCGCCCTGCACCAGTTGCTTGCCGGTGCTGGTGCCGGACAGCTTGCCGTCCAGGTAGAGGCTCTGGGTGGGGCCGGAGGCCGACAGGACGGCGTGGTGCCACTTGCCGTCGTTGACGTTCTTGGTGATGTCGGTGATCGGGGCGACGGTGCCGGTCGAGAACTGGCCGCGCAGCTTGCCGTCCGTGCCGACGTAGAGCACCGGGAGACCCGTGGTGGGCGCGGTGCCCCAGGCCTTGTTCTGGTAGCCGACGAGCGGTCCGCCGACGCCGGTGGCGATGGTCTTGAACCACACCTCGACGGCCGCGTCACGGCTCTTCTTCAGGGTGCCGGTGGGCAGGTCGACGCGTGAGGTGGTGCCGTTGAAGGTGGCGGCGGTGCCGGGGTCGCCGGTGATCGCACCGGGCGCGCCCAGGGTGACGTTGGAGTAGGTGCCGCGGTCCTTGCCCAGGTTGGCCTCGATGGTGCTGTTCGCCGCCGCGCCCTCGTCCTCGCCGAGCCGCCAGTAGGACTCGGGACGGGAGTCGAGGACCGTGGTCCCGTAGTGGCTGCCGGAGCCGTGGGTGTACTGCGTGCAGCCGCCGTTCGGGTCGCAGACCTTGTCCAGCAGATCGCCGGTGTAGGTGTACGACCAGCTCAGCGGGGCGCCGTCGACGGCGGTCGTCGAGACCTTGGTGACATGCGCGCCGGTCCAGGTGAACGTCAGCGAGCGGTTGCTGCGGGCGTTGACCGCGGTCGAGAGCTTGCCGCCGCTGTAGGTGTAGGTGACGGCGTTGGAGTACTGGTCGGTGACCTTGCTCAGCAGACCGCCGGTGCTGAAGTCGTATGTCGTGCCCGACTTGTCCTGCAGCTTGTAGGTGTTGGCCGTGGAGTCGTACGTCAGCTTGGCGAACCGGCCCGGCGGCGGCGCGAAGGTGCCGTCGGAGTTCTTGCCGAAACGGACGTCCCGGCCGTCCGGGTAGCGGATGACGACATTGCCGGTGCCGTCGTCGTCCGGGGTGAGCCGCATGTCGTAGCGGGTCGACCAGCCGGCACCGAAGGCGAGGTCACGCCGCGGGTCGAGGCTGTTGTACGTCCGCACGAGGGTGAGCTCGGGGCCCACGCCGGTGATCGAGGCGTCGATGGCCGCCGAGGTGAAGTTACCGACGTTCGGGTCGAATTCCTTGCCCTGCGCCTCGGAGAGCCGGGAGGTGATCTCGGGCTGCGGGACCGCGGCCACCAGGGCGATCTGCGCGGTGGGCACCTCGTTGGAGGCGTCCTTGACGAAGCCGCGCCACAGATAGGTCTTGCCCCACTTCAGCCGCCCGGCCGGGACCGGATAGGCGGAGCTGGTCTGGTAGGCGGAGGTGGTGCAGCCGGTCGGCTTGCCGTCCTTGTCCGCCTCACATATCTCGTACTTGTACTGGAGCGCGGAGCCGGGGGGCGCGTCGATGTCCACACCGCTCGCCCACAGCTGCGGGGTCAGCGTCTGCGCCTGGTAACCGTTGGGCGGGGTCTGCTCCTTGACCACCGGGGCGATGTCGAAGACCTGGAGCGTCAGCCGGCCCGGCGGCACCTGCTCGTCGGTGAAGACCTTGCCGCCCTGGCGCACCATCGTGAAGTCGAGCAGATACGTGCCCGGGGGCAGCGCCTTGATGGTCGCGTCCAGGGTGGTCTTCGCGCCGTACGCCACATTGCCGGTGAGATTGGCCGCGCGCTGCTGGGTGACCAGCTTGCCCTTGGAGTTGTAGGCCCGGTACGCGAGGTAGTAGGTGCCCGGAGTCCAGGTCTCCGCACCCTTGTTGGTGACGGTGACCTTGACCCTGCCGGCCTGGTTCTGCAGGACCGGCGGGTCGGGGACGGGCTTGGGGAAGGAGTAGCTCGCGCTGTACGGGGAGTGCGTGACGAACAGCTTCGGCGGGTTGGCCGTCGAGTGGCCGGTCAGCTTCTTGAACGCGAGCGAGTCGGAGGCCGAGGCACGCAGGGACAGACCGTAGTTGGGCTGGGTGCCGTCCACCCAGCGCTGCACCAGGTCGCGGCCGCCCTTGCCGAGGTCGAAGAGCTCACCGGCGGCGGGGCAGGCGGACTGGGACTGGCCGAAGCCGATGTAGCCGTACGCGAAGGACTTCGAGGCGAGCGAGCCGCCGACCGCCGGACCGGGGTAGGAGGTGCCGGTGCCGGCCGTCCAGGACTCGGTCACCGGGTGCACGGAGACCGAACGCGGCTTGCAGGACGCCGAGTCGAAGTTCACGATCTGCAGCTGCGCGCCGAAGATGCGGTGGCGCCTGAGCTCCTCGTCGAGGCCCGGGAAGCCGAGGAAGGAGTAGGTGGCGCCGGTCGGGCTCTTGCCGACCTGGAGTTCGCTGGAGCCGACGACGGACGCGCCGCCGTTCCTGACGTACATCGAGGTGGAGGCCGCGGTGGTGTCGACGGAGGGGTCGATACGGACCGGGAAGGCGCGGGCCGGGTCGGCGAGCCAGCCGGCGTCGGTGCTCACCTTCAGGGCCTGGCCGCCGCCCTGCTCGATCAGTTCGTAGCGGACGGCGTGCGAGACGGCGCCCTTGGCGTCCTCCATGAAGCCGGCCGGGATCACTGCCTTGGTGCGGCCCTTCGAGTCCGCGAGGACAATCGTTCCGTCACCGGCACGAGCGGTGAGGCCGCTGAGGCTGAGCGGAAAGACAAAGCTGGTGGGGGCGTCGGCGGAGCGCAGGACCAGGGTCTCCTTGACCCCGCCCGCCTGCGAGTCGAGCCACAGGTCGGTGCCGGGCAGGACCTTCTCGTAAGCGACCCGGTTGCCCTCGGCGCTGCCCATGGCGTCGGCCGCGCCGCTCAGCCCGTAGCCGAAGGACTCACCGGAGGGGAGGGTGACGGCGGCGAGCTGCTGTGCGTCGGCGCGCTCGGCGATCCGCAGGCCCACGGAGTCGGCGGCGTTGACCCAGCCGCCGTTCTGCTCCACCAGGTCCGCGTTGATCGGACGCCAGACACCGCGCTCGTCCTGGTAGTTGATGGGGGTGGTGGAGAGCTCGCTGGTGCGGGTGCCGTCCTCGTTGGCGTACATGCGGCTGCGCGCATCACGCTCGGAGACGATCTCCTGACTGGTCCTGCGGTCGAAGCCCTTGAGCTTTTGGGCGGGCGGCGTGGAGACCTCGGCGGTGTTGCGCCCGGCAGCGGGCCTGGCCGAAGCGGGGCTCTTGAGGGGGTACTTGGAGCGCAGCGACTCGGGGGCCTCGGTGTTGCCGGGGCCGCCCACGCCGTGGCTGCGGCCCTCGGCGCTGCCCCAGCGCTGGCCGGGGCCCTTCGCGGCGGCGGGCGCATCCGGGAAGAACGGGAAGCCCACGCCTGCCACGGCGAGCGAACCGACGGCGATCACCAGAGCGACGGAGATGCCAATCGCCTTGGACCATCTGCTGCGGCGCAGCCTGGTCATCAGGAAATTGCGCGCGAGTCTCCGGTACACCGGCGGTCCCCCCAGAAGCCAAAAGCGAATGTGCACACAGAGCCTGACTGTTTGTGATGACCATGTCGACTGCTTGTGTAGACCATTCACCTGAGCGTTATCGTGTCGTGATCATCAAGACGGCATCCGCCCGTAATGTTTCAAGGTCACCAACGACGGCCCAGCTGACGGGGGGGCTTCCGCTCGGAGCCTCAAGAGGCAGCCGTGCAGGCTCATTTGACGGATGGACAGCGAGGACTCACATGGCATTCACCTTTCACCAGGGGCGTCGCACTCTGACGGCAGCAGCCACGGCCGCCGCCGCCGCACTGCCCCTGCTCATCGCGGCGCCGGGCACGGCACAGGCCGCGGAGGCGGCGACCTGCGCGCCCAACGGCAAGACGTATGTCGTCAATTCGGCGGGTTCTTTGCTTCAGTACACGATGGCGACGCCGCTGACGGGCTCGACCTTCTCGGCGTACAGCACGGCCGGCGCGGGCTGGGGGGCCTACGGCAAGGTGCTCGCCGGGCCGAACGGGGAGTTCTACGCCTTCAAGTCGGACGGTACGTACTACGCCCACCGCACCGACAGCGGCACCTGGGACATAGCCCCCAAGAAAATCAGCACCGCCCTGGGCTGGCTCGGGAACGCCGCGGACCACGAGCAGGCCACCGTCGACCGTGACGGCTGGCTGTGGGTGGCCGACAACCTCGGTCAGCTCTACGCCTACCGGTACGACTCGACGATCGGGACCAGCGGCGGACTGAAGTCGCTCAAGATCCTCGACAAGGGCTGGGACCGCTACAACCTGATCACCGCGGGCGACAAGGGCGTTCTGTACGGGCGCGCCACCGACGGCAGGCTGTACCGCTCCCGCTACGACGTGACCAGCCAGCGCTGGATCGAGCGTCACGTCCTGGTCGGTTCCGCGGCCTGGGGCAACTTCAAGACCATCACCGCCGGCGGCGGCGACACCCTGGTGGCCGTGCAGACCAGCGGTGAGGCGCTGTACTACCGCTACGACGAGAACACCCGCACCTGGCCGGTCCTGGCCAAGCAGGTGGCCGCGGGCGGCTGGCAGAACTTCCCCAACATCACCTCCAGGCCCGACAACTGCAGCCTGGTCGCCGGCCACACCCCGGCCGCACCCGCGGTCCCGCTGGAGAACTACAGCCGCGCCTCGGTCATCCAGTCTTCGGTCGGTTCGCTGGAGTTCGCGTACACCGACAACATCGGGCGACTGGTGCACGGCCGGATGCCGGACGCGTCCAACACCAACAACGTGCAGTGGACGACGATCTCGGGGACCGAGGCCTTTGCGGGGACGCCTTCGCTCGCCGAGCAGGCCGACGGCCGGGTCGCCGTCACCGCGCACAACACCTCGGGCAGTGTCTGGCTGCGCAACCAGGCCGCCAAGTCCAGTGCGGACTGGGCGAACTGGAGTGACCAGGCGGGCGCGATGGCGCAGCACGCGGTGACCGCGAAGACGTCGGGCGGTCTCCTTGTGCAGTTCTCCGTCGACGCCGACGGCAAGCCCTGGTACCGCATCCAGACCGCGGCGAACGCCGACTTCATGGGCTGGATGCCGCTGGCCGGCTCCGGCTTCGCCGGGTCCTTCAGCACCGTGGCCGTGCGCGACGGCATCCAGCTCTTCGGCAAGGGCGCCGACGGCACGCTGTCCACCGCCCTGTTCAAGGACGACGGGACCCTGTCGGCCTGGACCTCGCTGGGCAGCCAGACGGTCACCGGCACCCCGGCCGTGGTCGTCTATCCCGGCTTCCGTATCCGCGTCTTCGCGACGGACACCGCGGGCAGCGTGGTGACCGCGACGCAGTCCGCCGAGGGCGGGGCGTACGGCGCGTGGACCCAGGTCGACACGGTCGCCGCGGCCGGCTCCCCCAGCGCCGTGATCTCCCCGCTGACCGGCCTCACCGAGATCGTCGTGCGCGGCACGGACGGCTACATCCACAGCACCGGCGAGACCACCCAGGGCTCGGGCGTCTGGCGCACCTGGAAGTCGGAGAGCTTCGAGACCTCCGCGACCGAGCCGACGGCCTTCACCTACACCAACAGCTCCGGTCCGACCTGGGCGTTCTCCTTCCGCACGGCGGACAACCAGACCCGGGTCTACCAGGTCCAGCCGAGCTCGGCGTTCGCCGCGCGCTCACTGCCCGCGCCCGAGTAGCACCGACCGGCCAAGCACGACCGCGGGGGCGGCCCCTCCGGCCGCCCCCGCACATTTTCGACGGGAGAATCCATGACCGAGGCGAGGCATGACCACCTCAGCCGCAGGACCTTCATACGGCTTACCGGAGGTGCCGCGGCCGTCGCCGCCGTGGGGATCGGCGGGCCCTTCGCCGGGCCCGCGCACGCCGACGACGTACCCACCACCCTGCCCTTCGAGTTCAGGACCAGCGGCTACACCTGCGCGAGCGATGTGCCGGACGCGATGCAGCCGTGGCGGGACCGCAACGCGGCACGGGTGGACACCGCTCCGCACGACGCCGAGGGCATCCGGATGTTCGAGGTGGACGGGAAGCTGTACGACCACCCGGTCGGCCAGATCCAGTTCGGCCTGCAGAACATCACCAGCTATCGCCAGACCAAGGACAGCTTCTACCTCGAGAGGGCCAAAGCCCAGGCCAAGCGGCTGACCGACCGGCGGGTGGAGGCACGCGGCGCCTGGTACTTCCCGTACCCCTTCGACTATGCCCATGCCGTGCACACCGGGATCACCTACAAGGCCCCGTGGTACTCCGGCATGGCCCAGGGCGAGGCGCTGAGCCTGTTCGCACAGCTTGCACAACTGGACGGGGTCTCGGCACAGGAGCGGGCCGGCTACCGAGCCGCGGCCGACGGGGCGTTCGCGTCACTGCTGCGTGCGGACGACGCCAAGCCCTGGGTGGTCGCCAAGGACAGCGCGGGTTACCTGTGGATCCACGAGTACCCGATGGACGCGCCGGGCACGTCGGACTACACGTACAACGGCTTCATGTTCGCCACGCTCGGCCTGTGGGACTACCACCGGCTGACCGGGAATCCGCTGGCCGAGCAGCTCTTCGACGGCGCGCTGACCACCTTCAACGCATACTTCCCGAGCATGCGCAACAAGGGCTGGCTGTCGCACTACTGCCTGACCCACAGCATCGCGACCTCGTCCTACCACCCGGTGCACATCAATCTGCTGCGCCAGCTGCACTGGCTCTCCGGCAGCGTGCGGCACGCCTATCTGTCGGATGTGCTGATGGACGACTATCCGCACCCGCATCTGGGAGCGGACGGCGGCACGATCGCCATCGGTGCGGGCGGCCACACCTTCTACAAGTTCGACGGAACGGGAGCGGTCACCGCGACCAAGGATGTGTCCTTCACGCGTGACACCCAGGCGCCCGCCTCCCAACGGGTGCGTATCGAGGGACGCGGCATCCACTATCTGATCAAGGAAGGTGCCTACACGGGCTGGTACCTGCCCGAGTACTTCCCCAAGGTGTATCTGCTGGGCGAGTGGTTCCGGTCCGTGTACCGGCCGCAGCGGGTCGCCACATTCCCCGCGAACCTCAGCATCACCTGCACCAAGGTGGCCTCCGACGGCACCGTCGAGGCGACGAGGACGGTCGAGTTCGCCAAGGACTCCAACGCGCCCTTCGACCGCAGGTCGATCGTCAACGGCCGGCCCATGGTGCAGATCACCGCGGGCGCGCTCACGGGCTTCTGGGCTCCCTGCGCCCAGGTCCTCACCGACGGGCGCTGACCGGTGCCGGCCCCTCGCGGGCCGGCTCCGGCTCCCGCCGCGCCCGCTCCGGCCGCAGCATGATCGCCCGCGAGACGACAAAGGTGATCGGGACGGCGGCACCCGCCGCGATCAGCGGGGCATAGCGGCTGCCGAAGTGCAGCACGTCCACCAGCAGATAGACGCCGCTCGTCGTGACGACGAAGTTCGCGGCGTTGGTGAGCGGGAACAGCAGGAACTTCCGCCAGGTGGGCCGGGTCCGGTAGGTGAAGTACGAGGTCAGGAAGAAGGACCCGACCATGCTGAGCGCGAAGGCGACAACATGGGCCGCGACATAGGGCAGCCAGGTCAGCAGGGCCAGATACAGGCCGTAGTACGTCCCGGTGTTCACGACACCCACCAGGGCGAATCTGACCATCTGGACCTGGACTGTCATCGTCTTACGAGCTCCCCCGTGCGTTTGTGCCGGTCCGCTTCCCGCTGCTCGGGAAGACCGGCGTTGGTGGCCTTCACCAGGAAGTGCGGTCGCCGCTTCACCTCGTAGTAGATACGGCCGACGTACTCGCCGACCACCCCCAGCATCAGCATCTGGACGCCGGCGAGTGCGGTGACCGCCACCAGAAGGGTGACATACCCGGGGGTGTCCACGCCGTTCACCAGGGCGACACCGACGATCCAGGCGGCATACGCCATGGCGACGGTGACCAGGAGAAGCCCGAGATAGACGGCCGCGCGCAGCGGCTTGTTGTTGAAGGAGAGCAGTCCGTCGAGCCCGTAGTTGAGCAGTTTCCCGAAGCTCCATTTGGAGCGGCCCTGCTCACGCACCGCATTTTCGTACTCGAAGGTCGTGGTGCGGAATCCGACCCAGGCGAAGATGCCCTTGGAGAAGCGGTTGTACTCGGTGAGTTCGAGGATCGCGTCCACGGTACGGCGCGACAACAGCCGGAAATCGCCCACGCCGTCGACGAGCTCGACATCGACAAGGCGGTTGATCAGCCAGTAATAGGCCCGCGCGGTGACGGTGCGAGTGACCCGGTCGCCCTTGCGGGTGCGCCGCGCGATGACCTGGTCGAAGCCCTCCTCGTGCAGCTGCAGCATGCGCCTGACCAGCTCCGGAGGGTGCTGGAGGTCGGCGTCCATGATGACCACGGCGTCGCCTTCGGCATGCTGGAGACCGGCCAGCATCGCCGCCTCCTTGCCGAAGTTGCGGCTGAAAGAGACATAGCGGGTGCGCGGGTCGGCCCCGGCGATCTCCTCGAGGAGAGGAAGGGTTCGGTCCTGGCTTCCGTCGTCCACATAGACCAGCTCGAATTCCTGCCCGAGCAGGGCGAGTTCCGTGGTCACATGGTCGTGGAAGCGGCCGATGATCTCCTCTTCGTTGAAGCAGGGGACGACTATCGAGATCAGCACGGAAGAACAACATCCCACCCGAATGTCCGAGGTGGATTCCTCACATGACGCGTAGGCGACCATCCAGTGAACTGGGCTTCCTGCGGCATGTTTTCACGAGCGGCGCTGGCATATTCGAGTCATCATGACTCTGCAATCCGCGCGCGGCCGTGCCGCCGCCCTCGCCGCGCTGATCACCGTGGTGACCGTGTGCGCCGGTGACGCCGTGGCCCGCAGCTTCCCCTTCGGGCCGAAGACCCGCAGCGTGAACGACCTCGGGAATCAGTTCGTGCCGTTCCACGCCCATCTGTGGGATCTGCTGCACGGCCGGGCGGACGGCGGGCTGCTGCTCAACTGGCAGTCCGGGTACGGCACCAGCTTTCTACCGGACCTCGGGACCTATCTGACCAGCCCCTACTCGGTACTGGTCGGGCTCTTCCCGCGGGACGAGATCGACCTCGCCGTCTATGTCATCACGCTGCTGAAGATGGCGACGGCGGCCGCGGCCATGACCTGGCTGCTGTTCTGCCTGCACCGAGGCGGACGAGAGGGCGGCCGCTGGTGGATGGCGGCGGTCCTCGGCGGCTCGTACGCGCTGTGCGGCTGGTCGGTCGTCGAGGCCTCGTACAACCCGATGTGGATGGACGGCCTGGTCGCCTTCCCTCTGCTGTGCCTGGCCGGCGAGTGGGCGCGCACGGGACGGCGGCCGCTGCTCGGCCCGCTGATCGTCGCGGTGGCGTGGATCGCCAACTTCTACACCGCCTACATGGCGACCATCGGGGCCGCACTGGTGCTCGCGGTGCGGCTGCTGCTCGCGGATACGGACACACGGGAGCGGATGCGGGCGCTGCTGCGGGCCACCCGGACCGTGCTGCTCGGGGTCGCGCTGGCCGGGCCCGTGCTCATCCCCGTCTTCCTCGGCTCCCGGCACGCCTATCCGGGGTGGACGAAGCAGTTCGCGCCGGCCGGCTGGGCCGATGTGTTCGCGCGCACGCTGCCCGCGACGTACAGCTTCTTCACTCCCGCCGTCTTCCTGGGCACCGGTGCGCTGCTGCTGGCGTGCACGCTCGCCTTCAACGGCGCGGTCCCGCGGCGCGAGCGCTGGGTGTGGACGGGGCTGGCCATGGCGGTCGCGCTGTCCCTGCAGTGGGCTCCGACGCATCTGGTGTGGCATGTCTTCGCGACGCCCAACGGCAGCCCGTACCGGCAGACCTTCGTCTTCGCCGGAATCCTGGTGATCGCCGCCTGGGTGTGTCTCTCGTACGACTGGCCGGGATGGCGCGCCCTGCTCCGCGGCGGCGCCGTGGTGACGGTGATCGCGCTCGGGGGCGCCACCAGTGAGCTGGTCACTGTCTGGACGTTTCCGCTGTTCGCGGCCGGGTTTGCCGCCGTCGTCGGCGGTCTGGTCCTCGCCAGGCGCGGCAGGTACGCCGTTGTCGCCGCGCTGCTGCTCAGCGGCGCTCTGGTCGGCCAGGCCGCGGCGACCACCGCATACTCCGACCGGATGCGGCTCGGCAGGCTGGACGACTACCCGGCCTGGGGCGAGGCCCACAGCGAGCGTGCGGCGGCCGTGGCGAAGGCCGACGGCTGGCCGCGCTACCGCACCGACCCGGGCCGCGACCAGCTCACCGGGAACGATCCGGTCCTGGTCGGCGGCCAGGGCGGCTCGTACTACAGCAGCCACACCCCTGATGTGTACACACGCACGCTGGCCGCACTCGGCGCGGGCTGGACCTCCAACGGCCGCAGTGTGCAGTCCCTCGACAACCCGGTCACGGACGCGATCTTCGCCGTCGGCGCACGGGTGCGCACCGCGCCCGGCGCGCACCCGGAAGTGATCCGGGCCGACCGGACGCCACCGCTGGTGACCGTGCGGCCGCCGGGGGCCGAGCCGCGCTATGACTGGAACCCGTTCCGCAACCAGGAGAGGCTGCTCGGCTCACCGGTCTACAGCGCCCCCGTGGGCGGCTCCTGTCCGGTCGGCAGCGAGGTCTTCCTCTGGGCGCCCAACTACAGTGGCAAGGCCAGGCTGGGCGACTCCCCGTGGGTGACGCTGCGCGGCGGACAGCCCAAACGGCGTGCCGCGCTCACCTCACTCGGGACGGTGAACTCGCCCGGCCAGAAGGTCGGTTACAGCAAGGACCCGCATCGCACGACTCTCGGCTGTCTGGACCGGGCGAAGCTGACCGCCGCCGTGGACCGGCTGAAGACGACGGGCGCGGGCTCGGTCGAGGTCACCGACAGCGGTGTACGGGCCGAGCTTCCACCCGGCACCGAGGGAACGGCCGTCCTCGCCGCGCCCCGGATCGCGGGCTGGAGCTGCAACGGCAAGCCCGCCGGCTCCTATCTGGGGCTCGTCGCCGTACCGCTGGACGGCTCGTCGACGACGGTGGACTGCACCTTCCGCCCGCCCGGCCTGAAGGCGGGCTCGGCGCTGGGGGCCGCAGGCCTGCTGGGACTCGTACTGCTTGCGCTGCTGCCCAGGCCCCTCAAGCGCTCGCGCCGCACTCCCGGGACCCCCGAAACCATCGGCATCACAAGCAACAACCAACTACAGCAAGCACATTGACTGTTCATCAACTCGTGATCTACCAGTGGATCTTGTTCATCCGAAGGCCACCGCACCGTTCACCTGCCGACGCCTAACGTCCAGACCATGACAAGGACTTCACCCCGTTCACACATAGGAAGCACGGCACTCACCGCCGCCCTTGCCGTGGCTCTTCCGGTGCTCGTGGCACTGCCCGCCGGCACCGCCCAGGCGGCCAATGCGCCGGTGACCTGCACCGCCACCGGCCCCACGTACACGCTGGACTCGGCGGGCAAGCTGTACCGGCAGGACATGCCGACCCCGCTGACCGGCGCAGCCGTGCCGACCGGCAGCGCGATCGACACGACATGGACCGGTTACGGGCAGATGATGGCCGGACCCGGCGCCACGTTCTACGGGATCAAGTCGGACGGCCTCTACTACTCCCACCGCATCAGCTCGTCGGCGACATGGGACGTGCACCACAAGAAGATCAGCTCCGGCTTCACGGAGTTCAAGGCCGCGGGCAAGACCGATGAGATCACCACCGACCGCGGCGGCTACATCTGGACGCTGGCCGGCACCACCGGCGGTCTGCGCTGGTACAAGTACGACGCCACCGCCGGGGACTTCATCACCGGCAGCGGAAAGATCGTCGACATGGGCTGGGACCGCTACGACGCGATCTACGCCGGCGACAAGGGCGTGCTGTACGGCCGCTCGGCGACCGACGGCAAGCTCTACCGCTCGCGCTACGACGTGACCAGCCAGCGCTGGATCGAGCGGCACGTCCTGGAGTCCGCGGCCGACTGGAGCGACTCCAAGACGATCACCTCCTTCGGCGGCGACACCCTCTTCCGGGTCAAGGGCAACGGCTCGGTCGCGTACTACCGCTTCGACGAGGGCATCCGGGACTTCCCGGTCTACAACAAGCAGATCGAGGCGAGCGGCTGGGCCGCGTTCACCTCGGTGTCCGGCGCGCCCGACCCCTGCCGCATCGATGTCAACCACACCCCGGCCTCGCCGTCCGTGCCGCTGGAGAACTACAGCCGCGCCTCGGTGATGCAGTCCTCGGCCGGTTCGCTGGAGTTCGCGTACACCGACAACATCGGCCGCCTGGTGCACGGCCGGATGCCGGACGCCTCCAACATCAACGATGTGCTGTGGACGACGATCTCCGGCAATGAGGCCTTCACCGGCCAGCCCTCGCTCGCCGAGCACACCGACGGCCGCGTCGTCGTCTCCGCGCACAACACGTCCGGCAGCGTCTGGCAGCGCAACCAGGCCGCCAAATCCAGTTCCGACTGGGGCAGTTGGATCAATCTCGCGGGCGCGATGGCGCAGCACGTCGTCACCGCGAAGACCCCCTCCGGTCTGCTGGTGCAGTTCGCCGTGGACGCGGACGGCAAGCCCTGGTACCGCATCCAGCAGCGCGCCAATGTGGACTTCATGGGGTGGACGCCGCTGGCCGGCTCCGGCTTCAGCGGTCCCTTCACCGCCGTGACCGTACGGGACGGCATTCAGCTCTTCGGCAAGAACGCGTCCGGCGTGCTGAGCACGGCGCTGTTCAAGGAGGCCGGAACCATCTCCGCCTGGTCGTCGCTGGGCGCGCAGGCCATCACGGGCACACCGACCGCGGTCGTCTACCCGGGCTACCGCATCCGGGTCTTCGCGACGGACGGCCTCGGCAGGGTCGTGACCGCGTCCCAGTCCGCCGAGGGCAGCACCTACAGCGAGTGGACCGCCCTCGAGGGGCTCACCGCCAACGGCTCCCCCAGCGCCGTGATCTCCCCGCTCACCGGCCTCACCGAGATCGTCGTACGCGGCGAGGACGGCTACACCTACAGCACCGGTGAGACCACCCAGGGCAGCGGCACCTGGCGCACCTGGCAGCAGGCCTCCTTCGAGACCTCCGCCACCGAGCCCACCGCGTTCACCTACACCAACGCGACCGGCCCGACCTGGGCGTACTCGTTCCGCACGGCCGACAACCAGACCCGCGTCTACCAGGTGCAGCAGACCGCCTCGCTCAGCGCGATGCGCGCCGAGGACAAGGCGCCGGCCTTCGCCGGCCGCGCGCTGCCCCGTCCGTAACCGGTACACCACGCCGACCGCCGTCCGGTCCTTCAGGGACCGGACGGCGGTCGGCGTCCTGCCCGAGGTCGTACGAGAAAGGCCCGAAACCCCTTGGCTCACATACGAACCCGGCTCAGAACCGCACTCGCGGGGCTGAGCCTGCTGCTCGGGGCCACCGCCGCCCCGTTAGTCACCGCACCGCCCGCCGCCGCCAGCGGCACCCAGAAATCCGCCGACGCCCTGACCGGCACCGAACAGATCCTCTTCCGCTCCGGCACCGGGGGCTACGGCTGCTTCCGCATCCCCACCCTCGTCCGCACCAAGGCGGGCACCCTGCTCGCCTTCGCCGAGGGCCGCAGATCCCCGTCCTGTGCCGACCGCGGCTCCATCGACATCGTTGTCCGCCGCTCCACCAACGACGGGCGCACCTGGAGCCCGATCCGCGTGGTGCTCTCCGGCAGCGACAGCGACCCCGACACGCCCTACACCCGCGGCAACCCGTCGCCCGTCGCCGACGAGATCACCGGCGACGTCTTCCTGCTCTCCACCTCGGAGCCCGCCACCGCCGAGCCCGGCGGCAGGCGGCTGCCGTGGGTGCAGCGCAGCACCGACGACGGCATCGGCTTCGGGGCGCCCGCGCCGCTGCCCCGGTTCAGCGGAGGCGAGACGGGCTGGTTCGGCACCGGGCCCACGCACGGCATCCAGCTGAGGCAGGGTGAGGCCGAGGGCCGGCTGGTGGTCGGGGCGTACGAGAGCCCGACGCCCACCACGCAGTACGTCGGCCTGATCTACAGCGACGACCACGGCGAGAACTGGAAGACCAGCCAGACTGCGAACTCGTACGAGATGGACGTACTGCTGCCCGGCGAGCCCGCGGTCGCAGAACTCGACGACGGCGGCATCTACATCACCTCCCGCAACAACACCGACGCCGGGCACCGCACCCACGCGGTGAGCACCGACCAGGGCGCCACCGTGCCCGCGCAGCGCCTCGTGCCGGGCCTTGTCACGCCGCAGGTGCAGGGCTCGGTGCTCGCGCTGCGGAAGACCTACCGCAGCACGCCGGGCGACACCCTGGTCCTCGCCGCGCCCTCGCACCCCACCGACCGGCAGAGCATGCGCATCCGCTACTCGACGGACCGGGGCACCACCTGGCGCGACGCATCCGGCGGTCAGATCAACAGCAGGCGCGCGGGCTACTCGGACCTGGCCGAGCTCGGCGACGGCCAGCTCGGGCTCGTCTACGAGGGCGGCGCCGACTTCTCCGCCGCGAACATCTACTTCAACCGCTTCACCCCGACCGCGGTCGGGGTGCCCGGCACCTTCACCGGCGCCCTGGATCCGCAGCCGTCGCCGCCCGCCGGACGCACCACCCCCGATGCGGGCCCGGAGGCCAACGACGCCTATCTGGGCGGCAGTTCGACGCTGGGTGCCGGCCGGTTCGG
Organism: Streptomyces sp. NPDC019890; assembly: GCF_044903445.1. Lineage (NCBI taxonomy): Bacteria > Bacillati > Actinomycetota > Actinomycetes > Kitasatosporales > Streptomycetaceae > Streptomyces > Streptomyces sp. NPDC019890. The sequence continues at coordinate 449,671 of NZ_JBJDQK010000004.1, read as the reverse complement.
CCAGGGCCTGGTCCTCGACGGGACCGGCGACTTCGCCGACCTGCCGTACACGCCGTCCCTCGATCCGGGCGCGTCGGACGTCACGTACTCCCTCTTCTTCCGCTACTCCGCCACCGCGAGCAGCCCGCAGCAGGCGCTGCTGTGGGCGTACGGGTTCGGCGCGGGCAAGCCCCAGCTGTGGGTGCGCGCGCAGCCCGCGCAGGACCGGCTGTTCGCCTGGGCCGAGACCGACTCGGGCTCGGTGGCGCTTCCGCTGCCCGACCCGGGGGCGTCGGTTGCCTACGGCGACGGCGCGTGGCACCAGCTGTCGCTGGTGCGCTCGGCAGGGCAGTTCCGGCTCTCGGTGGACGGCGGGGTGCCCGCGGTCGGCACGGGTGTGACCGGCTCGCTGACCGACTCCCGGGCCGAGGGCGTCGACGGCATCCGGCTCGGGGCCAAGCCGGACGCCGGCGCCGGCGACTACTTCACCGGCTCGATCGACGAATTCCGCCTCCATCGCACGGCGCTGACAGATGCCCAGCTCGCCGGGTTGCGTACCGCCAACAGCGCGCCGGACGCCGCGGCAACCCAGTCCGTCCGGCTGCCCTTCCAGGTGGCGGACACGGCCGAAGTGCCCGCACTCACCCCGGTCGCCGTCGAGGACGACGTCTCCGGCCACTGCGCCGACGGCAGCCTGCTCGGCGGGCTGCCCACCGAGACCCCCGGCCGCATCGGCAAGGGCGCGATCGGCGTCTCGGCCACCCGGCCGGGCGTCGAGGTGCCGTACGTCCCCGCGCTGGGGGTCGGTGCGGACGACTTCACCTACACCCTGTGGTTCTCGCACTCGGCGACCGCGTCGAGTGCGAACTCCGCGCTGCTGTGGGCGTACGGCTCCGCGTCGGGGGAGCCTTCCCTGTGGGTGCGTGCCCAGCCCGCCCAGGACCGGCTGTTCGCCTGGGCCCAGACGGTGGCGGGCCCGGTTCAGGTCGCGCTGCCCGACCCCGGGACCTCCCTCGCCTACGGAGACGGCAAGTGGCATCTGCTGGCGCTCAGCCGCAGCGGCGGCACGCTGCGGCTGAGCGTGGACGGAGCCGCGGCGGCCGAAGCGGGCGGTCTTTCGGGATCGCTGACCGCCGCCGCGAACCCGGAGGGCGTCCGGGTCGGCTCCAAGCCGGGCGGCACCGACATCCTCACCGGGCAGCTCGACGACTTCCGGCTCTACGGGCGGGCTCTGACGCAGGCCGAGGTGCAGAAGGTGGCGGCCTCCGCGACGGGTTCGACCGGCGGCTATCCTGCCGATCGGCCCGATCTGTGGTGGTCCATGGAAGCCGGGAACACCGAGGTCCACTCGGTGGCGCGGCCCGCCGCGGGGCCCGCGACACCCGACTCGTCGGCGCACTGCAACCACGCCTATGTGCGCGGCGGCGCGCTGCCGTCGTCCTGGGCGGGCAGCGGGCGGTTCGGCTCCGGGCTGGCGCTGGACGGCACGGACGACGGCGTCGAGCTGCCCTACGGCGCCGACGAGGCACTGGGCGGAGGTGACTTCACCGTCGCGACCTGGCTGAAGTACACCGCGGGACCCACCACGGGCAGCCAGGTGATTGCGTGGTCGTACGGAATGGGCGGTACGGAACGGCAGTTGTGGCTGCGCGCCCAGCCCGCCCAGGACCGGCTCACCGCGCTCCTGCAGACCGACACCGCCACCGTCCAGCTGTACGGAGCCGACAGCGGCAGCGCTTCGGGCTTCGGCGACGGAGCCTGGCACCATGTCGTGCTCAAGCGCTCCGGCACCGTGCTGAGTCTGTCGGTGGACGGGAAGGTACTGGACGACGCCACGGTCCCGGCCGGTTCGGTGACGTACGGGGACAGCTTCGCCGTCTGGGGCATCCAGCTGGGCGTCAGGCCGGACGGCGGGGAGCACTTCAAGGGCTCACTGGACGAATTCCGTCTGGTGCGGCGGGCGTTGAGCGACACGGAGCTGACCGCGCTCAGGGCGTCGAACGCCGACACCGGGACGGCCACCGCGGTCCGGCTGCCGTTCGAGACGCTGTCAGCGCAGGGGTACGCCCGGATGTGATCCGCCGCCGTTGAACTGCCGCTGCCGGTCGAGCGCACGACGCAGCTCGATCGGCAGCGGGTGGTACGGCCCGTACGCACGCTCCGCGTCGTGGAGCAGCCCCTGAAGCTGCCGCCACGCCGCCGTGTGATCGCCCACCGCGAGCAGCAGATTCCCGATGCGGTGGCGCACGTCGAAGGCGCGGGCGGGGTCGGCGGCCTGCCGGCCCTCGTAGTACGGCAGCACGGCCCGGTACTCCGCGAGCGCGGCGGCCGGCTCTCCCAGCTGCTCCAGGCACTGCGCGGCGTCGTAGCGGTAGTGCAGTGTCTGAGAGTCGGCCGGGCCCGCCTCGGCACTCCGGTCGTCGGCGAGCCGTCGCAGCTCGGGCAGCGCACGCCGGTACTGCCCGTCGTCCAGCAGCGTCGCCGCGTACTGCTTGCGCAGGATCCGCACGACCGGGGAGTGCTCGCCGTGCTCGGCGGCGGCCGCCGGGAGGATGCCGCCGAGGATGTCCACGGCCTGGGTGATGCTGCCCTCGCCGAGGAGGCGCTTGGCCTCGTCGACGGCGGCCGCGACATCCGGGCGGGGCGCGGGCGGCTCCGGGGGCGCGGCGGGCGGCGGCGGGGTCGCCACGCGGTCCGGCCAGGGGGCGTGAGGGCGCAGGAAGGGGCGGGTGGGATCGAGCGGCCCTCCCCCGGGACTGCGCCCGGGCGCACCGCGGCCCGGCAGCAGCGGCACCAGCGCCTCGTACACTTCCTGCGCGCCGGACGGGCGGTGCTGCGGGTCCTTGGCGAGCAGCCGCAGGACGAGCGCTTCGAGCGGCTCGGGTATCTCGGGGCGCAGCTGGCGGACCGGCAGCGGCGGCTCGTAGAGATGGCGGTGGAGCACGCCGAGGGCGGTGGAACCCGCGAACGGGACGTTCCCGCTGAGCAGTTCGTGCATCAGCACGCCGAGTGCGTAGAGATCGGTGTACGGGCCGACCGCGCCGCCCATCGCCTGTTCGGGGGCCATGTAGGCGGGGCTGCCGATGGGTGATCCGGTGTGGGTGAGGCGGGTGGTGTCCACGTCGATGACGGAGGCGACGCCGAGGTCGAGGACGGTGACCGTGCCGTCCGGCTTGACCATCACATTCCGCGGCTTGAGGTCGCGGTGGACGATCGGCACGGCGTGCACGGCGGCGAGCACGGCGCACAGCTGGGCGGCGACGGAGGCGGCCCACGTCCAGGGGTACGGCTCGTGCTCGGCGAGATGGTCGGCGAGGTCCGCGCCCTCGACGTACTGCATGACGAGATAGAGGTCGTCCCCGTCGCTGCCCGCGTCGTGGACGGTCACCAGGCCGGGGTGCGAGACCTGGGCGGTGACCCGGCACTCGCGCACGAACCGGCGGCGCATCTCGTCGGCGGCGGTGGCGGCTGCCATGCGGTCGGGGCGGAGCAGCTTGACGGCGACGCGGCGGTCGAGGCGGCCGTCGTATCCCGTCCAGACCTGGCCCATGCCGCCCTGGCCGATGACGGTCGAGAGCTCGTAACGGTTCGCTATGACGCGTCCGTTCACCGGCCCTGCCCTCGGTCCTTCTCCTTGCGGAGGTAGTCACTGAGCTCGTCGAGCTCGGCGCGGACCTGGTCGATACGGGGCTTGTCCGGTGCCGGTGCCGGTGGCTGGGGCTGGACCGGCGGAGAGCCGTAGGTGGGCTGCGGCCGGGGCGGCAGGCCGTAGGGGGCGCTCGGCGCGGCGTACGGCGGGGGCGGCGGGCCCCAGGCCGCCCGGGGCTCCTGGTAGTGGCGGATGTCGGCCACCAGATAGTGAATGGGCACCCCGATGGCGAGCCCGAGCAGAACCGGCACGAACACATAGTCGAGGGCGGTCATCTCGTCCTGCTTGGCGTCCTGGGTCTCGGCGTCGGAACCGAACTCGCCGATGACGACGAACGCGGTGATCGCGAGGGCGAGGCTGACCCAGAACAGCAGCCAGTCGAGCCGTCGGCGGCGCATGATCGCTATTCGGAGCATCGTGCCCCAGGCGAGCATGCCGAAGCTGAGCAGCGCGAGCGCCACGAAGAGCACGCGCATGGCGACGAGCAGTGCGGTGGGCGGTCGCTTGGGCTGCGGCGGCGCATAGCCGTGGCCGTGCATTACTGCTCCTGAAGGCCTGGGGACGAGGCAGATAGAGGATGAGCGTATACACCGACACGGACAAGGGGTCCCGGGTTGTACCGACCCGTTGTCCGATGCGTCACGCTCCGGCTCTCACTCCGGTGTGACCGTGCCGTCCGTCAGCCCGTCGTACAGCCCCTGGACGAGCTGCTCGCCGAGCCGCCCGGCCTGCCTGAGCGCGTCCTCGAACTCGGCGAGCGCCCGGAAACGTTCGCCGTAGCGCTGCTGGTCCGCGAGCGGCAGCCGGGGCAGCTGGAGCCGGCGCACATCGAGCCGGGTCGCGGTGGAGGCGTAGCTGCTGGCCTGCCGGTTGTTGGCGGTGCCGCGCAGGAAGCCGGCCAGGAACCAGGAGTCGAGCGCGGCCTGATCTGGGTGCAGTAGCTGGAGGTTTCGGCCCAGGGCCGCTCCTGCGGTGGCCTCGTCGACGACGCGTACGACGGATCCGCCGCCGAGCACGGGCACAACGACATCGCCCTCCTCGACGCGTACGGGCTCCTCGTCGGGGCCTTCGGGGAGCGTGCCCGAGGGCGCGGTGCCGGAGAGCACGTCCTGCTCGGTGAGTACGGGCACGGGCTCGGCGTTCGTACTGCGCGTGCTGCCGGTGCCGCTCGTGCTGCCCGTGCCGCCGGCGCTGAGCACCAGCGCGCCCGCGCGGGCCAGTTCGCCGACGGTGGTGGCGGGCCAGGGCGCGGGCTCCGCGTGGGCGGCGGGCGCGGGGGTGAGCTCTCCGGTCAGCCGGAGGGTGTCGGCGAGCCGGTCCCGCACCCGCAGCAGCTCGGCCGCGCCGCCGCCCGCGGCGGGGGGCGGCAGGTGCCGGGCGGGGGCCAGGTCCACGTCGTCGTCGAGGAGTTCGATGACGGGAACCGAGCGGCTGACGCCCGGCTGCTCCTGGGCCGTGCCGTGATTCTCGAAGGGCTGCCAGGCGTCGAGTACGGCGCTGTGAACGGCCTGCCAGTCCAGCTTGTCGCGGCCGCCGCCCGCCCCTGCGTGCTCCGTGGTGTCGACGAACAGCAGCTCGGGCGGGGCCGGCCGGCCCGGATCGGGCTTGCGCAGCACCCAGATGTGCAGAGGGATGCCGTACGGGGGCGCGGCGCCGGCGGGCAGGGCGACGACGGCACGCAGCGCACCGCGGCGCAGCAGCCCGGCGCGGATCCGGCGGCCGGAACGGCGGGACGCGGCGGCGGGCGGCATCAGCAGGACGGCGGCACCGCCGGGGCGCAGCCGGGCGAGCGCGTGCTGGACCCAGGCCAGTTCGGACTCGGTGCGGGCCGGGAAGCCGTACTCCCAGCGGGGGTCGTAGGCGAGTTCGTCGTGACCCCAGTTGCGTTCGTTGAACGGCGGGTGGCAGAGCACGGCGTCGAAAGCGGGCTTCGGGAACGCGTCGCCGCGCAGGGTGTCGCCAGAGCGGGCGCGCACGGTGGCGTCGCAGTGCAGGGCGAGCCGCAGTCCGGTGAGCGCGGCGAGGTCGGGGTCGGCGTCCTGCGCATACAGCTCGGCGGGCCGCTCGACGGCTCGTAGCAGTGTCCCGGTCCCGGCAGCAGGATCGAGCACGACGCGGGCGCCGGCCCCGGCGAGCGCGGCCATGAGCGCGGCGGGCCCGGGCGGAGTGAGGGTGTACTGCCGCGGGTTGGCATCGAGGTAGCGCCCCAGCAGAAACTCGAAGGCCTGGCGTGCGCCGAGTTCGGCGGCCAGCTCGGCGACACCACGCAGGAAGGGGACGGACGCTGCCGACTCCGAGCCCGTCGCCTCGGTGAACAGTTCCGGGCGCGTCACCGAGCTCGCGTGCGCTGTGAACACTTCCGTGAAGAGCGCGACCGCATCCTCTTCGAAGCGCGCCGTGAGCACCTGCTCCAGCGCGCCGGGCAGCAGCTTCGCCAGGCGCTCGTCCGAGACCGCCGCCAGCTCCAGCCAGGCCGGGTGACGGTCCCTCACGAGCAGCAGCGTGCAGCCCGCCTGTACCAACGCCGGTACGGGGCCCGCGAGATGACCTGACAGCTGTTGCCAAACCCTTTCACGGAGCGGGACTTCGGCGAGTTTGCCCTGGTCACGGAGCCACTGCTCGACCTCGGCGAGTGCGAACGACGGGCTCGTCTCCGTGCCGCCGACCGGCTTCGGGAAGTCGGCGTGACGGCGCCGCCAGTTGCTGACCGCGGCGCGTCCGACTCCCGCAAGCCGGGCGATTCCGGCCGCGGTCACCTCGCTCGATTTCTCCGGCACCTGGCTGGCTCCCTCGCGTAAGCGCTGATCTGCACTTGCCTGTTGTGCGGCCGAGCATAGCCGCGCACACAAGAGAAACCCCTTCACAGTGTGAGCAAATCACAATTCCGTGACGCACGTTGACTCGGTTCACAGGCTCTGCTCTTATTAACCCGTCGCCGCAGCGGCGCGCTGAACGGGGCTCATGACACGGTCCCGACCACACTCCACGTCCGGGAGGGCACCCATGTCCCACTCCACGCAGCAGCCCCAGTACGACCCGCAGCAGCCGCCCGGCGCGGCCCCCTACGCGCCGGCCCCTCAGCAGCTGCGGGGCGGGCTCGGCACGGCCGCTCTGGTGCTCGGGATCATCGGCACCATCTCCGGGCTGATCCCCTTCTTCTTCTGGCTGGCCGGCATCCTCGGCCTGATCGCCCTGATCCTGGGCCTGGTGGGCCGCGGCCGCGTCAAGCGCGGTGAGGCCGCCAACAAGGGTGTGACCACGACCGGCGCGATCCTCGGGCTGGTCGCGCTGATCCTCTCGATCGTCGGCGCGGTCATCACCTTCAAGGCCGTGGGCGACGCGGTGGACGAGATCAACAAGGCCACCTCGGGCACCACGGCGTCGAAGGCGCCGGCCGCCGCAAAGGGTGGCAAGGGCAAGGCCGAGACGGCCGAGAAGCCCAAGAGCGACGACAAGGCCGACCCGGCCGAAACCCTCGCGGCGGGCGACACGTCCATCTACGACGACGACCTTCAGGTCACCGTCTCCGCGCCCAAGGACTTCACCCCCAACGATTTCGCCGTCGGGCACACCAAGGGCCACAAGGCCTACGTGGTGACCGTCGTCATCGAGAACGCCGGCAAGGAGAAGTTCGACGCCACCCTGGCGACCGCCGAGGCGCGCGCCGGCAAGGACGGCGTCAAGGCCGAGCAGATCTTCGACGAAGGGGTCGGCGACGGCTTCAACGGCAAGATCCTGCCCGGAAAGAAGGCCACGGTGAAGTTCGCCTTCGACGCCCCGGCGGACGCCAAGATCCTCACGGTCGAGATCAGCCCCGGCATCTCGTACGACGCCTCCCAGTGGGAGCTGACGCTCTGACCCCCCGCCGCCCCTCGGGCGCAGAGGCCGCCTCCGGGGCGGCCTCTTCTCGTTCCCCCGGCACGGGTTCTTTCCCCGGCACGGCTCGTTCCCCCGGCACGGCCTGGTTCAGCCGCCGCACTGCGTGAGCATCGCCTTCTTGTCCGCCGCCGTCACCGGCAGGCCGTACTTGAGCGCCACCTGCGAGATCCGTACCGCGTACGAGCAGCGGATCCGCTTGTTGGGCGGCAGCCAGGACGCCGGACCTGAGTCGCTCTTCGAGCTGTTGGCGGAGCCCTGGACGGGCAGCAGATTCAGCGGATCGTTGGCGAGCTGCTGCCGCTTCGCCCTGTCCCAGCGGGCGGCGCCCATCTGCCAGCCGTAGGAGAGCGGCACGACATGGTCGATCTGAACCGCCGACGCCTTCTGCTTCTTCCAGTCGATGACCGTGCCGGTGTACGGGTCGTCGAGCGTCATCGCGATGACGACACAGTCCGATCCTGAGCGGTAACGCAGCTGCCGGCCGTCGCGGGCGAGCAGATCGTTCCTCGTGTCACAGCCGTTGCGGGCCAGCGGCACACCGTCGGCGGTGTCCATCCAGGCGTGGCCGAAGCGGTCGCGGGCGTAACCGGTCTTGGGACCACGCCCCTTGGTGGCCACCTTCTCGATCAGCCGGCGGGCGGCGGCGCGGTCCCGCTCGGAGGTGAGGGCCCCGAGGCCGGGCTTCGTACCGTCGGGGTTGGCCAACGGGGAGGTGCCGGTGGTGGCGGGGTCACCGGGCTTGGAGCTGTCCGGGACTCCGCTTCCGCCGAGTCCGTTTCCGTCGAGTCCGGCTCCGTCGCAGCCGGTGAGCACGACGGCGGCGACCAGCGCGGCCGAGAGCGCACGCGATATTCGTACCCCGAGTCTGTCCACCGTCGTACCTTACTGAGCCCAAGTCCGTTGTCCGGCGCGCGGGATGCGCAGGGCGGGCGTAGCGTCGAAAACGCACAGGCCCGAGCAGAGGCCTCCACCCCACCGGAGGCGACATCAGCAGACGGACGCATCAGATACATACGCACACGCACCGCCCGCGGAGCCGAGCCGGCCCCCGCGGGCGGTGTGGCGTTCGCAGGCGTTTCGCCTGCCCGGGCCTCACACCTTGCCGATGCCGAGGGTCGTCTCGGCGGGCAGCACACCGGCGCTCAGCACCTCGACCCACAGCGTCCCGAGCAGCTCCGTCAGCCGCTCCCGGCCCGCGGCGCCGAGCGCCGCCCACGGCGCGGCGGCCAGTTCGTCCGTCCGCCGCTCGACCTCGGCCCGCAGCTCGCGCCCGGCCCCTGTGGCCGTGCCGTCCGCGTCCAACAGGCCGCGCGCGACGAGCCGTTCGCGCGCCGCACGCCACTCCTGATCGCTCCAGCCGCGGCTGGCGAACCTCTCCACCGAGGCCGCGCCGATGGCCGCGAAGGAGACGAGCGACTCGACGGGGTCGAGCCCCGCGGTCAGCAGCGCGGCGAGATGACCGTCGCCGCGGTGCTCGCGCAGGATCGTCGCGGCCTGCCAGAGCACCAGATGCGGCTCGTCGGGCCAGGCGAGCTCGGCGTTGCCGGCGGCCAGCGGCCGCCCGGCCAGGTTCGCGGCCTCGGCCGCACGACGCACAAGCGCGGCCGCCTCTGCGGTCTCGGGTGCGTCCACCCGGTCCCCGAACACCTTCCGGTAGGTGCGGTCGACGGCCCGCAGCCGTGCGTCGAGTACGTCGCCGGGCGAGGCGATGCCCCAGGCGGCGGGGACGTACCGCTCCACCATTCGCGGGCTGAAGCTGTAGAACGCCGAGGTCACTCGCGCCGCCCCGGCCGCGCCGAGCGGCGCGGCACGCCAGGCGAAGTAACTCGGCCAGCGCTCATCGGTCTTGTAGCCGAGGGCGGCGGCCTCCTCGAAGGCCTCCGGCGCGTAGTAGAGCACGGCATGCAGGGGCTCCAGCAGATGCCACATCTGGCGGACCTTGCCCAGCTCAAGCTGCTCCGACATGTCCTTCTCCTCAACCCGTCGTCATCTTGACACCGACTAGATTGCTCTCCCGTGCCGAACTTGTCAATGCCTAGATTCCGCGTAGCCTGAACTCATGAGCCAGCGCACCTACCACCACGGCGATCTGCGGCAGGCCGTCCTGACCGCCGCGCTCGACGTCATCACCACCGAAGGCCCGTCCGCCCTGAGCCTGCGCGACCTTGCCCGCCGGGCGGGCGTCTCGCACGCGGCCCCCGCACACCACTTCAAGGACCGGGCCGGCCTGCTCACAGCGATCGCGACGGAGGGCTACGACCTTCTGGCCGCCTCCCTCGCGGGCGCGCCCGACCTTCGCGAACGAGGCGTGCACTACGTCCGTTTCGCGGTCGAGCACCCCGCGCACTTCCAGGTGATGTTCCAGCCGGACCTGTACCGCCCCGACGATCCGGAACTCCTGGCAGCCAAGGCCCGGGCCGCGGAGCAACTCCGCGCGTCGGTCGCGGACCGCATCCCCGCCGAGGACGCCGGCCTGATGGGCATCGCGGCCTGGTCCATCGCCCACGGCTTCGCGACGCTGCTGCTGAGTCACAACCTGGAGGGGCCGGTGGGCGACCGCGATCCGGAGGAGGTGTTCCGCGCGCTGACCGGCCTGACCTTCAAGGCCCCGCCGAGCTGACCGGCCGCCCCCGTCCGCTCAATCTCGGCGACCCGCCTCGGTGCGGCCACCGCCTGTGTCACAGTACAAAGGTGGATATCAGCATCACAGTTGACTCCGAACAGGGCGAAGCGGACCTTCGCTCCTTGGAGCAGTGGCTGCTTCAGGAGCCTGGTCTGCGGCAGGCTCGTATCACGCGCCCCGCGCCCGCTCCCCGGCCGGGCGAGATGGGAGCGGTCAGCGAGATTCTGCTGGCGTCATTGGGTGCGGGAGGCGCCGGGGCGGTGATGGCGAACTCTGTCTCGGTGTGGCTGCAAAGCCGTGTGACGCAGGTCAAGGTACGGATCGAGGGTCCGCAGGGAAGCCTTGAGGTGGAGGCCGGGAACGTCAGGGACCCTGCCGCCCTGATCACGCAGCTCCTGGAGCAACGCCCCGCCACCGACAGCGGTTCGTCCCCTGACAGTGATCGTGACGACGGTGCGCCCGCTGACGGGGCGTCATGACCGATCCCGCTGATCCGCTGCTTTCCAAGGCGGTTCTGATCGGCAACAGCACGTACGAGGAGCTGCCTCCGCTGCCCGCTGTCGTCAACAACGTCACGGATCTCGCCGCGGCTCTCCGTGACCCGGAGAAGTGGGGACTGCCGCAGGAACACTGCGTCGTACTGCCCGACCGAAGAGACTCCGCCGATGTCAGCACCGTGCTGGCCCAGGTCGCGGAGGAGCCGCTCGACACCCTGCTCGTCTACTTCTCCGGGCACGGACTGGTCGAACCGACAACCGGTGAACTGGTCCTGGCCACTGGCAGGACAACCTCCCGGTTACCGCATCTCACCGGGTTGAGATACCCGGACGTCCGGGACATCCTCCGGCGCTGCCGGGCCAGAAGACTGCTGCTCATCCTGGACTGCTGCTTCAGCGGGCGGGCGACCGGCATCATGGCGGATCCGTCCTCGGTCGTCGTGGGGCAGTTGGAGATCGAGGGGACGTATGTCCTGTCCGCCACAGGAGCCACGGTGCTGGGCATGGCCCCCGAGGGCAATCGGCACACCGCGTTCACGGGCGGGCTGCTGGAGGTCATCGGCAGCGGTGTCCCCAGCGGAAGACCGTTTCTCACCCCCGGCGACCTCTTTGACTACACCCAGAAGATCATGGCCAGTCATGGCTGGCCGCAACCGACGCAGGGCCACGAAAACAGGATTCGGGAGCTGCAGCTCATGCGAAATCCATGGTCGGGCGTGCTCCGATGGTTCACGCAGCGTCGACGCCCCGCCGCGGGAGCAGGGACGGACGCCTCGGACCTCGTCGTGGGGATCCATGTCGGCGTGAGCGCGCTGCGGCCCGTATTCGGCCCCGCAGGGCCGGATTGCCTCACTGAGCTCGAGGCGGCGATCGACACGGCCGACCGCCGCTGGCTGCCGGGGATGGAACTGGTCCGTGACGTGATGACGGCGATGCGCCGGGACTACGGTGACGGGGCCGCGACCGCCGCGATCGTCGTCAGCGAACTGCTCTCCGGGATCCATGAGGCGGTACGGGCGGGCGCCCGGTGGGAGGAGATCGCCGACCGCGCCGAGGAGGATGCCGCCGCAGTCCTGCGCCGGCTGACCGCGCCGGACCCGGACCGGGACCCGGAAACGCTCTCCGTGGAAGAACTGGGCGGAGCCGTGGCGACAGCCCTCGGGGACGTCCCGGCACGAACGCTGGTCATGTCGGCAGTCGCACGCGTGGGGGCGAACCAGGTCGAGATCGCCACCGGCACCCGGGCTGCCGCCGACCCCGAGCCGGGGCTGTCCTTCGTCAGCCGGCTCACCCTGGACACGTCGGTCCTGGCCCCGAACTCCTCCGCCCGTCCCGTGACGCTCCATGAGCCGTACGTTCTGGTCGCACCGGGAGGGGACATCCCGGTCGAGGAGTTGCAGCGGATCGGCTGGCGGGAGCCGGGACCGCTGCTGATCATCGCGCCGCGTATCGACTCCTTCGCCATGAGCTCCCTGCACAGTCTGTTCGCAGGGACGGTGGTCGTGGTGCGCCCCACGGGCACCGCCACCGACTGGGATGCATTGTGCACCCGGACCGGTCACGGCCTGCTGGCCGGCCGGCCGCTGGGCCGGGCCGGCCGGGCGCTGGTCACCCCGTCCTCCACCACGGTCACCGGGCTACCCGGGGCCGCACCACGCGACAGCGGGCGGGTCCAGGTTCACGCAGGTCCGGCGGGGGAAGCGGCACACGCCGCAGCCGTACGGGCGCTCGCCGTGGCCCGCTCGGCGACCCGCTCCGGTGTGCTGCCCGGAGGCGGGACCGGACTGTACCGCGCCGGGCGTCCACTCGGAGCGGATGCCGGTCTGTTCCGCACCGCGCTGGCCGCCCCGCTGCGGCAGCTCGTCCGCAATGCGGGGCAGGATGCCGACAAGGTGATGGCCCTGCTCGACGCCACGTCGGCCGATGCGTCTGCCGGGTTCGAGTACGACAGCGGCTCGGTGACCGATCTGCGTGCCGCGGGAGTGCTGGATCCGGTGGCGACATTACGGGGCGTGGTGGAGAACGCGGTGGCCACGGTCTCCCGTTATGTGGCCGCCTTGTGATCCGTACTCCGGGTGCCGCACTTCGTGCAGAAGTCGGCATCGCCGGACTGTGCGTGGCCGCACTTGTGGCAGAAACTCCGCGCCCCGTTCAGTGCCGGCGCACCGGCAAAATCCGGCTGGCCCGCGAGTCGGGAGAGGCGGTTCAGGCTCAGCTCGGCCACCTTGATCGCCTCGTCGTCCAGCCCGGCCTGGTTGATGAGCCCCCAGATCTGGGTCAGCAGTACGGGCCAGGTGACCAGCATGGCGATCGCGAACGGCAGCGCTTGCTTGCCGAAGATCCCGACCCCCGCCCGGATCAGCGTTCCCGTCGGTTGCGGCAGGATCTCGATCTTGAGCGCGGTCCGTAGGCCGACCACCTTCTTGAAGGTGCCCCCCTTGGTGATACTGACTTCATGTCCGCCGTCCGGACCCGCGATGCTGACGCTCTCGTAGCCCCGTTCCTGGAAGTGGGTGACGAGATCGGCGGTCACGGGCGCGAGGTCGGGAATCGTGACGGTGATGAGCTTCTCGCTGCTGAACGCGCTCATGAGTTTGCCCCCGCAGTCGCCTTGAGATCCTTTCCGCAGCCCTGGCAGTACAGCCAGTCGGCCCTGACCGGGCGACCGCACCCGCCGCACGGCTCCGGATCGGTCCCGCCGATCCCGGCAGTGCCGGGGGCCTTCGCGATCGCCATGACCTGCCGGAACGTTTCCGACTCCGCCCAACGCTGAATCTCCCGCAGCCGCAGCGCCGGGTTCGGGTGGGTCGCCTCGTTGTCCAACTGGCGCAGGAGGAAGCGGTCCAGCTTCGTCTCACTCATCGCCGCGTCGAACTCGTCGGCCTGCGCCGCGAACGCCGCGTAGCTGATCTGCTCCTTCGGCAGCCACTTGGGTATCCCGTGGAGGTGGAAGAGAGCCCGCTGGAGCTCCTCGGGGCCGCCCATGAACGCCACCGCGGCCCGGTCGGCGGTGAGCTCGCTCTTGCGGTACCAGTCCAGCAGCGCCACCTTCAGGGGTTCCGAGAGCAGAGCGGCCACCATCCCGGCCTTGCCGCTCAGGGCTCCCATGCCGCCGAACACCGCCAGCGCCATCTGCCGGTAGAGCACGTGCTCGGCCAGGATATGGCCGCACTCGTGCGCCAGCACCGCCTGGATCTCGTCCTCGGGAAGGTCGAGGAACAGCTCGTTGTGGATCACGACACAGGTTCTGGAGTGCCCCGTCGTCAGCGCGTTGGCCGGTCCGGGCATCAGAAAGAGCTCGGGCTCCTCGATGCCGAAGGCCGTACATATCGGCGGCAGCAGGTTGTAGACGTCCGGAACCTGGTGAGGGCCCAGCCGGATCGCGTTGGAGAGCAGCCGGGCACGGTCGCGGCGGTCCGCGATCATGCTGCGGTACTTCTTCGCCGCGGTCTGGAGCCCCGGGATCTTCTCCAGTTGCTGACGGGCGGCGAGATCAAGGGGATGGAGAATGTCATGGGTGTTGAAGGACGCGAGCGTCACGGCTCCCCCTCGTGGTGCAGGCCATTGCGCGGCCGATGCCCGGGAGTCCCCGATGTGCCCGACCTGTGCGCAATCGTGGCGTAACGGAGCACACGGCCGAACCCGATTCGCCGTGAATTACGCCTCCACGGTGACCGGATCAGCCTGATCCTGGTCGAGGCGTACGGCAAAGAGCTGACGCGAACTCACCTCGACGGCAAGGTCTTTGAACCGGGAGCCGGGCAAGCCGCCCGGCGAAGCTCTACGACCCCAGGATCGTGGTCAGGAACTCCCCCGTCCACGCCAGCAGTTCACGCCCCACCACCGGCTTCCCGCCGATCTTCCCCGCCGTCGGGCGCGGCACCAGGACCTGGCGCACCGCCGGCTTGATCACCGTACGCGGATACAGGCGCTTCAGCCGCAGCTCCTGCGACTCCCTCAACTCCACCGGCGCGAAGCGGATGTTCGGCCCCTGGAGCACGATCTCGCTCACTCCGCAGGCGCGGGCCAGCATTCGCAGGCCCGCCACCAGCAGCAGGTTCTCGACGGGCTCGGGGAGCTTGCCGTAGCGGTCGGAGAGTTCTTCGCGGACCGCCTTGATGTCCTCCTCGCTGTTCGCCGAGGCGATCGCGCGGTAGGCCTGCAGGCGCAGCCGCTCGCCCGGTGCGTAGTCGTGCGGGACATGCGCGTCGACCGGGAGCTCGATCTTGACCTCGAGCGGGGGCTCCTCCTCCACGCCGCCCTCGACCGCTGCGCGGTAGTCGGCGACCGCCTCACCCACCATGCGGATGTACAGGTCGAAGCCGACGCCCGCGATATGGCCGGACTGTTCGCCGCCCAGGAGGTTGCCCGCGCCGCGGATCTCCAGGTCCTTCATCGCGACATACATGCCCGCGCCCATCTCGGTGTGCTGGGCGATCGTCGCGAGACGCTCGTGGGCGGTCTCGGTGAGGGGCTTCTCCGGCGGGTAGAGGAAGTAGGCGTAACCGCGCTCGCGGCCACGGCCGACGCGGCCGCGCAGCTGGTGCAGCTGCGAGAGACCGAAGTTGTCGCCGCGCTCCACGATCAGGGTGTTCGCGTTGGAGATGTCGATGCCGGACTCGACGATCGTCGTCGAGACGAGCACGTCGAACTTCTTCTCCCAGAAGTCCACCACGACCTGTTCGAGCGCCGACTCGGGCATCTGGCCGTGGGCGGTCGCGATGCGGGCCTCGGGCACGATGTCGCGAAGCCGGGCCGCGGCCCGGTCGATCGACTCCACACGGTTGTGGATGTAGAAGACCTGGCCCTCACGCAGCAGTTCACGGCGGATCGCCGCGCCGAGCTGCTTCTCCTCGTACGGGCCGACGAAGGTGAGAACGGGGTGCCGCTCCTCCGGCGGGGTGGTGATCGTGGACATCTCGCGGATGCCGGTGACCGCCATCTCCAACGTACGGGGGATCGGTGTCGCGGACATCGTCAGTACGTCGACATTCGCGCGGAGCTTCTTCAGCTGCTCCTTGTGCTCGACGCCGAAGCGCTGCTCCTCGTCGACGATCACCAGGCCCAGGTCCTTGAACGTGGTCTCGGCGGAGAAGAGGCGGTGCGTGCCGATCACGATGTCGACCGCGCCGTCCCGCAGCCCCTCAAGGGTCGCCTTCGCCTCCGCGTCCGACTGGAAGCGGGACAACGCCCGTACGTTCACCGGGAATTGGGAGTAGCGCTCGGAGAAGGTGCCGAAGTGCTGCTGCACGAGAAGGGTCGTCGGGACCAGGACCGCGACCTGCTTGCCGTCCTGGACGGCCTTGAACGCGGCCCGTACCGCGATCTCCGTCTTTCCGTAACCGACGTCGCCGCAGACCAGGCGGTCCATCGGGACCGTCTTCTCCATGTCCTCCTTGACCTCGGCGATGGTGCTCAGCTGGTCGGGGGTCTCCACGTACGGGAAGGCGTCCTCCAGCTCCCGCTGCCAGGGGGTGTCCGCGCCGAAGGCGTGGCCGGGCGCCGCCATCCGGGCGGAGTACAGCTTGATGAGGTCGGCCGCGATCTCCTTCACGGCCTTCTTGGCGCGCGCCTTCGTCTTCGTCCAGTCCGCGCCGCCGAGCCGGTGCAGCGTCGGGGCCTCGCCGCCGACGTACTTGGTGACCTGCTCCAGCTGGTCCGTGGGGATGTACAGCCGGTCGCCGGGCTGGCCGCGCTTCGCCGGCGCGTACTCCACCAGCAGGTATTCCCGCGTGGCGCCCTGGACGGTGCGCTGCACCATCTCGATGTAGCGGCCCACACCGTGCTGCTCGTGCACGATGTAGTCGCCCGATTCAAGGGTGAGCGGGTCGATCGTCTTGCGGCGCCGGGTGGGCATCCGCTGGCCGTCCTTGCCGGCCGCCTTCTGGCCGGAGAGGTCCGTCTCCGTGAGCACGGCCAGCTTGAGCGCCGGGTCCACGAAGCCGTAGTCGATGGAGCCGCACGCGACATGGACGACGGACGGCGAGATCTCGCCGAGCTCCCCCGTCCTTGAATCAAACGCAGTCAGGCGGGCGGGGATGCCTTCGCCGCCCAGCACCTCGACGGTACGGGCCGCGGGGCCGTGCGCCTCCGTCACGAACACCGTGCGCCAGCCGTCCGCCAGCCAGCCCTTGGTGTCGGCGAGCGCGCGGGCCGTGTCGCCGCGGTACACCTCCGGGGCGTGCATCCCCAGCTTGACGGTGTCGTCGGCAAGCTCCTCGTCCGCGGCGAAGGGGGACACGGACCACCACATCATGCCGAGCTCGCGCGCCCGGTCCCGGACGTCGGCGATCCCCCACAGCGAGGCCGCGCCGACGTCGATCGGGGCCGCGCCTCCGCCGGCGGTCGCTGCCCAGGACGCCTGGAGGAACTCCTGGCTGGTGGCCACCAGGTCCGCCGCCCGGGTGCGTACCCGCTCCGGGTCGCAGACCACGGCCATGGAGCCCTCGGGCAGCACGTCGAGCAGCAGCTCCATGTCATCGACGAGGACGGGTGCCAGGGATTCCATGCCCTCGACCGCGATGCCCTCGGCGATCTTGCCGAGCAGCTCGCCCAGCTCGGGGTGCGCTTCGGCGAGGGCCGCGGCCCTCTGCCGTACATCGTCGGTCAGCAGCAGCTCGCGGCAGGGCGGCGCCCACAGACCGTGCTCGGCGACCTCCAGCGACCGCTGGTCCGCGACCTTGAAATAGCGGATCTCCTCGACGTCGTCGCCCCAGAACTCCACCCGAAGGGGGTGCTCCTCGGTCGGCGGGAAGACATCGAGGATGCCGCCGCGTACGGCGAACTCGCCGCGCTTCTCGACCAGTTCGACCCGGGAGTACGCGGCGGCCGCGAGGCCGTCCACGACCTCGTTCAGATCGGCCTGCTGCCCGGTGCGCAGCGCCACGGGCTCCAGCTCCCCAAGCCCCTTGACCTGCGGCTGCAGTACGGAACGGATCGGCGCGACGACCACCGAGACCGGTCCGGCGCTCGGGTCGTCCTTCGACGGGTGGGTCAGCCGGCGCAGCACGGCCAGCCGGCGGCCCACGGTGTCGGAGCGGGGCGAGAGCCGCTCGTGCGGCAGGGTCTCCCAGGAGGGGTACTCGGCGATGCCCTCCTCGGGCAGCAGCGAACGCAGCGCGGCCGCGAGATCCTCGGCCTCCCGCCCGGTCGCCGTGACGGCCAGCACCGGCCGGCCGGTCTCGCGGGCGAGCGCGGCCACCGCGAAGGGGCGCGCGGCGGGCGGGCCGACCAGATCGACATGCATACGGTGACCGTCGCTCGCCGCCTTCACCGCTTCGGCGAGCGACGGGTCACGTACGACGGCATCGAGCAGACCGTGCAGGCTCATGAAGGGCTTCCATCCGGGGGCGAGGCTGGGGCGTGGCGATACTGGGGCGTGGAGTGGGCAACGCGAACCGCCCGACACGTCGAACGGGCCGGGGGTCTCCAGCCTACGACGTGGGTGCGACACCCGCCGTCCGGTTCCGCGGCTGCGGCACGCTCCCGCGTCCGCCACGGGCGCCACCCCACTCGCCGGGCGCCGGAAACAGCAGGTCATATGCGGTCCGCGGGCATGCGCGGGCCCTGGTGAGCACATCTGTGCTCACCGGGGCCCGCTGGTCATCGGCCGGGCAGGGCCTCCCCCGCACCTACTCCGTGGCGATCGCGTTCAGGACGTTCATCCGGCCCGCCCGGAAGGCCGGGACCAGGGCCGCGAACAGGCCCACGAACGCCGAGGCCACGAAGACCGTGATGATCGTCGACCACGGGATCTCCAGGACCCCCAGACCCTCCAGCGCCAGCAGCTTCTGGGCCGCCGTGCCCCAGCCCATGCCCAGACCGAGGCCGAGCAGGGCGCCGAAGAGGGCGATGACCACCGACTCCAGGCGGATCATCCGGCGCAGCTGGCGGCGCGAGAGGCCGATCGCCCGCATCAGGCCGATCTCCCGGGTCCGCTCGACCACCGACAGGGCCAGCGTGTTCACCACACCCAGCACCGCGACGATGATCGCGAGCGCCAGCAGGCCGTAGACGATGTTCAGCAGCTGGCCGACCTGGTCCTTCAGTTCCTGCTTGAAGTCGGTCTGGTTCTGCACCTTGTACTGCGGATACTTGGCCAGCGACGCCTTGAGCGCCGCGTACGCCTCCTTCTCCTTGCCGTCCTGCGCCGACGCGAACATGATCATGTTCTTCGGCATCCGGTCGGCGGGAACGTACTGCGCGGCGGTCGTGATGTTGGTGTACATCGCGCCCTTGTCGACGTTCGTGTCGTCGGACGTGATCGCCGCGACCTTGAGCTCGGCGGTCCGGCCGTTCTTGAACGCGACCTTGATCTTGTCCCCGACCTTGACGGCGTGCTCCTTGGCGTACGCGTCACCGACCGACATGGCGTCCTTGCCGTACGCCGCCGAGATCTCGCCCGCGACCATCTCGCGGCGCAGATCCTGTGCGTACGTCGGGTCGGCGGCGATCAGGCCTTCGTCCTCGGTCTTGCCGTCCGGGGCGGTCAGCTTGGTCATGACCTCCTTGTAGTTGGTGACGTGGTCGATGTACCGGGTCTTCTTCAGGGCCTTCTCGACCTGCGGCATGATCGGCTGCCTAGTGGCGGACGAGACGATGAAGTCCGCGCCGACCGACTTGTCGAGCTCCTCCGTCGCCGAGGCGACCATCGAGGAGCCGACCACCGACAGGCACGCCACCAGGGCGAGGCCGATCATCAGGGCGGCGCCCGTCGCTCCCGTACGACGGGGGTTGCGCAGCGCGTTGCGCTCGGCGAGCCGGCCGACCGAGCCGAACATCCGCAGTACGACGGCGCTGAGCGCCCGCACCACGACACCGGCGAGCAGCGGGCCGATGACCACGAAGCCGATGAGGGAGAGGACCACGCCGAGGCCGAGGAACATCGAGCCCTCGCTCGCCTTGTCTGCCTGGGTGGCGACCAGCAGCGCGGCCGCGCCACCGCCCGTGAGGACCAGGCCGATCGCGGCCCGGAGCCGTCCCGCCTTGCCGTCGGCCGGCGTACCGGACTCGCGCAGGGCGGCCATCGGGGAGACCTTGCCGGCCCGGCGCGCCGGAACATACGCGGCGACGACGGTGACCACGATGCCGAGGACCAGGCCGACCGCCGGAGTCGTCCACTTCACGGTCAGGTCCCGGGTGGACAGCTCCATGCCCATGGAACCCATCAGCTTCATCAGCCCCACGGCCAGGCCCACGCCGGCAGCGACGCCCGCGATGGATCCGACGATGCCGAGCAGCAGCGCCTCGACCAGCACGGAGCGGTTGACCTGCTTGCGGCTGGAGCCGATCGCCCGCATCAGGCCGATCTCGCGGGTGCGCTGGGCAACCAGCATCGAGAAGGTGTTGACGATCAGGAAGATGCCGACGAGGAAGGCGATACCCGCGAAGCCGAGCATCGCGTACTTCATCACCTTGAGGAAGGAGCCGACGTCCTCGCGGTTGGAGTCGGCGGACTCCTTCGCCGTCTGCAGCTTGTACGTGCCGCTGCCGAGCACCTGGGCGACGTTCTGCTTGAGCTGCTCGTCGCTGACGCCCGCCGCGGCGGTGACGGAGACGCCCGTGAACAGGCCCTCCTTGCCGAGCAGTGCACGCTGCGCGGTGGCGGTGTCGAAGTAGACGACCGCCGCACCGGGGTTGGTGACCTTGAAAGAGGCGATGCCGGAGATCTTGGCGGTGAGGTCGCCGATGACGGAGATGGTGCGCAGTTCGTCGCCGAGTTTCAGCCGGTGCTTCTCGGCGGTGTCGGCGTCGACCATCACCTCGGTGGGACCGCGCGGCGCGTGGCCGGAGCTGATCTCCATCGCCTTGAGGTCGTTCTGGTTCCAGTTGCCGGCGATCGTCGGAGCGCCGGTGCTGGAACCCATGTTCTTGTTCCGGGAGTTGACGACCGTCACGCTCATGCTGGTGACCGAGCCCTCGGCGGACTTCACGCCCTTGGCCCCCGCCACCTTCTCGACGAGCGAGGCGGGCAACGACTCGGGCTTGCCGGTCTGCGGGTTGTCGTCGTCGCCGGCGCCCTTGGGACTGACGGTGACATCGGACGCGGTCGCGGCGAAGAGCTTGTCGAACGTCGCGTTCATCGTGTCGGTGAAAACGAGCGTCCCCGACACAAAGGCGACGGACAGCAGCACCGCCACCGCCGAGAGCGCCATTCTCCCCTTGTGCGCCAGGAAGTTGCGCAGGGATGTCCTGAGTACGGTCACGACGTCCGCCCCCGCGCGTCGAAGTCCTTCATGCGGTCCAGTACGGCGTCGGCGGTGGGCCGGAACATCTCGTCGACTATCCGCCCGTCGGCGAGGTAGAGGACCCGGTCCGCGTACGAGGCGGCCACCGGGTCGTGCGTGACCATCACGATGGTCTGACCCAACTCGTCGACCGAACGGCGCAGGAAGCTCAGCACCTCTGCGCCCGCGCGGGAGTCGAGGTTTCCGGTCGGCTCGTCACCGAAGATGATCTCGGGCCGGGCGGCGAGCGCCCTGGCCACGGCGACACGCTGCTGCTGGCCGCCGGAGAGCTGGGTGGGCCGGTGCTTGAGGCGCTCGGACAGGCCCACGGTCTCGACGACCCGGTTCAGCCAGGCGGCGTCCGGCTTACGGCCGGCGATGTCCATGGGCAGGGTGATGTTCTCCAGGGCGTTGAGCGTCGGCAGCAGATTGAAGGCCTGGAAGATGAAACCGATCCGGTCCCGGCGCAGCTGCGTGAGCTTCTTGTCCTTGAGCCCGGTGATCTCGGTCTCGTCGAGGTAGATCTTGCCCGAGGTGACGGTGTCGAGGCCGGCCAGGCAGTGCATCAGCGTCGACTTGCCGGACCCGGAGGGGCCCATGATCGCGGTGAACTGCCCGCGGGCGATGTCGACATCGACATGGTCGAGGGCGACGACACGGGTCTCCCCCGAGCCGTATGCCTTGACGACCTGCCGCCCGCGAGCGGCAACGGCCGTACTCCCTCCGGTGCCCCCGTGCTGAGGAATGGTCACAGCCGTTGTCACGGTATTTCTCCTATGTCGGTGATGAAAGGGTGTTGCCCCGTACGGTTTGAGTCTGTCGGCCGAGACGGTCCGGGTCGCTGGTGCGCAGCGCAGTCTTGAGCCGGGGGTTTTCCCCACCCCCCGGTGGTGGGGCCTCAGCTGCGGCCGTAAGACCAACCTAAGGAATCCTCCCCGCCTCCTCCTCGTCCCCCGGGACGAACCTCCCCTGGCCATCAGTAAGGAGGAGCCCCTAGGGGGACTCCACCTGCGGGTGGATCCGCACGGCTTGAGCCTGCACCCTCCCCCTGCGTGAGGCTCAAGTGAGATGGTGTCCCGGGAAAATACGTGCAGGGGGAAAGGATCCTGGGGTGAGCGCGGAGGAAAGCACGGACGATCCGGAGGGCATACGGACCAGGCCCCCGACAGACGCGGGGCGCGGGGGCCGTGCGCCGCGTCGGTCGCCAGCCGGCGAGGCCCGGCGCGGTGGCCGCGCCACGGCCGCTCCGGCCGGGACCACGCCAGGCACCGCCGCCGGGGCCGGGCCCGCGGCCGGCAGTGGGCCTGCCGACACCGCGGCGGCCCCTGGTGCCGCCACCGGGCCGGGAAGCGGCACCGGGCCCACGGCCCGCACGAGAGGTGCGACCGAGACACCCGGGACACCCCGCGCCGACGCCGCCCGCCGTGGGCCCGTCGTTGCCGCCCTCATGCTCGGGATGGCGCTCGCCGCGCTCGACGGGACCATCGTCTCCACTGTCGTCCCCCAAATCGTGGGCGACCTCGGCGGCTTCACCGTCTTCTCCTGGCTCTTCTCCGGCTATCTCCTCGCCGTGACCGTCACACTCCCCGTGTACGGAAAGCTCTCCGACACCTTCGGCCGCAAGCCGGTCCTGATCGCCGGCATCGTCCTCTTCCTCGCCGGTTCGGTGCTGTGCGCCGCCGCCTGGAACATGGCCGCGCTGATCGCCTTCCGCGTGGTCCAGGGACTGGGCGGCGGAGCGCTGCAAGGAACCGTCCAGACCATCGCCGCCGACCTCTACCCGCTGAAGGAACGCCCCAGAATCCAGGCCAGGTTGTCGACCGTGTGGGCGGTCTCGGCCGTCGCCGGGCCCGCGATCGGCGGGCTGCTCGCCTCGTACGCCGACTGGCGCTGGATCTTCCTGATCAACCTCCCCGTGGGCGCGGTCGCTCTCTGGCTGATCGCCCGTCATCTGCGCGAGCCGTCCCGTACGCGACCGGCCGCCCGCCCCCGTATCGACTGGCCGGGCGCACTGGCCATCTTCGCGGCGGGCACACTCCTGCTCACCGCGCTCGTCCAGGGCGGCATCGCCTGGCCGTGGCTGTCCGCGCCGTCACTCGCGCTGCTCGGCGCAAGCGCCCTCCTCGTCGCCGTCGTCGTTGTCATCGAACGGCGGGCCGCGGAGCCGATCATCCCCGGCTGGGTCTGGCGGCGGCGCACCATAGCCGCGGTGAACCTGGCCCTCGGCGCGCTGGGCCTGCTGATGGTGGCCCCGACCGTCTTCCTCCCGACGTACGCACAATCGGTGCTCGGACTCGGCCCGATCGCAGCGGGCTTCGTCCTGTCGGTCATGACGCTGAGCTGGCCGGTCAGCGCCGCGCTGTCGAACCGGGTCTACACCCGGATCGGCTTCCGACGGACGGCGATCGTCGGCATCACGCTCGCCGGCCTGATCCTCGCGGCCTTCCCCCTGCTCCCCTTCCCCGGCGAACCCTGGCAGCCGGCCCTGATCATGCTGCTGCTCGGCGGGGCACTCGGCCTCTTCCAACTGCCGCTGATCGTCGGCGTCCAGTCGACGGTCGGCTGGTCGGAACGCGGCACGACGACCGCGTCCGTACTCTTCTGCCGCCAGGTCGGCCAGAGCGTGGGCGCGGCGCTGTTCGGTGCCGTGGCCAACACCGTCCTCGCCGCCCGCCTCGGCGGCACGGGCGACCTGGACTCGGTCGCGCACGCGCTCGCCGACCCGTCGTCGATGACCACCGAAGCTACGGACCATCTGCGGCGCGCAGTGGACGCGGCGGTGGACTACGTGTACGTGGGCGCGGCAGCGGCGGCCGGAGTCGCCCTGCTGGTCCTGCTGTTCGTCGCCCCGCGCCGCTTCCCCGTAATCGACGAACCGAAGCCGGATGCTCCTGTCCGCTAGCCGGATGCTCCTGTCCGCCAAGGGATTGTGCGATCTCCGTGAAGCTTTCACCACCGGGGCTTTCCCGCTTGGCAATCGCACATGACACCCGTCTACCGTGGAGCGGAGTGAAGGCATGCACATTGCAGTGATCACGACGGGGGCAGCCAGTGGCATGGGACGAGTGGGAGCAGGCCAAGTCCAGTTCGACGCAGACGCGGCTGAATCAACTGCCCGCGGAGGGCGGTGGATCAGGCGGTGGGAAGGACGACCTGACTGTCCACGACGATGAGTTGGGCAAACTCGGCGACCTGGCACGCTCCCTGCGCGAGCAGTTGTCCACCGATGGCGATCACGCCCGCGTAGCCACTTTCGAGGCCTCGAATCAGCTCTTCAACGACGGCCTGGACATGGGCTCCGGACTCCTTGAAGTGCACGACGCCTGGAGCACCAAGCTGGCCACGCTCAAGGAAGCCTGTGCGCACATCTCCAACCATCTCGACTATTCGCGCTCCACACATGCAAAGCAGGAGCACAAGATCGTGACGGGGATGCAGTCCCTGGACGGCAAGACGATGACCGTGTCGCGCATCTACGACGAGTTCAAGTAGGGCAAAGGGGAAGCTCGCCATGGTCACCTGCCAGGAACTGCAGGACCTCAACCTCACCAAGCTGAACACCGCGGTCACGCAGTGGAAGCAGATGCTCGACAAGCTGGTCACGCTCGCCGACGGGGGCGACGGAGGCATCAACGCCGCCGATCTGGAGCGCAAGGCCAACGCCGCGGACTGGAAGGGCGACAACGCCACCGTCACCAAGGAGTTCACCACCACGACGGCGCGCCAGTTCGACGACATGGTCACCGAGGCCCGCAGCATCCACAAGATCCTTGAGGAAGCCCACGCCAACCTGAAGAAGCACAAGGAAGACCTGAAGACCACGATCGACACGTGGGCCAAGAAGAACGTCTACATCGACGACAAGGGCAGCGCGATGTACTCCGGTCCGCAGCGCGAGGTCCCGGGCGGCCCCAAGGAGCAGACCAGCCAGGAAGAGGTCGACCAGGCGGCACGCGAGGTCGGCAGGATCCTGGAGGCGGCGAACGAGACCGACCGGATCGCCGCGCGTGCGCTGCGCAAGCACGCCCAGAGCAAGTACGACTTCGACGAGACGGGCTACAAGGGCCTCAAGGACGCCGACCGGCAGCAGGGCATCGAGGACGCCGACGCGATGGTGAAGCTCGCATCCAAGGGCGACGGGATGACCGACGACGAGCTGAAGCGCTTCAACGAGATCTCCAAGTACCACCGCGACAATCCCGCCTTCGCCGAGCGGTTCGCGACCAAGCTGGGCCCCGAAGGCACGCTCGAGTTCTGGCGCAGCCTCGCCGACCCGGGCCGGGGACGCACACCGGACCCTGACGGCGATCGCGCGAAGATCCTCGCGAAGGTGCAGGACAACCTGGGCATCACCCTCGCCAACGCCACCCGTGTCGACACCCCTGAAATGCAGGCGTGGAAGGACCGGATGATCGAGCTGGGCGACGATCCGATCAAGGCCAAGAGCGGCATCCCCAGCGCACCGTACGGCTTCCAGGTCCTCGGCCCACTGATGACTGAAGGCAAGTGGGACACGTCCTTCCTCAACAAGTACGGCGAGAAGATGCTCGAGTTCGAGCGCAAGTCCGACGACCCGGTGCTGGGCGGCCCGAAAGAGCTCTGGGAGAACCGCTTCAACCCGGCCCAGCTCTCCTACCCGCCCGGCGGCACCAAGCCGGACAGCGACCCGGTCGCCAACCTGATGGAGGCGCTCGGCCACAACCCGGAAGCCTCCCTGCAGTTCTTCAACGGCTCGTCCGGCAAGGGCGACGACGCCATGAGCAACTGGGACTACCTGGTCAACAAGGACGGCGAGGGCGCGCGCGAGTGGCCGACCGACGATGACGGGAAGACGACGGGGTTCAAGAACCTGGGCCACGCGCTGGAGTCGGGGACGCTCGGGTACGCGTACGACGACAAGGACCCGTCCATCCCTCCGATGAAGACCGATGAGCAGATCGCGGCGCGCGAACAGCGCACGTTGCTCATGGACCGCGTCGTGGACCACTATCAGAGCGCCGACATGATCGACAAGCAGGACGGAATCCGCGACAGCCTGGCGAACATGGCGGCCGGCCATATCGACAGCCTCGACTACACAATGGCCAACTGGGGCGGCACTGGAGAAGCCTCCGGCAGGGATGATCTGTTTCATGCCAAGGAGCAACACCTCCGCGACTTCGGAGAGATGGGCAGCAAGAACTTCCTGCGAGCCCTGGCCGCAGACGAGGGCTCCTACGAGACGGTTTCAACAGCCCAGCAGGTGTACGGGGCCAGCTCGATGGCCGCCCAGGGCGCCGACCACGAGGCCGCGCTGGACGCCGGGGTAAAAAGCGTCAGGATGCACGGTCTGCTGGACCAAGCGCGAGCCGAGGCCATCGGCCACGAATTCGCCGACGACAAGGACCGGCGGAATCTGGAGCTCGAGAAGCAGGGCGAATGGCGCAAATTCGCCGCCGAGGCTGCGGTCGGCGTCGGCGCGGGCGTAGCCACTGCCTTGATCGTCCCCACCGGTCCGGTGGCGGTGGTTGCCGTCCCTCTCGCCATTGAGACGATCGGCGGCGCAGCCAACACCCATGTCTCCACGGATACACTGCAATGGCTCAAGGACCACGAGTTCGACAACTTCGATGATTCGGTCGCGGGCGTCGACAAGGCCATGTATGACGGTCGCAGAAATGCGATGACCCCTCTCCTGAACTATGCAGAGGCGCACGGAATGAGCGAAACGGCAGTCGGCGATCTGGCCGAGCGCGCCGAGGGCCAGTACAACAACGGCGGGCATCTCAGCAATACCGGCGCCTCCCGAGGATGGTGATCATGAGAAGCGCGCTCACACTTACCGCCGTGACCGTCCTCCTGCTGGGTGCGTGCGCCTGCACGGCCGACAAGGAGGCCAAGGAGGAGGCCGAAGAGACAGCCAAGGGGGACGTTCTCGACGACTCCACCTGCAACGAACTCCTGGGCAACGCCGGACTGAAATGGATCGAAGAGCGTACAGGAGGCAAGGTACGTCTGAAGGTCGTCGACGATCTCAAGAAGGCACGCTCGCTGTTCTACCAGCAGGTGGAGAACTGGGGTCCGGACGATAGCGGCGCCCGCACGTTCCTGAGGGCCGATACCTGCTTGGCGAGGACAGACGTCACGAATGCCGAAAAGCAGCTCGAAATCCGGTACGGGCCCTCGTACTTCCGCTTCGATGCCCCATTCGACAAGGCTTCCGAAGTCAGTCCTGCGCAGACCGTGACCCCGGTCAATTCCACCGTCAAACTTGTACACGGGAAGGACCGCGATGGCATGGTCCGTTACCGCGTGTACGTCAAGTGCAAAATTCCGGGCACGTCCCCCAAGCAGGAGAACGAGGTGCCGATCGAGGGACAGCTGACCGACACGCTCACCGGCGACACCGGTGCCCGCGTCCACCTCACCCATCTGCTGCACTCCGCCAAGGTGATGGCCGACAACCTGGACTGCCAGAACAAGCCCGTCGTCCCGGCCGAGCCGCCCGCCTCGGTGAAGTAGCGCCTTCCGCGGCGGAGGGCTGCTCAGCTCTCCGCCGCCGTGCGGACCGGCCGCTCCGCCCTCCCTCAGCCGAGATGCCAGAGCATGGCGCCCGCGAGCACCATCACCAGGCCTGCGAGGGCCATGACCGCCCCCAGAAGCCGCTGGTACCAAGGCTGAGCCCACATCAGCCCCGAGGGCGCGCCATCCAGCTGCCCCAGCGGCGCCCCGCTCAACTGGCGCCGCTGCCGGATGTTCTCGGCCCGCCGGTCGGCAATGCCCCGTACATTGAACGCCCAACTCGCACCGCACCACACCGCGACCAGGCCGCCAACCGCAAAGACGCCAATAATCACCGGCGACGGCCCGTGCGCCCCTGCGGCAAGTATTTCCAGGACCTTGCCGTCACCCTTGCCTCCGCCCACGCGAAGCCTCCCCCGTCGTCCGGACTGCAACTCCCGACCCTAGAAGGGCATGATCAAGATTTGCCCATGTGACGACCATGCCCGGGCAATGGATGGCTCAGCCCGAACCCCGGAACCCCCGTCAGCCCTCCGCAGCCGCCCGCCCCGTCAGTGCCGCCAGGCTGTTGCGGATGTGCGCCATGTGCGCCTGCATCTCGTCGCGCGACTCCTCGTGCTGCCGCAGCGCCCGCTCCACGTCCCGCCCGATCCGCTCCTCGTGGACCCGGGCCTCGGCAATCAGCTCCGCGGCCCGCGCCTCCGCGTCCTCCTGGCCGTGGCGGGCGCTCTCCTCCGCCTCCGCGAAGGTGCGCTCGGCCGCCGAGAGGCCGGCCTCGGCGCAGGCCGTGAGCTCGGCGTGGTGCGCGTCCAACGCCGACTCGCAGTCCGCCAGTTCACGCTCCATCACTTCCCAGCGTTCGGCCTGCTCCTGCTCCAGCTCGGCCAGCATGCCCTCGGCCCGGCGGCGCATCTCCTTCCAGGCGGCCACCGCCTCGCCGCGCAGCTCCTTCACCTGGCGGCGCGCCTCGACACGGGTCTCGTCGGCCTCCGCCTGCGCCGCGAGCAGAATCTGCTGGACACGCGCCTCGGCGTCCGCCCGTACCGCCTCGGCCTGTTCCCGGGCCGCGTCACGCGTCTGCCGGCCCGCCGCGTCGGCCGCCTCGATCACGCCCTGCGCCGCTTCCCCGGCCGCGGTGCGTACTTCCTCGGCCTCCTCCTCGGCGACCGCCAGCAGATACTGGGCGCGCGTGCCGAGCGTGTCGTACGTCTGGGGGACGAGAGCGGAGACCACCTCGCGCAGGCCGGCCGCCTCCGCCTCCATGTCCCTCGCGAGGACGGTGAGGCGCGCCGCACGCTCCCACGCGTCGTCGCGGTTCTGGGACAGTGCGGTGACATGGGCGTCGGCCTCCTCCATGCGGTAGCCACGGCCACGTACGGCGACGAAGCCGTGAGGTGACACCGATGCAGCACTCATCCTTCGAGCCCCTCTCCGACAGACAACGCGATTGGCGCACATCCTGCTCGATTGCAGCGAAGTACCCATAACCGACACTCCACCAGCCGCAGCGATCAGTGGTGCGCCATTTGTCAAAAGAGGGAAGAAAGAAGTCGGAATCAGACCTATCAGGGGCAAAAGACAGGGGCGCCCGGCCTGCCGCAAGCAGGCCGGGCGCCCCGGTGATTCATGAGTACCGGGCTACAACAGTCCGTCCCACATCTGCTCGAGCAGCACCGACCACCAGCTCTCCGGCGACGCCAGCGCCGCCGGGTCCAGCGCCGTGAGCTGCGCCTGGAAGTCGACCGTCCAACGGCCGGCCTGCTCCGGGTTGAGGTTGAACCGCAGCCGCCACATCCGGCCGAGCAGCGCCAGGCAGCGGACAAACTCCGGCAGCCCGCTGTTCACGAACTGCGGCGCCACCGGCTGACCGCCCGGGCCCGACTCCACCGGAACCGCCACGATGTGCGCCGTGCCGTACTGGACGCAGATCGCCCGGCCGAAGTCACTGCCCACCACCAGATACGAACCCGCGTCGGCCGCGGGCTGCACCTGCCGCTGCGCCGCCAGCTCCGCCAGCGTCGGGACGACCGGCTGCGCGGGCTGCGCCCAGAAGAACGGGTTGAAGTCGCCCGGCAGCCCCGCCCACACCAGCGTGGCCGCGACGATCTCCGGCACGCCCTGACGCGACACGGCCCGCTGGTCGAACCGGCAGATGCCCTGCGGCCCGAACGCGGCCACCAGTTCCTGCGCGATCCCCTCCGGGGGAATCGGCGGAGCCGGCGGCAGCTGCGGCAGCGGCGCCCGCACCGGCGCGGGGCGCGCCGGGCCGTCCGCGACCTGGTGCAACTCGCCCTGGTGGGTGAGCAGATGCTGCATGCCCTGCTGTCGGCTGGCGTGGTCCCTGCCGTACGGCGCGACGGAGGTGATCCGCACCTGCGGCCAGGTCTCCCGGATCATCCGGGCGCAGTAGCCGCCGGGCAGCTCGCACGACTCCAGCTCGGTGTGCAGCTCGAGCACCTGCTGCGGCGGCACGTTCATGGCCCGCAGCTCATGCAGGATCTGCCACTCCGGATGCGGAGTGCCGGGCGCCGAGCGGCGGATCAACTGGGCCTCGGAGCCGTCGGGCGCGCGGTAGCGCAACACGGCCTGGTAGCCGGGGCCGACGGTCGGCTGACCGGTCGGCTGCTGCGGATAGCCGTACGCGGGCGGCTGACCGCCGTGCGGAGGCTGCGGCGCATGCGGTGCGGGGCCGGGAGGCGCACCGGGCGGTGCACCGGGAGGGCCGGGCGGCTGCGGAGCGCCGGGACCCATCTGGGCGGGTCCGGCGAGCATGGTCGCAGCGTGGTGCACGCCACCGCCAGGCGGACCGGGCGGCGTCGGCGCTCCCGGCGGACCGGGGGGCTGCGGCGCACCGGGACCCATCTGACTCGGGTCCGCAAGCATCGTCGCAGCATGGTGAACGCCACCACCCGGCGGCGGCGTGGAACCAGGCGGACCGGGCGGACCGGGAGGCTGCGGTGCCCCGGGCGGACCGGGCGGCTGGGGAGCCCCCGGACCCATCTGACTCGGGTCCGCAAGCATCGTCGCAGCATGGTGAACACCACCACCCGGCGGCGGCGTGGAACCAGGCGGACCGGGCGGACCAGGAGGCTGCGGAGCGCCAGGCGGCTGCGGACCCTCCGGGCCGAGCTGCGAGACAAGCTGCGTCGGCAGATAGCCGGCCGCCGCACCGGGAGCACCCGGAGCCCCGGGCGGGCCCGGCGGAGTCGCACCCGGCCGCGCACCCGGAATGCCGGGAGCGCCGGGCGGCGGCGGAGTCGTGGAACCGGTGCCGCGCGCACCACGCGGCGGCACCGCCGCCTTGCTCGTCGCCGCGTCCGCGATGTCACTGGCCCCGGGCGCAACCGGACGGGAAGGAGCACCGGGCCCGGAAGGTGCGCCAGGACCCGAAGGGGCGCCGGGACCAGGCTGGTTCAGCGCCGGGGAGACCGTCGTCCGCGGCAGACTGCTGCCGCCCGACATCAGCGCCGTCGGCGCGTCCGCGCCCACCACGGGCGTCGGACTGTCGTCGTCGTCGGCCCCGGAGATCGGCGGCGCAAACACCGTCGCCGGCAACGGCACTGACGCATCGCCCGAACCGGCCGCGTTGGTGTCCGTCCACGGCGTGGCCCCGGACGGCGTCGGCGGAACCCCGTCGGAAGCCGTCGGCTCGTAGTCGCCGCCACCGGCACTGGGCCACCCGGCCCCGCCCTGCGAGGCGCCGCCACCCAAGGAACCGGCCTCGGGCCACATCGACCCTGCCGCGGACGAACTCCCCCCGGCCTGCGAGGCATTGGGGCCCGTGGCGCCGGAAGCGGCAGCGGCAGCCGACCAGTCCGCCCCGGACGAAGGCGCAGAAGGCGGCGCGGAAGACGGGGTGGGCGACGGGGTGGGCGACGGGGTGGGCGAGGGCGCGGAAGCCCGCCCAGCCGCAGCCTCGGACGCCGCCGAAGCGGCCACAGACTCCCCGGACTGCGGCGAACGCCGGTCCGGGATCCCCAGCTTGTCCGCCGCGTCCTGGAGCCACTCCGGCGGGCTCAACAGGAACGACGTCTGGTTCAGATCGATCCGCTGCGGCGGCTCCGGCGCCGCCGGAGCCTCCTCCGGCGCCCCGTACTCCTCCTCGTACCGGCGGATCACCTCACCCACCGGCAGCCCCGGCCACAGCGTCGCCTCACCACTGTCCCGGGCGATCACCAGACGCTGCTGCCCGCCGTCCGAGCGCACACCGCCCTCGCGGTCCTCCGCCCACACCACAAAGCCCAGCTCGAACTCCCGCACCCGCACCTCGCGGTGCTGATACGCGGGCACATCGCCATTCACCCACTCTTCCGCGCGCTCCTGCGCCTGCGCGAAGGTCACCATCGGACCGTCACCCCTCGTCCGAAATCGGGACGGCGCGCGCGAAGCCGCCGTCCACCATCAGGTTCGCCACGGTCTCCAGCTCCGGCGGACTGCCCGCAAGACGCTGCAGAAAACCGTCGAAGTCGTCGCCGCACGGCAGCAACAGCCGCTCCACACGCTCCTGCACGCTCCACCCGTCCTGGTCCCGCGCGTCGTCGTACGCACAGAACCACACCGAGCCGGTCGCCGAACCCTTGACCTTCACGGCCAGGATCCCGCCCTGAACGAACGCAACGCCCAGGTAGTCCTTGGTGAGATGGTCCCGCAGACACTTGTTGACGTACACCAGATCATTGACCGCGGCCTCGTCCCGCACCGTGAAGAACGGCTGGTCGACCAGCAGCCCCAACTCGGCGTCGAGCGCCGCCCCGACCGGGGCACAGCCACCGGCCGCCTTCAGGAACGTGCGGTACGCACCGGGCAGCCGGTAGCCCAAGTCCTCCTCGACGCCCAGCAGTTGCTCCTCCGTCACCGACACCGCACCCTTGGGCAGCCCGAAGTGCGTGGGCCGGGTCTCCTGCAACGGCCGCGTGCCCCGCTTGCCCTGGTCCACCGGCGCCGTCGCCAGACCACCGTGATGCCGCAGCAGCGCCTTCACCTCGACCGGCACCAGCTCAAGACGGCGAGTGCCCGGCACGTGGTGCCAGGTCCAGCCGTGCGGAGTGGCGACCGAAGCAATCGTGTCCCACAACGCATGGCCATCGGCGTGCAGCGCGGCGTTCGCCGACACATAGTCCGTGAGCCGCAGCTCGTCGATGCCGAAGCCCTGCGGAGGTTCGGCGATCTCCGCGGCCGCGCGCGCGTACGGCGAGAAATCCGGATGGCCGTGCTCGTCCACGCGCACACCCCTGGGGTGGCGGGAAGCCCGGACCGGGTCCGGGAAATTCACGACCTGCCCGGCGTAGGCCGCGTTCGGTGGCGCGGCATGCTGCTGCCCGAGCCGACCTGTCGTCATGGCGGTTGCCCCCTGCTGCTTCTGGCTGGTTCAGGACAGCCTAAGCGGTGGGGCAATAGGGGGAACCAACGCTCCACTTCGATCACGATCAGTCACATACGAGTGACCGAAAGCCGAAGCACCGACGACACGCAGACACGTTTCAGTGCCCCAGCTTCCACACCACCCGCCCCATTTGGCAGGCTGTCCCCTCAACTGGGGGGCGTGCACGGGAGGGGATCACAGCACCATGCACACAGCGCAACCAAGCGCGTCGGGCACCTCGGGTGATCCACGCCTCAGCTGGAGCAGCACCGAGGCCCATCACCCGCCCGCACTGAACCACCGCCGCGACGGCATCCTGCCCGCCGTCGCCGCAGCACTCTCGGTACGCGGCGAAACCCTCACCTGCACCGCGGGCAAGGGCGACCAGCCACCCGTACTCCACCCACTCGTACAGGACTTCCTCGACACCCTCACCAGCGGCCAGCGCGAACGCTTCACCGGCCGCTGCCCCGAGGCGATCCTGCTCTCACGGCATCTGACCGCGGCGGAGACAGCGCGCTCGAAGCGGGCACAGCGCAAGCCACTGACTCACAGCGAGGCAAAGCGTTCCCTCAAACAGGCAAAACTCACCGCACGCCGCATCCGCGAAGACGGCGACCCGCTGCACGGCAGCTACGCACCACCCTGCCGCTCCTGTACGCAGATGCTCGACCACTTCGGGGTACGCCCCGTCGCCCCGACCACAACCGAGAACGGCTGACCCCGCACCGATGCGCGACCACCTCAGCACCACCCGATTCCCGGTCGCGGTCGACGCCGCGCTGCGCGAGGCAGGCTGGCAGCCCGGCCGCTGGGACATCAAGCTGGCCGAACACTGGGCCGACACGCTGCGCGCGTACGCCTCCCCGGCGGGCCACCGGCACATCGTCTTCCCAGCAGCCGTCGAGGCATGGGCTGAATTCGGCGGCCTGCGCATCACATCCCCCGGCCCCGGCCGCCAGACCGCCCCCACCCCGGTGCGCTTCGACCCGCTGGCCGGACTCCACCTCGCCCGTACGCTGGCCGACCTCGGCCGGGCACTGGACACGGAGATCTCCCCGCTCGGCGAGGAGGGCGACAGCCAGGCAGTACTGGCAATCGACACCGAGGGCCGCGTCTACAGCCTGGACCACACGGGCGACTGGTACCTGGGCCCGGACCTCGAGCACGCCCTGACAACCCTGGTCACCGGCATCCAGCCGGCCCGCCTGACCCTGGACTGAGGACACACCGACGTCCTGTACCGGCCCGTCACTCAGGCCGGCTCTGCCACCACGGCCCGTCACTCAGGCCGGCTCCGCGACCCCGACCCGTCACTCAGGCCGGCTCCCCGACCCCGACCCGTCACTCAGGCCGGCTCCCCGACCCCGACCCGGTCCGGCAGCACCGCCGAGACCCGGAAGCCGCCCGCATCGGTCGGGCCCGACACAAAGACCCCGCCCAACGCCAGCACCCGCTCCCGCATGCCGACCAGGCCGTTGCCACCACTCGGCAGGCCAGCGGCCACGGCCGCGCCACTCGCGTCCGGAGCGCCGTTCTCCACCTGCATCGCAACCTCGGACTCACGGTGCGCAAGGCGCACCATCACCTTCGCCCCCGCCGCATGCTTGTGGACATTCGTCAGAGCCTCCTGAACCACGCGGTACGCGGTCTGCTCGACCTCCGGCGCATACACCCTCGCCTCGCCGTGCACAGCCAGCTCCACGACCATCCCGGCCTGCCGGGACTGCCCGACAAGCGCGTCGATGTCCGCCAGAGACGGCCCGTCGTCCGCGGCCGCCGCAGCCGCCGCGGCAGCAGCCGCACCCACCGCCGCCAGCGGCACCGGCGCCGCCCCCCGCTGCTCGTTCTCGCCCGCCCGCAGCACCCCGAGCATCTCCCGCAGCTCGGTCAGCGCCTGCCGCCCCATGTCACCCACCAGCGCCGCGTTCTTCACAGCCTTCTGGGGATCCTTCAAAGCCACCGCCTGCAGCGCGGCCGCATGCACCACCATCAGGCTCACCCGGTGCGCCACGACGTCGTGCATCTCGCGCGCGATCCGGGTCCGCTCCTCCGTACGCGCCCACTGGGCCCGCTGCTCCGCCCGGTCGGCCAGCAGCGACAACTCCTGCTCCAGGCTGTCGGCGCGGTCCCGCAG
Source organism: Streptomyces sp. NPDC019890 (assembly GCF_044903445.1). Taxonomy (NCBI): domain Bacteria; kingdom Bacillati; phylum Actinomycetota; class Actinomycetes; order Kitasatosporales; family Streptomycetaceae; genus Streptomyces; species Streptomyces sp. NPDC019890. The sequence goes on along the minus strand of NZ_JBJDQK010000004.1, from coordinate 414,818 downwards.
ACTCTCCATCAGCCGACGCCTGGCCCCTATGTAGAGACCGAGCAGCACGGGCGGCGCGGTCAGCCCCACCGACATGAAGCCCGCCATCGTCGGCACGTACCACGCGCCAGGCTCCGGATCGAAGTCCGCGGACTGCACGTCCTGCCGCACCCGTACGAACGTCACGATCAGCGTCGCGGCCAGCGACATCCCCGCGAGCGCCGCGGTGATCCGGCGCGGAACGTCGGACGCGGCGAGCGTATACAGCCCGACGACGCCCATCAGATAGCCCATCTCCGCGGGCGTGGTCGCGATCGACACCAGCACCACGGCGATCGGCCACCGCCGCCGCAGCACCAGCACTCCCCCGACAATCAGCCCGAACAACACCCCGAACGGCACGGGAAGCGCGGCCTTGTCCGCGAACCCGACACCTTCCAGAGCGCACTCGAAGGCAGAGACGAGCCCGAGCCCCGCGTCCAGCACGACACTGCGCCGCCGCCCCCACCACAGCCAGGTACGGGCTGGGCTGCCCGTGGCGTCCTGGTGTGCCCCCGTTGTGGTCATGTCGTCCAGCCTAAGGGCGGGCGCGACTCATTTTCCTGGGAGTTTCGACAGCACGGAACGCGATCGAACACGTACGAAACGTGCACTGATCGCACGATCCGGTGAATCGAGCGGGCTTTCGAGACGGACGTCCGTATTCCGGATGACGATCACCGCATGACAGAGATCCTCGGCAAGTACGCCGACTTCGAGGGCCTGCGCGAACAGGCGATCACCCTCCGCCGGGAAGGCCTCAGCCGCCGCCAGATCCGCGACCGGCTCCACGTCGACAACAACGACATCCTCAACCGGCTGCTGGAGGGCGAGCCGCCACCGGAGTGGACGAAGCGCCCGAACGCGAACGACGACCTCCGGGCGAAGGCGAGGGAGCTGCGACTCCAGGGCCTGACGTACGACCAGATACAGGTCGAGCTGGGCTGCTCGAAGAGCTCGATCTCGTTGTGGGTACGGGATCTGCCGAAGCCGGAACCCCGCTACACCGACCAGGAACGGCGTGCCCGCATGGACGCGGGCCTCGCCCACCTTCGCGCAGCACAGGACCAGGAACGCCAGCAAACCAAGGAGTCAGCTCTCAGGGAGATCGGCCAACTCACCGACCGGGAGTTGCTCCTCGTCGGAGTCGCTCTCTACTGGGCCGAGGGCGCCAAGGACAAGCCGTACCGCAGGTGCGAGGTCCTCCAGTTCATCAACAGCGATCCCGACGTGATCAAGGTGCACCTGCGCTGGCTCGAACTCCTCGGGGTCCCGCGTGAGCGCATGCGATTCCGGGTGAGCATCCACGAGTCCGCAGATGTAGCCGAGGCCGAGCGGTACTGGGCGGACCTGGCAGGTGTCGACACGACCGTCTTCCAGAGAGCGACGCTCAAGAAGCACAACCCGCGGACCACACGGAAGAACACCGGCGAGACATACAGAGGCTGCCTGGTCATCTACGTCACCAAGAGCGCCGATCTTTACCGTCGCATGGAAGGCGCTTGGTACGGCATAGTGTTGGGTGCCGATTCGGCGACCTGACCAAATGTCCGGTTTAGCCGTGTTTCATCCCCCGTGGTGTAATTGGCAGCACTGTGGCTTTTGGTGCCATCTGTCCGGGTTCGAGTCCTGGCGGGGGAGCTTCCTGGGTTCGGGTCCTGACTGCACCATTCAGGACCCGCCCTTATTTCGCCCCCGAAACCCCCCGGTATCCTTCGGATGTCCACCACCCGAAGCCGAAGGGCATTCCCGTGAGCGCCAACCGCCCGGCAGCCGTCGTCGTCCTCGCAGCGGGTGAGGGCACCCGCATGAAGTCGAAGACCCCCAAGGTCCTGCACGAGATCTGCGGGCGCTCGCTCGTCGGACATGTCGTCTCCGCAGCCCGTGAGCTGAACCCCGAGCACCTCGTCGTCGTTGTCGGTCATGCGAGTGAGCAGGTCAAGGGGCATCTCGCCGAGCAGTACGCCGGCACCCGCACCGCCTACCAGGCCGAGCAGAACGGCACCGGGCACGCCGTCCGGATGGCGCTCGAAGAGCTCGGCCGGACCCTCGAGGGCACCGTCGTCGTCGTGTGCGGCGACACCCCGCTGCTGTCCGGCGAGACCCTCACCGCGCTCACCGCGACGCATGTCGCCGACGGCAATGCCGTCACCGTGCTGACCGCCGAGGTGCCGGACTCGACCGGCTACGGCCGGATCGTGCGGGACGGCGTCACCGGCGCGGTCACCGCGATCGTCGAGCACAAGGACGCCACCGAGGAGCAGCGCGCCGTCCGGGAGATCAATTCCGGGGTTTTCGCCTTCGACGGGCAGCTGCTCGCGGATGCGCTCGGCAAGGTGCGTACGGACAACAGCCAGGGCGAGGAGTACCTCACCGATGTGCTGGGCATCCTGCGCGAGGCCGGTCATCGGGTCGGTGCGTCGGTCGCCGCCGATCACCGCGAGATTCTGGGCATCAACAACCGTGTGCAGTTGGCGGAGGCGCGGCGGCTGCTCAATGAGCGGCTGCTGGAGCGGGCGATGACGGCGGGCGTCACGATCGTCGACCCGGCTTCCGTCTTTGTCGATGTGACGGTCACCTTCGAGCGGGACGCGATCGTTCACCCGGCCACGCAGCTGCTGGGCTCGACGCACCTCGCGGAGGATGCGGAGGTCGGGCCGAACAGCCGCCTCAAGGACACTGTCGTGGGCAGCGGTGCGCGCGTGAACAACACGGTCGCGGATTCCGCGGAGATCGGCGAGGGCGCTTCGGTGGGTCCGTTCGCGTATCTCCGTCCCGGTACGAGGCTCGGTGCGAAGGCCAAGGCCGGTACGTATGTGGAGATGAAGAACGCGACGATCGGCGAGGGCACGAAGGTGCCGCATCTGTCGTACGTCGGCGATGCGACGATCGGCGAGTACACGAACATCGGTGCCGCGAGCGTGTTTGTGAACTATGACGGTGAGGCCAAGCACCACACCACGATCGGTTCGCACTGCAAGACGGGCTCGGACAACATGTTTGTGGCGCCTGTCACGGTCGGGGACGGCGCGTACACGGCGGCGGGCTCGGTCATCACGAAGGATGTGCCGGCTGGTTCGCTGGCTGTCGCCCGGGGCCAGCAGCGGAATATCGAGGGTTGGGTGGCTCGTAAGCGGCCCGGGAGCGCGGCCGCGCAGGCGGCTGCCGCGGCCGTGGAGCAGGGCGAAGGCGAAAACTGACCGGAAACGGGTGCGTCCAAGTCGGCGTACCGTGAAACGTGCACATAAATTCGGCTGGTTCGCGCACGTCCAGATCGCGGCCAGAGAACCCCTCTTAGGAGACAGTGCTGTGACCGGGATCAAGACGACCGGCGAGAAGAAGCTGATGTTCTTCTCCGGCCGCGCCCACCCCGAGCTGGCCGAGGAGGTCGCGCACCAGCTGGGTGTGGGCCTCGTGCCGACGAAGGCTTTCGACTTCGCCAACGGCGAGATCTATGTCCGCTTCCAGGAGTCGGCGCGTGGCGCGGACTGCTTCTTGATCCAGAGCCACACGGCTCCGATCAATAAGTGGATCATGGAGCAGCTCATCATGATCGATGCTCTGAAGCGGGCGTCCGCCCGGAGCATCACGGTGATCGTTCCGTTCTACGGCTATGCGCGTCAGGACAAGAAGCACCGTGGTCGTGAGCCGATCTCGGCCCGTCTGGTTGCCGATCTGATGAAGACGGCGGGCGCCCACCGTATTCTCACGGTCGATCTGCACACGGACCAGATCCAGGGTTTCTTCGACGGCCCGGTCGATCATCTCTTCGCGCTGCCGATCCTCGCCGACTATGTCGCGACGAAGGTCGACAAGTCGAAGCTGACGGTTGTTTCTCCGGATGCCGGCCGTGTGCGGGTCGCGGACCGCTGGTGCGACCGGCTGGACGCGCCGCTGGCGATCGTTCACAAGCGTCGCGACAAGGATGTGGCCAATCAGGTCACGGTTCACGAGGTTGTCGGCAATGTCGAGGGCCGGGTCTGTGTGCTGGTCGACGACATGATCGACACCGGTGGCACGATCTGTGCCGCTGCCGACGCGCTGTTTGCGCACGGTGCGGAGGACGTCATCGTGACGGCGACGCATGGTGTGCTGTCGGGCCCGGCGGCGGACCGTCTGAAGAACTCGAAGGTCAGTGAGTTCGTCTTCACGAACACGCTGCCCGACCCGGGCGACCTGGAGCTCGACAAGATCACGGTGCTGTCGATCGCGCCGACGATCGCGCGCGCGGTGCGTGAGGTCTTCGAGGACGGTTCGGTGACGAGCCTCTTCGAGGAGCAGTAGATCGAGCAGTAGATCTTCGCGTAGAGATCCTTTTGGGGCACGGCCTCCCTGCCGGGTAGACTCGCAGAGTTGCTCGGCGAGGGAGGCCGTACTCATTTGTACGGCGGTCCGTTATCGACGCGCTCTTCGTAGCAGGCCTGTCGTGGCCGGGTGACCGCCACCAGATTTTTCTGCAATACGAGGAGTGCACATGTCCGAGGTGAAGCTCGCCGCCGAGATCCGTTCCGAGTTCGGCAAGGGTGCGGCCCGTCGCGTCCGCCGCGAGAACAAGGTTCCCGGTGTTCTGTACGGTCACGGTTCCGACCCGGTCCACATCACGCTGCCGGGTCACGAGCTGCTGCTCGCCCTGCGGACGTCCAACGTTCTGATCTCCCTGGACCTCGAGGGCAGGACCGAGCTGGCCATCCCGAAGGCCGTGCAGCGCGACGCGATCAAGGGCTTCCTGGAGCACGTCGACCTGCTCATCGTGAAGCGCGGCGAGAAGGTCAACGTCGAGATCCCGGTGCACACCGAGGGCGAGCTGGCCCCGGGTGCCTACCTGGTCGAGCACGTGCTGAACGCCCTGCCGGTCGAGGCCGAGGCCACGCACATCCCGGAGTCCGTCACGGTCTCCATCGCCGGCCTGGAGGCCGGTGACTCCATCCTCGCCAAGGACGTGCCGCTGCCGTCCGGCACGACCCTGGCCGTCGAGGACGACACCGTCGTCCTGCAGGTCCTGGCCGCGCAGGCCGAGGAGCCGGCCGCCGAGGGTGCCGAGGGCGAGGCGGAAGAGGTCGCCGAGGTCTGAGCCGTAGGCTCTGCTTGACGCGGACGGGGTGGTGGGCTTCGGCCCGCCACCCCGTTTCCCTGTCCCTGAACTCCCTGAACTCCTGAACTCCCTGAACTCCCTGTCCTGAAGTCCCTGACTCCCTGAACTCCCTGTACGTACGCGAGGAGACGCCGCGAGATGACGACCGACGCCAACGCTCCCTGGCTCATCGTGGGCCTCGGTAATCCCGGGCCCGGTTATGCCGCGAACCGGCACAACGTGGGGTTCATGGTGGCCGACCTGCTGGCGGAGCGCATCGGCGGCTCGTTCAAGCGGGCTCAGAAGGCGCAGGCTCAGGTGCTGGAGGGACGGATCGGCCCGCCGGGTCCGGGGAGCCGGCGGGTGATTCTCGCCAAGCCGATGTCGTACATGAATCTTTCGGGCGGCCCGGTGACGGCGTTGCGCGATTTCTACAAGGTGCCGATCGCCAACATTGTTGCGATTCATGATGAGTTGGACATCGATTACGGCATGCTGCGGCTGAAGCTGGGTGGTGGCGACAACGGGCACAACGGCCTGAAGTCGATGACCAAGGCGATGGGCCCGGACTATCACCGGGTGCGTTTCGGTATCGGCCGTCCGCCGGGCCGGATGCAGGTCGCGGACTTCGTCCTCAAGGACTTCTCCTCGGCGGAGCGCAAGGAGCTCGGGTACTTCGTGGATCGTGCGGCGGACGCGGTGGAGTGTCTGGCGATTGACGGCCTGGAGCGGGCTCAAAGTACCTATAACTCCTGATAAGGCGGGGCCATGGTTTGACCGAGCGCGGTCGCATGGCCAAGGATCGCGCCCCATGAAGCGGAGTTCCCCCCACCGCCTACTGGCTCACGCCCGCCATGCGGCCATGGCCCTCGTCGCCCTCCTGCTCCTTGTGGCCGGCTTCTGGTCGTCGTGGGGTACGGCGCAGCACGTTCTGCTCGCGAAGGGCCGCGAGCACGGCACGATCACGGTCGCGAGCTGTGGCGAGAAGACCTGCACGGGCCCGTACGACCCGGAGGGCCTGCCGGGGCCCCGCAAGGGCATGACGATCGAGAAGTCGGTCGGCGTGAAGAAGGGCGCGAAGCTTCCGGTGGTGGTGAAGCCGGACACGGACGAGGTGGTCCGCACGGGCACGGCGGGTGCCCTGCATGCCTGGCTGCCGATGGGGGGCGCGCTGCTTCTTGCGGCCCTGGTCGTCGGCGGTGGGCTGAGACTGACGCGTACGGCGTGGGGGATGGCGGCGGCGGGCGGTGCGCTGCTGCTCGGGGCGTTCTTCGCGCTCTGAGCCCCCGGCCCCCTGGACTCCCGCACCGGAACGCCTTACCGGAACGTCACATTCACCTGATCGTTATCCGGGACTATTGGGACAAGGTGAGGCGCTTGGGGCAGATGCGTCACCGCGCGTCTTGACCTGCTCGTGGGTTCACAGGACGCTGAGCCGCCCCCCACGGCATCCGCCCTCTCTCACGTTGGATTGCCCATGCGCACCCTCACGTCCACCGGCGCCCTGGTGACGGCAGCGGCGCTCTCGCTGCTGGCCGCTCCGGCCGCGCACGCCACCCCTCCCGGCGACAACGGCACCGTGAAGATCCACGACGCCAAGACCGGCGAAGAACTCCGTAAGAACGAGCCGCACGTCTGCTCCTTCTATCTCGACGCCTTCGGCTTCGACGGCGCTCAAGAAGTCGACTGGAAGATCGTCGAGATGCCGCCCACGGGCACCAAGGGCAAGCTCGCGGACAGCGGTTCGCTGACGCTGGACGCCCAGGGTCACGGCCGTACGGACGACAAGTCCCTGCCCGACGGGCACTACAAGCTCATCTGGAACTTCGACGGTGAGCACGGCGCAGCGAAGCACAAGGTCTTCTGGACCGACTGCGAGGACGACGACAAGCCCAGCGAGAAGCCGTCCGACAAGCCGAGTGACAAGCCCAGCGACAAGCCGGGCGAGCAGCCGTCCGACCAGCCGTCCACCCCGGCGGACGACCAGTCGACCTCCCCGGCCGACACGAAGCCCACCTCCGCCCCGAGCCCGGGCGGCGACCTCGCCGAGACGGGCAACGGCGCCCCTGTCGGCGTCCTGGCCTCCGTAGCGGCCGCGCTGGTGGCGGCCGGCGGCTACCTGCTGGCCCGCCGCCGTACCGGCCGCCAGCACTGACACACAAGGGTGCCCCCACCGGAATTCAGGACTTCCGGCGGGGGCACCCTTGTGTGCGTCGGCTCTGTGTTCGGCTGTGCGCCGGCTTTGTGCGTCGGCGCGGACGTCAGCCCGTGTTGCGCAGGCCCGCCGCCACGCCGTTGACCGTCAGCAGCAGCGCCCGTGCCAGCAGCGGATCCGCCTCCTCGCCCCGCTCCGCCGCCCCGCGCTGGCGGGCCAGCAGCGAGACCTGAAGGTAGGAGATCGGGTCCAGATAGGCGTCGCGGATCCCGAACGTCTGCTGCAGCGCCGGGTTCGAGCTCAGCAGCCGCTCCCCGCCCGTCACCCTCAGAACCTCGCTCACCGTCAGCGCGTGCTCCGCCTCGATCGTGGCGAAGACGTGCTTGAGGTGTTCGGGGACGAGCGTGTCGACGTAGTGGCGCGCGATCCGCAGGTCCGTCTTGGCCAGGGTCATCTCGACGTTCGCGATGAAGTTCTGGAAGAAGTGCCACTGCTCGTGCATCTCGTCCAGGACCGTGTCCAGGCCCGACTCGCGCAGCGCCTTGAGGCCCGAGCCGACGCCGAACCAGCCGGGCACGATCTGCCGGGACTGCGTCCAGCCGAAGACCCACGGGATGGCGCGGAGCCCGTCGAGACCGGCCCCGCTGTCCGGGCGGCGGGACGGGCGCGAGCCCAGGTGGAGCTCGGCGAGCTGGTCCACCGGCGTGGAGGCGAAGAAGTACGCGGGCAGGTCCGGGTCCTCGACCAGGCGCCGGTACGTGTCGTGTGCCGCGTCGGAGACGGTGTCCATCGCCGCGTCCCAGCGGGCGAGTGCCTCGTCCGACTGGCGCGGGGCGGTGTGCAGGGCGGACGCCTGGAGGGTGGCCGCGACCGTCAGCTCCAGGTTCTGCCTGGCCAGGGACGGGATCAGATACTTGTCGGAGATGACCTCGCCCTGCTCGGTCACCTTGATCTCGCCCTCCAGCGTGCCCCACGGCTGCGCGAGGATCGCGTCGTGCGAGGGGCCGCCGCCGCGGCCGACAGTGCCGCCGCGGCCGTGGAAGAGTCGCAGCCGTACGCCGTACCGGTGCGCGACATCGCGCAGCCGCCGCTGAGCGCGGTGGATTTCCCACTGCGAGGTGGTGATGCCGCCGAACTTCGAGGAGTCCGAGTAGCCGAGCATGACTTCCTGGACGTCTCCGCGCAGGGAGACGAGACGGCGGTACGAGGGGTCGGCCAGCATTTCGTCCAGGATCACGTCCGCGGCGCGCAGTTCGTCGGTCGTCTCCAGCAGCGGCACGATGCCGATCTTCGCCCAGCCCGCGTGCAGATCGATCAGACCGGCTTCCCGCGCCAGCACCGCGGCCGCGAAGACGTCGTCCGCGCCCTGGCACATGGAGATGATGTACGACTCGATGACCTCGGGGCCGAACCGCTCGAAGGCTTCCTTGACGGTGTGGAAGACCCCCAGCGTCTTCTGGCCCGCGGCGTCCAGCGGCGCGGGTGTCGGCGCGAGCGGCCGCCGTGAGCGGAGCTCCTTGGCGAGCAGCTTCTGCCGGTAGTCGCGCGGCATGTCCGCGTACCGCCAGGACTCCTCGCCGAGCCGGTCGAAGAGCTGCCCGAGGGCGTGGTGGTGCGCTTCCGCGTGCTCGCGTACGTCCATCGTCGCCAGCTGCAGCCCGAAGGCGGAGAGGGTACGGATCGTACGGTCCAGGCGGCCGTCGGCGAAGAGCCCGCCGCGGTGCGCGCGCAGCGAGGTCTGGATCAGGGTCAGGTCCTGCAGCAGCTCGGCGGTGCCGAGGTAGTCGCGGCCCGGCTCGTGGGGCGTGCCCTTGGCGAGCCGCTCGCGGGTGTTGACGAGCTTCTGCCGGATGCAGGTGGCCTTGAGGCGGTACGGCTCCTCCGCGTTCAGCCGCTTGTAGCGGGGGCTGATCTCCGGAAGGCGCTCGAGGTCGCTCTGGAGGGAGGTCAGCAGCTCTTCGGTCGCACCGGTGTAGCGGATGGAGTTGGACAGCAGTGCGCGCAGGGAGTCGACCGACTCCAGCGCGTCGGTGATGCCGTGCTCGTGCTGGAGGATCAGCACCTCCCAGGTCACCGCGGGGGTGACATTGGGGTTGCCGTCGCGGTCGCCGCCGATCCAGGTGCCGAAGGTGAGCGGCCTGGTGCCTGCGGGCAGTTCCACGCCGACCCGCTCCAGCTCGGCGGCGAGGTCCTCCAGGACGTCGCCGACGGCGTTCGCGTGCAGCTCGTCCAGGTAGTAGATCGCGTTGCGTGCCTCGTCGGCGGGCTCGGGGCGGACGACCCGCAGCTCGTCGGTCTGCCAGATCAGGTCGATGCTCTCGGCGAGCCGCAGATCGTGCCGGCGCCGGTCGGCGGGGCTGACCGGGGTCTCCAGGAGTTCGGCGATCCGGCGGAGCTTGTTCAGTACGGAACGCCGCGCTGCCTCGGTCGGGTGCGCGGTGAAGACGGGCCGCACGTTCAGGTTCTTCACGGTTTCGCGCAGATGCTCGGGATCGGCGTCCTTGAGCATGTCCGCGGTGCGGGACAGCAGCCCGCCCTCGGCGGCCCGCCGCTCGCGCATCTCGTGGCCGCGGTGCACCTGCTCGGTGACGTTGGCCAGATGGAAGTAGGTGGAGAAGGCCCGCACCAGCTTGGCTGCGGTCTCCAGGTCGGTGTCGCCGAGCAGCTCGGCTGCGGCCTCACCGTCGCTGCGCGTCAGGGCCCTGACCCGCTCGACGAGCTCGAGCAGCTCGGGGCCCTCCTGCCGGACGAGGGTCTCGCCCAGCAGGTCGCCCAGTCGGCGGATGTCGGCACGCAGTTCGGCGCTGGCGGTGGGAGTCTGGTCGGCACTGCTCACAGGTGCGGCTCCTTGCAGTGTTTGAGCACGTCTGGAGGGGTCTGGAGGCTGCGGACCGCGCTGTCCGACGACACCCAGGATAGGTGTCCATTTCCCTGACGTTATCCACAGGTCTCTTGCTGCGAGGCCGCACGCTGCCATACTTACGTTGCCGTAGGTTACGGATCCGTAGCGCGGCTTCGGTTCTACCTCTCACCCCACAGGGGACCCTCTATGACGACAAGCCCCGATCTGCTGGACGACGCCCCGGAGACGTCGTCGGCCGACCTCCCCTATGCCACGCTCAGCGGGGACAGCAAGCGGTCGATCGAGCAGATCGCCCTGCTGCTCTTCATCACGGTGCCCTTTCTCGCCCTGCTCGCGGCGGTGCCGCTGGCCTGGGGCTGGGGGGTGAGCTGGCTCGATCTGGGCCTGCTGGTGGCGATGTACTACATCGGCTGCCACGGCATCACGATCGGTTTCCACCGGTACTTCACCCATGGCTCCTTCAAGGCGAAGCGCCCGCTGCGCATCGCGCTCGCGGTCATGGGTTCGCTTGCCGTGGAGGGCCCGCTGGTGCGCTGGGTCGCCGACCACCGCAAGCACCACAAGTTCTCCGACGCCGAGGGCGACCCGCACTCGCCGTGGCGCTTCGGCGAGACCGTGCCGGCGCTGATGAAGGGCCTGTGGTGGGCACACATTGCCTGGATGTTCGACGAGGAGCGCACGCCGCAGCACAAGTACGCACCGGATCTGGTCAAGGACCCGGCGCTGCGCCGCATCTCCCGTGACTTCATCTACTGGACGATCCTCTCCCTCGCGATCCCGCCCCTGGTCGGCGGCCTGGTGACGATGTCCTGGTGGGGCGCGTTCACGGCCTTCTTCTGGGGCTCGCTGGTCCGGGTCGCGCTGCTGCACCATGTGACCTGGTCGATCAACTCCATCTGCCATGCGGTCGGCAAGCGGCCCTTCAAGTCGCGCGACCGCTCGGGCAACGTGTGGTGGCTGGCGGTGCTGTCCTGCGGCGAGTCCTGGCACAACCTGCACCACGCCGACCCGACCAGCGCTCGGCACGGCGTGCTGCGGGGCCAGGTCGACTCCAGCGCCCGGCTGATCCGCTGGTTCGAGCAGCTGGGCTGGGCCTATGACGTCCGCTGGCCGAATGCCGCCCGTATCGAAGCCCGGCGCAGGGACGAGGCCGCGGAAGCGGCATGATTGACAACGTGGCGAGCGAAGGCAGTACCAGCAGCGACAGGCCCCGCCGGGGGCGCAGAGTCAGGATGACCGGGGCGGAACGCCGCGAGCAGCTGCTGGACATCGGCCGCACCTTGTTCGCCGAGAAGGGCTTCGAGGGCACGTCCGTCGAGGAGATCGCCGCGAAGGCGGGGGTCTCCAAGCCGGTGGTGTACGAGCACTTCGGAGGCAAGGAAGGCCTGTACGCCGTCGTGGTCGACCGCGAGATGCGTCACCTGCTGGACATGGTGACGGGGGCGCTGACCGCGGGGCATCCGCGTGAGCTCCTTGAGCAGGCGGCGTTCGCGCTGCTGGACTACATCGAGGCGTACACGGACGGTTTCCGCATTCTGGTGCGGGACTCCCCGGTCGCCCAGTCGACGGGCACCTTCGCGTCGCTGATCAGCGATATCGCCACCCAGGTCGAGGACATTCTGGGCCTGGAGTTCAAGGCCCGCGGCTTCGACCAGAAGCTCGCCCCGCTGTATGCGCAGGCGCTGGTCGGCATGGTGGCGCTGACCGGCCAGTGGTGGGTGGACGCCCGCCGCCCGAAGAAGGCGGAGGTCGCGGCCCATCTGGTGAACCTGGCATGGCATGGACTTGACGGTTTGGAGCAGAAGCCGAGGCTGATAGGGCACCGCAAGAACTGATGCCCCCTCGGCCCCGGACATGTCTACCGACCCGGATTCCTCAGTTGTAGAATCCTGGCTCATCCGGGGAACGGTTCGCCACTCAAAGAGAGCAAGAGCGAACGTCTTCCACCCGGTTCCACCATTTTCCCCAGGGGGGGACCTTTGTCTTCTGTGGAACCCGGCCGCCTTGCCGGTGTGCGTTTCAGACGTGCCCGCCGGATCGCGGCCTGCACGGCCCTGGCCGTCTCGGCGGGCATGCTGCTCGCCGTCCCGGCCGCGGCCGACGGCACGCCGGCGCCGCACCACGGGGTCGAGCAGACCAGGCCCACCGCCCAGCAGCCGAGGCTGACACTTCCCGCTCCCACGTCCAAGGCCGGCGCACAGCGCGCCGCGGCGCAGGCGGACGACGTCCCGGTCGCCAAGACGCGCGCCGACATCGACGGCGACGGCTTCAGCGACCTTGTCTACCGTGCGGTCAACGGCAAGATCTATGTGGCGCCGCACAGCGGCGCCGGGGCGTACGAGTACCCCTTCGACGCCGGCGTCTACCAGGACCCCAACGAGACCTACAAGGACGTCTTCTCGGTCGGAGGCCTCCAGGCGAACCCGGTCCACTTCACCCTGTCGGCGAACGGCCGCCTCAACGCGTACGCGAGCTCCGTCAGCGGGGCGAGCATCTTCTGGTCCGGCACGGGCTGGCAGGCGTACAACAAGGTCTTCTCGCCCGGCGACCTGACCGGTGACGGCAGCGGCGACATTCTCGCGCGCACGCCGTCGGGCGATCTGTATCTGTACCGCACCACGCCGGGCGCGGCCGCCCCGATGGCCGCCAGGATCAAGATCGGCTCCGGCTGGGGCGCGTACGACCAGATCGTCGGCGTGAACGACGTGAACGGCGACGCCATCGCGGACCTGTTCGCCCGTACGCCGGGCGGAGATCTGTACTTCTACTCGGGCAACCCGGACCCCTCGTCCCCGTTCAAGCCCCGGGTCAAGGTCGGCTCCGGCTGGAACGGCTACAACCAGATCCTCAGCCTCGACGACACGAGCGGCGACGGTCTCGGCGACCTCGTGGCCCGTACGCCCGCGGGCGTGCTGTGGACGTACGAGTCCACGGGCACGGGCGCTTTCCTTCCTCGGGTCCAGGGCGGTTCTGGCTGGAACGCGGCCGCACAGTTCTCCGGGGCGGGCAACATTCCGAACTGGGGCAAGGACGAGGTCCTCGGCCTGGACACCAACGGCACGCTGTTCACGTACTACTCGATGAACAACGGCCTGCTGAGCGCCCGTGACCAGGCGAGCGAGGTCGGCGGCTTCAAGGGGGCGAAGCTCACCTTCACCTCCTCGCTCGACAGCAACGGCTTCGGTGATCTGCTGGAGCTCTACAACGGCACGCTCTACAACCTGAGCCACACCTCGGGCAATGCGCAGACCATCGGCAGCGGCTGGGGCATCTACAACCTGCTCACCGGCCCCGGCGACCTCGACGGCGACGGCAAGGGCGACCTGCTGGCGCGGGACGGCTCCGGCGCGCTGTATCTGTACCGCGGCAACGGCCTGGGCACGGCGTTCGCCGCCCGTATCAAGGTCGGCTCCGGCTGGAACACGTTCAACAAGCTGGTCGGCGCCGGTGACATCAACGGCGACGGCCGCAGCGACCTGCTCGCCCGCGCCACGGACGGCAACCTGTACCTGTACGCGGGCACGGGTGTGGCCTCCGCGCCGTTCAAGGCGAAGTCGCTGATCGGCTCCGGCTGGAACACGTACAACAAGCTGGCGGTACCCGGCGACCTCGACGGCAACGGGCGGGCGGATCTGCTCGGCGCGAACTCCGCGGGCGAGCTGTACCGCTACACCTCCAACGGCACCGGCGGACTGGGCGCCAAGGCCAAGCTCGGTACCGGCTGGAACATTTACAGCTCCCTGTACTGATCCGGAACCTGAACCGAAGTCCCAGAACGCCCCGTTGCCGGTCACCCGGCGGCGGGGCGCTTCTGTGAACGAGCAGCCCGACGGCCCGTACGGGCCCCTGATCCCCATGCCCGGGCTCCCGCCGGACGCGCTGCGAGCTGCAAGGTCACCTGGTACGGCTGACCTCAGCCGACGGGCTCCAGGAACTCCAGCCGGTTGCCCACCGGATCCTCGGAGTAGAAGCGGAGATGGCCGGGGAGGTTGTCGTCCCAGACCACTTTCGCACCGCGCTCCTCCAGCCGTGCCGCGTACGCCTCGATGCCCGTGACCCGAAGCCCCGGGTGCGCCTTCTTCGCCGGCAGGAAGTCCCTGTCGATGCCCAGATGGAGCTGGACGAGCCCTGCCCCGAACCAGCAGCCGCCGCGGGCGGCCAGGACCGAGGGCTTGGGGATCTCCGTCATGCCCAGCACGTCCGTGTAGTACGCGCGCAGCGCGTCCTCCGATCCGGGAGGTGCGGCCAGTTGGACATGGTCGACGGCGACGAGCATCAGAACCCCTTTCGCGCGACGGCAAATATCCGGCGGAACGGGAAGACCGTGCCGTGCGGGCCGGGCGGATATGCCTTGCGGAGCAGGTCGCGGTACTGGCCGAGGAATTCGTTCGTGGCGGCGGGATCGTCCGCGAGTTCGGTGAGGACCGGGCGCAGGGCCGTGCCCTTGACCCAGTCGAGCACCGGGTCCTCACCGCCCAGGAGTTGGAGGTACGTGGTCTCCCAGGCGTCCGTCTCGCAGCCGAGGTCGACAAGCCGGCCGAGGTAGTCGGCCGGCTCGAGTATGTGCACATAGCGGTGTCCGTGGTCGCCCAGGCGGCCGCGCCACTGCGGTGTTTTGCAGAGTTCGCCGAGGATGGCGTGGCTGGGTGAGGTGAAGTTGCCGGGGACCTGGAAGGCGAAGGTGCCGCCGGGGGCGAGGCCCTCGATCCAGATGGGGAAGGACTCGGGGTGATTGGGCACCCATTGCAGTGCGGCGTTGGAGACGATGAAGTCGTACGGCTCGTCGGGCGTCCAGTGCGCGGCGTCGGCGAGCCTGAAGTCCAGCCAGCCACCGCCCGCTGTGGTTCCGGCGTGCTCCTTCTCGGCAATGGCCAGCATTTCGGGTGACAGGTCGAAGCCGGTGATGTGCGCGGTGGGCCAGCGGTCGGCGAGGAGTGCGGTGACATTTCCGGGTCCGCAGCCGATGTCCGCGATTCGGGCGGGACGGTCCCCGTTCGGCAGCCGCGGGATCCGGCTGAGAAGATCCAGGAACGGCCGGGTCCGGTGACCGGCGTGGCGCAGGTACTGGTGTGGATCCCAGGTTGGTTCGGAATGCATGTTCGAGCCCCCTTGCAGGAACGGTGTGCCGAAGCGGAACGAGGTTCCGGCCCGACCATGCCCAAGCCTGCGCCCGAATATATCTTGATGTCAAGAGACTTCACGTCGAGGGACCCTCTACACTGATCGACATGGAGGACGAGGTCGATCGACTGGTCGCAGCATGGCGCCGTGAGCGCCCCGACCTCGACGTGGAACCGCTCGAGGTGCTCAGCCGTGTCTCCCGGCTCGCCCGCCATCTCGACCGGGCCCGCCGGCTCGCGTTCTCCGAGCACAATCTGGAGCCGTGGGAGTTCGACGTGCTGACCTCGCTGCGCCGCGCCGGGGCTCCGTACCAGCTCTCGCCCGGCCAACTGCTGACCCAGACGCTGGTCACCTCGGGCACCATGACCAACCGTATCGACCGCCTGGCCAAGAAGGACCTCGTCGAACGGCTTCCGGACCCCAGCGACCGCCGGGGGGTGCTGGTGCGCCTCACCCCCGAGGGGCGGGACCGCGCCGATCAGGCGCTCGCCGGGCTGCTCGCGCAGGAGCGCGCGATCCTCGCCGAGCTGTCACGGGCCCAACGGGCGGAACTGGCCGCCCTGCTACGCCAGTTGACCGCCCCGTTCGACAACATCCCCGGCTAGGTCGACCGGGCCGACGCCGGCCCGGCGCGCGAGGGCGACGGCCGCGAGTGTGGAGTGGACGCCCAGCTTCCCCAGAACGTTCTGCATATGCGTGCGGACGGTGTGCGGGGACAGGAACAGGCGCTCGGCCACGGCTTTGCGCCCCAGGCCCGCGACCATACAGCGCAGTACCTCCCGCTCGCGCGGCGTGAGCGACTCCACCAGCCGCTCGCTCTCGGTGCGGTGCTTGCGGGCCGCGGTCAACTCCCGCAGTACGCCGGTGAGCAGGGCGGGCGGCAGGTGCGTCTCGTCCCGCAGCACTCCCCGTATCACCGCGAGCAGCCGTTGCAGCGAACAGTCCTTGGCGACCCAGCCCGAGGCACCGGCCTGCAGCGCGAGGGCGGCGCGGCGCGGGTCGTCCTTCTCGGCGAGCACGACGGTACGGACGGCGCTCTGGCCGGAACGGACGCCGGCGACCAGCGAGATGCCGTCGACGAGACCGTCCTCGCCGTTGTCCGGCACGGCACGGGCGACGACGGCGCGGGCGCCGGGCACCGCCTGCGCACCGAGGTCGGCGTCGACGAGCATGACGTCGAACCTGCGCCCCTCGGTGGCGGCCCGCTCCAGGCACCGCAGCGCGGCGGGACCGCTGCCGGCTGCCGCAACGTCGACGTCGGGCTCGGCCGCGAGAGCGGCAGCGAGCGACTCGGCGAAGATTCGGTGGTCGTCGACGACCAGGACCCGGATACGAACCACAGACACCCCCAGTGTCGGAGGACGGACCGGCGCAGGTACGGCGCCCGGGGAGATGGGGTAGTACAGCGGTCGCTCGGCCGCCGCCGTGCTGTGACTGATACCCCGCCCCGGGCGTCGTACCCGACTGTCTCGCCCCCTGATCAACACCGGCCCCCACCGGTGCTGAGCATCAGAGTACGGCTGGGGGGCTGGAGCGGAAGCCTATTTGCAGAACTGATTGGCCAGGCTGTTTACGGTGTGCCAGATGTTTCGTATTGAGGCAGAAGTCGACAAAGATCGTCGCAGGCTGCTCGAGGAACGGCCCGAAATTCTCCCTCAGGACACGCGCGCAGCGCCTCGCGAAGGGGTCGCCGGGAAGATCCGCGGGGCCTTGTGGCCCGCCGACGCGAACGACTCCGACAGACACTTGCGTACCGTCGCGGACTGCGAGGAGTCCGTCAGGACGATCGCCGAGCCGCCGAACCCGCCACCCGTCATCCTCGCCCCCAGCGCCCCCGCCTCCAGCGCCGTGTCGACCGCCAGGTCCAGCTCCGGGCAGGAGACCCCGAAGTCGTCCCGCAGGGATGCGTGGCCCTCGGTCAGGACCGGGCCGATCGCGTGGACCTCGCCCGCCTCCAGGAGGGCGATCACTCGCTCGACGCGGTGGTTCTCGGTCACGATGTGCCTGGCCAGGGGCCTCAGCTCCGGGTCGGGCAGCCGGTCGAGGGCCGCGGGAAGTCCCTCGTACGGGATGTCCCGGAGCGCCGGGACGCCCAGTGCGGCGGCAGCCGACTCGCAGCCCGCGCGGCGCTTGCCGTACTCCCCGTCGCTGTGCGCGTGCTTGACGCGGGTGTCGACCACCAGCAGTTCGAGGCCGCGCGCCGCCAGGTCGAAGGGGATCTGGCGCTGACCGAGGTCCCGTGTGTCCAGGTGCAGTGCATGGCCCTCGGTGCAGCACGCCGACGCCGTCTGGTCCATGATCCCCGTGGGCGCACCGACGTACACGTTCTCGGCGCGCCGGCACAGCCGCGCCATCCGCGGGCGTTGAAGGCCCAGTTCGTACAGATCGTTCAGCGCCAGCGCGGTGACGACCTCCAGCGCCGCGGAGGAGGAGAGGCCCGCGCCCGTCGGCACCGTCGACTCGTAGCGGAACTCCGCCCCGCCCACCGCATGGCCCGCGTCCCGCAGCGCCCAGACCACGCCCGCCGGGTAGTCGGTCCAGCCCCCGGGGCCGTGGCCCGGCGCGAGATCGTCGAGGCGCAGTTCGACCGCGCCGCCCGCGACGTCCGCCGAGTGCAGCCGCAGCACACCGTCGTTTCGCCGGGTGACGGTGGCGACGGTGGTGTGCGGCAGCGCGAAGGGCATCACAAAGCCGTCGTTGTAGTCGGTGTGTTCACCGATCAGATTCACCCGGCCCGGTGCCGCCCACACTCCGTCACTCATGAAGCGCCCTCCCTCGCCCGGGCGAACTCCCAGGCGTCCGCCACGATCCCGGCCAGATCCGCGCGGGACGGGTTCCAGCCGAGCCGCTCGCGCGCGGTCGCGGCGGACGCGACGAGCACCGCAGGGTCGCCGCCCCGGCGCTCGGCCACGACCTCCGGGACCGGATGCCCGGTGACCTCCCGGACCGTCTCGATGACCTCACGCACCGAGAAGCCGTTGCCGTTGCCCAGGTTGCAGATCAGATGCTCGCCCGCGACCGCCGCGTCCAGCGCCAGCAGATGCGCCTCAGCCAGGTCCGCGACATGGATGTAGTCCCGTACGCAGGTCCCGTCCGGCGTCGGATAGTCGTCCCCGAAGACAGAGATCGACTCGCGCCTGCCCAGGGCGACCTGGAGCACCAGGGGAATGAGGTGCGACTCGGGGTCGTGGCGCTCGCCGCAGCTGCCGTACGCCCCCGCCACGTTGAAGTACCGCAGGGACACCGCCGCCAGGCCGTGCGCCGCCGCCTCCCCCGTGATCATGTGGTCGACGGCCAGCTTCGACGCGCCGTACGGGCTGGTCGGCGCGGTCGGGTCGGACTCGGTGATCGGCGTCGAGACCGGTTCGCCGTATGTCGCCGCGGTGGAGGAGAAGACCAGCGTGCGCACCCCCGACGAACGCATCGCCGCGAGCAGCGCCATCGTCCCGCCGGCGTTGTTGTCCCAGTACTTCTCGGGCTTCAGCACGGACTCGCCGACCTGCGAGAAAGCGGCGAAGTGCAGCACCGCGTCATACGTGGAGTCCAGCCATTTGGCGGCGTCGCGGATGTCGCCCTCGATGAAGTCCGTGCCCGCGGGCACGCCCTCCCGGAAGCCGGTGGAGAGGTTGTCGAGGACGGTCACCTGGTGGCCCGCCTCCAGCAGATGCTGGGCGACCACGCTGCCGACATAGCCCGCACCGCCGGTGACCAGGTACTTCCCACTCATGAACTCGCTACCTCTCGCAGTCGCTCGGCCGCGGTTTCCGGCGGCACGTCGTTGATGAACACGCTCATACCGGACTCCGAACCCGCCAGGAACTTCAGCTTGCCGGAAGTGCGGCGGATGGTGAAAAGCTCGAGATGCAGCCCGAAGTCGGCTCGGCCGGGCTCCTCGAAGGGCGCCTGGTGCCAGGCCGCGATGTACGGCGTCGGCGGTTCGCCCTCCCCGAAGATCCGGTCGAAGCGCCTCAAGAGTTCCAGATAGATCTGTGGGAACTCTGTGCGTGCCGCGTCGCCCAGCGCCCGCAGGTCCGGCACGCGCCGGCGCGGGTACAGATGCACTTCGTACGGCCAGTGCGCCGCGTACGGCACGAAGGCGACCCAGTGCTCGCCCTCCAGCACCACACGCGAGCCCGACAGGCGCTCTTGCTCCACGATGTCGTCGAAGAGATTGCGGCCGGTCCGCGCCCGGTGCTCGGCGGCCGAACGCAGCATGAGCGAGGTCCGCGGCGTCACGAAGGGGTACGCGTAGATCTGGCCGTGCGGATGCCCCAGCGTCACGCCGATCTCCGCGCCCCGGTTCTCGAAGCAGAAGACCTGCTCCACCTGCGGGAGTTCGGCGAGTTCGGCGGTGCGGTCGGTCCAGGCGTCGAGGACCAGCGCGGCCTGCTCCTCGCTGAGGTCGGCGAAGGAGGCGTCATGGTCGGAAGTGAAGCAGACGACCTCGCAGCGACCGGAGTCGCCGGCGAGCGAGGGGAAACGGTTCTCGAAGACGGCGACGTCGTAGTCGGCGGCCGGGATCTCGCTGAGACGTCCGTTCCGGGAGGGGCAGAGCGGGCATTCGTCGGCCGGTGGATGGTAGGTGCGGCCCTGGCGGTGCGAGGCGATGGCGACCGAGTCACCGAGCAGCGGGTCGTGGCGGATCTCGGAGCTGGTGGCGATGGGATCGAGCGGGCGCCGGTCGACGGCGTCGCGTACGGCGTCGTCGTGGGAGTCGTAGTAGAGCAGCTCACGACCGTCGGCCAGCCGGGTCGACGTCTTCTTCACTATGGCGCTCCCTCAGCCTCCCAACAAACAGAACCGCACACAACAAATCACAAGCCAACAGGCGGCGTCAATGGGCAGGCCCGGCAGCGTAGAGAGCGCTTGCGGGCACCGAGATGAGAGGTCCTGACCAGGGGCGTACGGCGCGCGAACAGCGCAGCCACGTGTGCGGGCCGAAGCTGCGCCCGACGGCGCACGCCCTGTCCGACGCTGTGTGGTCGCTACTGCGCTTCGGGTCCGGGCGGTGCCGAGACGATCGCCCGGTCGAGCAGCCCGGTGCGGGCGGCCAGCGCCGCCGCCTCCAGCCGGGAGCCGACCCCCAGCTTCATCAGCACCCGCTGCACATGCGTACGGGCCGTGCTCGGCGCTATCCCCATACCGGCCGCGATCAGCCGGGTGTCCTCACCCTCGGCGACCCGGACCAGCACCTCGACCTCGCGCGGGGTGAGCAGCTGGAGCAGCCGCTGGCCCTCGTCGTCCGGCTGCGCGGCCGGGTTGAGCAGCTCGGCGAACGCACCCTGGAGCAGCTGCGGAGCCACCACCGCCTCGCCCGCCCGCGCCTTGACCATGGCGCGTTCGACGCCCTCGATGCGCTCGTCGTGCCGTACATAGCCGGAGGCACCGGCGGCGAAGGCCGCGGCTATCCCGCGCGGGCTCGGCACCGGGCCGAGCACCACCACGGCGACCTGCGGCCGCTCCCGCTTGATCCTGACGATCGGGTCGAACGCACCCGGTTCGGCGGGCGTCGCCGTGCCCAGCAGGCACACCTCGGGCGCCCTGCTGATCACCAGCTCGGCCGCGCCGGCCGCGGGTGCCGCCGCGGCGAGAACCCGGTGCCCGCGCAGCTTCAAGGCCGAGGCGAGCGCCTCGGCGAGCAGTCGATGATCGTCCACCACCATGAGCCGCACGCCCATCGAGCAACCCCATTCCCCGCTGGTGCTGGCCCCCCGGCCCTCTGCCCCGGCAAGCTACACGCTTGTTCGACATCGCGCGCCCCTAACTCGGCAGAAGTCCCCCAGAGTGCCGAATTCTTCGCCAAACAGGGCTACTTATGACCGAGGCCCGGCACATCGAAGATCAGATGTGCCGGGCCATGGGCCGAGTTACGCTGCGAGGACGAGGTCAGTCGGCCGTGCTGAACGCGACAGCCAGGTACTTCTTCCCGAACGACGAGGAGGACGGCTTGCTCATCAGTACCGCACCGATGTACAACCGGCCATTCGCATAGCGGTACTCGGCGTAGTCCGTGGAGAAGGCGGTCTCCGCCTCCCGTACCGCCTTGTCGGCCGGGTTCTCCACGAGCACCGTCTGCTTGAAGGTGCTGCCGTCGATGCTGATGACCTGGCCGCCCTTGTCGTAGGGGGGCCACTTGTACGCGATGATGTTGCCGCCGTCCATACGGATGGGGAACATCGTGTACCGGTCGCCCGCGTCCGCGCGGTCGCTGGTGGGCTTCCCGGTGGCGAGGTCGAAGGAGACGATCTCGTTGGTGTCGCCGAACTCACCGGAGCCCTCGTGGTCCGCGGTCGGCAGATAGATCCGGCCGTTTCCGACGACGACCTTCTGGCACTGCTCGACCTCGGTGGACCCGCAGCGCGCCTGGAACTTGTCGCCCGTGGCCGAGATCTTGGCCTTCAGCGCACCGGTCTTGTCGTCCAGCGAGAAGAAGTCCGAGATACCGCCGGAGCCGGTGTCGCCGACGTCGGCGGCGACGACCAGCGGCTTGGTGGAGACAATGCTCGCGTAGCCGACGCCGGCCGGCAGCTTGTACGAGAACGCCGGGGTGCCGTTGGCCGGGTTCAGGCCCTGGATGATGACCTGCGGGTTGTCGTACGTACCGCACCTGCGGGCCGCGACGAGCGCCGGACCGCCGCCGTACCCCATGTCGTAGCAGCCCTCGGCGTTGACCGTGGGCTTCCAGCGGACCGCGCCGGTATTGAGATCGAAGGCCGCGCCGCCGTCGGTGCCGCCCGCGGCGACCGTGGTGCCGCTCTGGGTGATCTCGGTGAAGGCAGCCTTTTCGTCACCGGACTTGTCGCCCTTGACGGACTTGCTCCACAGCAGCTTGCCGGTGCCCAGGTCGACGACGCCGACCTCGGTGCACCTCTGGTAGTTCTTCGGCGGGAGCCGCTTGGCGGCCTCGAAGACGATCGCGGCCTTGTTGTCCTCGGAGACATGGCGGGAGGCCGCGCAGATCTGACCCGGGAGCGGGAGAGTCCACAGCGGGGTGCCCTTGGCCGCGTCGTAGCCGACGAGGGAGTTGATGCCGGGCTTGACGTAGGCCTTGTCCGTGACCCAGGAGCCCTTGACGCTGGTGATGTCGGTGCGCGCGGGCTCCGGCAGCTGGAAGGCCACCTTGGAGTGGATGTTCGCGGGCGCCTTCTCCTTGCCGGGGCCGTCGGCGGCCTTGCCGCCGTTCTTGTCCCCGCCGGTGGAGCCCTCGGATCCGCCGCCCGAACTGCTCTTGCTCTCGTCCTTCTTGCCGTCGCCGCCGTTGGAGGAGGCGAACCAGATGCCGCCGCCGACGATCAGCACCACGGCGAGGGACGCCGCGATGATGATCTGCATCTGCGTGCTCAGCTTCTTGCCGCCGCTGCCGCCGGGCTGGGGCGGCAGGTACTGCGGCTGCATGGGCTGCGTCGGGTAGCCGAAGCCCGGGTGTCCCGGCGGCTGACCGGGCTGCCCCGGCTGTCCGGGCGGCGTCTGCGGATAGCCGTAGCCCGGCTCCTGGCCCGGAGCCTGCGGGTAGCCGTAACCGGGCTGCCCCGGCGGCGTCTGCGGGTAGCCGTAGCCGGGCTGACCCGGCGGCGTCTGCGGAGGCTGGGCGGGCGGCGGCGTCTGCGGATAGCCGTACGAAGGGTCCTGCGGGGGCGGCGTCGGGGCTCCGAAGCCTCCTGGCGGAGGATCCTGGGGCGCGCCGAACCCGCCTCCCTGCGGGGGCTGGTTGGGCGGCGGGGGCGGCTGCGTCATGGCGTACGTACCTCGAAAGGATGCTGGCGAAAGGGAGTTGGGGCGGAATGCCTCAGTGCGCGCTCAGTACGCACTGGGTGCGCGGTCAGTGCGCGGTCACTTGCCGAAGGCCATCATGGTCTTCGTCTCCTTCTCCTCCGCGTCATTGCTGGCACTGACGCGGCCGCTGGCGAGGAAGAACCGGCCGTCCGCGTACACCATGTGCGAGGAGAAGAAGGAGCTCTCGATCTCGGCGGTCGAGGCCGGGTGCTGGAGCAGCACCTTCGGCGCGCCACCCGTCGGAGCGATCGCGGCGACCGCGCCGCCCGCGTCGTACTTCGCATCCATGTAGACGAGGACGTTCCCGCCCTCCATGCGCAGCGGCGTCATCTTGCGCTCGCCGCCGGCGGGCGAACGCCACTTCTCCTTGCCGGTGTCCAGGCTGAAGGCGACGACCTCGTTGGCCGTGCCGTAGGCGGTCTCGGTCGCCATGTAGAAGTTCGAGGCGTCGGCGGCGACACCGGTGCAGCCTTCGAGGTTGTGGCCGAAGACCACGAACGCACCGCCGCAGCGCGGCGCGAACTTGTCCTTGCCGCCGGCGATCTGCGAGCGCAGCGTGCCGTTGTCCTTGAGCGCGATGATGGCCCACTTCTTCGGCTCACGCTGCGTGATGGAGACGACGAGCGGGCTCGCCGAGTAGACCTTGTCGATCTCCCAGCCGACGGGAGTCTTGTACGTCCACTTGGCCTTGCCCGTGGCCGGGTCGACCTCCGACAGCTGCTGCTTGGGCTTGTCGTAGTCCGAGGTGGGGCAGCTCGACGCGGCGAACAGCTTGGGGCCGCCGGCGAAGGCGAACGGCTTGCAGCCTTCCGTGGGGCCCTTGAAGAGCTGCCTGCCGTCGGTCATCGAGAAGCCGTAGGAGTTGCCGGAGCCACCCGCCGCGAGGGTGTTGCCGCTGATCGACAGGGTGAAGTCGGAGAGTGCGGCGAAGCCGCTGCCCTCCGGGATCGACTTCTTCCAGCCCGCCTTGCCGGTCTTCAGATCGATCTGCTGGAGCACAAGGCACTTGGCCTTCTCCGTGAGACCGTCCTTGATCCCCACGACGATCTTGCCGTCGGTCGTGGTCTGGCTCGGCGCCGAGCAGATCTGGGCAGCGAGCGGCAGGGTCCACTTCTTCTTGCCGTCGGCGACCGAGTAGCCGACGACCTCCTTGTACATGCCCTTGGCCACGATGTCGCCGGCCGTCCACGGCCCGAACACCTCGGCGCCGTTGCGCGGCAGGTCGACGTCGTTCTTCGTCAGGAACAGCACCTTCGCCTCGCCCGGCTTGCGCCCGGCGTTGAGGTCGTCGTTCCCGTCCCGGCCGGTGCCGCTGCCGTTACCCTGGTCGACGGACTGCGAGCCGGTCGGCTTGGGGTCGTCGCTCTTGCCGACGTTCTGCTTGTCGTCCTTCTTGTCGTCACCGCCGCTGAGCGCGAGGTAGGTGCCGCCGCCTATCACCAGCAGTCCGGCCACGGCCGCGGCGATGATGATGCCGGGCTTGCTCGTGATGAAGTTGCCGCCACCGCCGCCGGGCGGGGTGGGCGCGCCCGGGTACTGCGGCTGCGTCGGGTAGCCGCCGTAGGGCCCCGGCTGCTGGTTGTACGGGCCCGGCTGCTGGTTGTACGGGCCGGGCTGCTGGTTGTACGGACCCGGCTGGCCGGGGGCCTGCTGCGGGTAGCCGTAACCGGGCTGGGCGGGCTGCTGCTGCTGCTGCTGCGGATAGCCGTAGCCAGGCGCGCCGGGAGGGGCCGCGGGCGGCGGAGTCTGCGGCGGTCCCTGCGGTGCGGGCGGCATCTGGGGCGGCTGCGCGGGCGGCTGAGGAACCCCGTGCTGAGGATCCTGCGGAGCTCCGAAGCCCCCCGGCGGTTGCTGGCTGGGCGGCTGAGTCATCAGCGCTTCCCCCTTCATACGGTCCGCTGCCCGGCCGGACTCCCCCGCTATTCCGGCGAGCACTCGACCCGGAAAGGAGCGTTTCGGACATGGATACCGCTGTTTCACGTCAGTCGAGCGGGAGTTCTTTCTATCACTCGAGCACTCTCGAACAAGGGGCCGGTGCACCCCTGTTCCCAAGGGAGGACCGGCCCGTGATGCTGCTGTTACGCCCGGAGGTTCGAGGTCTGCCCGCCCGATGAGCCCGGCGGGATCTCCACGATTTCTCTACGCCTCTTCGGCTTCTCTACGCCTCTTCGGCGAGCTCCAGCCAGCGCAGTTCCAACTCCTCGCGCTCGCCCGCCAGTTCCCGGAGCTCCGCGTCGAGTTTCGCCACCTTCTCGAAGTCCGTCGCGTTGTCGGCGATTTGGCCGTGCAGCTTGGACTCCTTCTCGGAGAGCTTGTCGAGCTGCCGCTCGATCTTCTGCAACTCCTTCTTCGCCGCGCGGACATCGGCCGCCGACTTCTCCTTGACGGCGGGAACGGGAGCCGCGACGGCGGCCGGGGCAGCCGTCTCAAGCATCCGCTGACGGCGCTCCAGATACTCGTCGATGCCGCGCGGCAGCATCCGCAGGGTCGCATCGCCCAGCAGCGCGAACGTCTTGTCCGTCGTCCGCTCGATGAAGAACCGGTCGTGGGAGATGACGACCATCGAGCCCGGCCAGCCGTCGAGCACGTCCTCCAGCTGGGTCAGGGTCTCGATGTCGAGGTCGTTGGTGGGCTCGTCGAGGAAGAGGACGTTCGGCTCGTCCATGAGCAGCCGCAGCAGCTGGAGCCGGCGGCGCTCACCGCCGGACAGATCGCCGACGGGCGTCCACTGCTTCTCCTTGGTGAAGCCGAACTGCTCGCACAGCTGACCCGCCGTCATCTCCCGGCCCTTACCGAGGTCGACGCGGTCGCGCACCCGCTGGACGGCTTCCAGCACCCGCAGATTCGGGTCGAGTTCGGTGACCTCCTGCGAGAGGTAGGCGAGGCGGACGGTCTTGCCGACGACGACCCGGCCGGCCGCGGGCTGCGAGTCGCCCTGCGTACGGGCGGCATCGGCGAGCGCGCGCAGCAGAGAGGTCTTGCCCGCGCCGTTCACGCCGACCAGGCCGACGCGGTCGCCGGGACCGAGCTGCCAGGTCAGATGCTTCAGCAGCACCTTGGGTCCGGCCTGGACCGTCACGTTCTCCAGGTCGAAGACGGTCTTGCCGAGGCGGGCGCCGGCGAACTTCATCAGCTCGCTGGTGTCCCGGGGCGGCGGCACATCGGCGATCAGCTCGTTGGCGGCCTCGATGCGGTAGCGCGGCTTGGAGGTACGGGCGGGGGCGCCGCGCCGCAGCCAGGCCAGCTCCTTGCGCACCAGGTTCTGCCGCTTGGTCTCCTCGGTGGCCGCGATGCGCTCGCGCTCGGCGCGCGCGAAGACGTAGTCGCTGTAGCCGCCCTCGTACTCGTACACCGAGCCGCGCTGGACGTCCCACATCCGTGTGCAGACCTGGTCGAGGAACCAGCGGTCGTGGGTGACGCAGACGAGCGCGGAGCGGCGCGCCTGGAGATGCTTGGCCAGCCAGGCGATGCCCTCCACGTCGAGGTGGTTGGTGGGCTCGTCGAGGACGATCAGGTCCTGCTCGGCGATGAGCAGCTTGGCGAGCGCGATACGGCGGCGTTCGCCACCGGAGAGCGGACCGATGACGGTGTCCAGGCCCTGCTCGAAGCCGGGCAGGTGCAGATCGCCGAAGAGCCCGGTGAGGATGTCGCGGATGCGTGCGTTGCCCGCCCACTCGTGGTCGGCCAGGTCGCCGATGACCTCGTGCCGGACGGTCGCGGCGGGGTCGAGCGAGTCGTGCTGCGTGAGCACGCCGAGCCGCAGCCCACCGCTCTGGGTGACCCGCCCGGTGTCGGGCTCCTCCAGCTTGGCGAGCATGCGGATGAGGGTCGTCTTGCCGTCGCCGTTGCGGCCGACGACGCCGATGCGATCCCCCTCGGAGACGCCGAGGGAGACTCCGTCGAGCAGGGCACGGGTTCCGTACACCTTGCTGACTGCCTCGACATTGACCAGATTGGTCGCCATTTCACTCCTGTACCGGGGGGTGGATCGACGTCCCAGCCTAATCGCCGCAGGGCATGCGACAGCATGCGGCGGTCGATCAAGGGCTGCGGCACGGGGTGGCACGGCTGCGGGCAGCCGGCACCCGCTAGGAGGCGACCGGCTTCAGCGTCCGGCGCCCCGCCCGTTCCACCATCAGCCAGCCGATCAGGGCCATGGCGACGGCGGCGGGCGCCGTGACGCGTACGGCGACGAGCATCGCGGTCCGGCCCTCCAGCATGCCGCCGAAGCCGACCATGGACAGGCCGAGGACGCCGAACAGGCAGAGCGTGATGCCGAGGGCGGCGACGGGACCCGATCCGGTGGCCGGGGCCGCCTGGACCGGGCGCTCGAAGCCGCGGAAGGCGGCGACGAGCACCGCGGTGAGGGCCGCGGCCACCGCGATACGGACCGGGGCCTGGGCCCACCACGCGGCGGTGGCGGGCGCGGGCAGCGTGACGTCGAGGGCGAGCATCGCGCCGTACACCCCGAGCATCGCGGTGAGGTGCCACAGGAACGCGGTCATGGCGACCCCGTTGGCCGCGACGACACCGCGCCAGACCTTCGGGCGGGCGGCGAGCCGTGCGCCGGGCGCACGGAGCAGCTCCACCGCGCCGACGAGCCACAGCCCGTGGCACAGGAGCGCGAGGGTGGGCGGGGCCATGTTGGAGACCTTCTCGCCGGGCATCCCGACCATCGACAGGGGGTACGGCCCGAACGCGACGAGCGCGGCGGCCCCGGTCAGGCCGGCGGCGGCGAGGACCGCGGGCATCCGTATGCGGCCGTCGGCGCGCAGGAAGCCGAGCTGGTGGACGGCGAGCCAGACGAAGGCGAAGTTCAGGAACTCGACGAAGGGCACGTGCCCGGCGAAGCGCGCCACGTCGACGAGGACGGCGCCCGCGACGAGGGCGCCGAAGGCCCCCCAGCCGTAGCGCTCATGGAGCTTCAGCAGCGGCGGGGTGAAGGCGACCATCGCGAGGTAGATACCGATGAACCAGAGCGGCTGCGCGACGAGCCGCATGGCGACGCCGGTCAACCCGCCGTCACCGCCGAGGAGTTGCACGATCAGCGCGGCGGCGCCCCACACGAGGATGAACACCACGGTGGGCCGCAGGAGCCGCTGGAGGCGGGCCCGCAGAAAGGCGGAGTAGACCGAGCCGTCGGGCTGCTTGCGGCGCAGGGCGCGGTAGGAGAGGGCGTGCGAGAAGCCGCCGACGAAGAAGAAGACGGGCATGATCTGCAGCACCCAGGTGAGCAGTTGCAGCCCGGGCACCACGGCGAGGAGATTCCCGACCCCGTCGCCGGTGACGACGGCCATCAGCCAGTGCCCGAGCACGACGGTCCCCAGCGAGGCGACCCGCAGGAGGTCGACATACCTGTCCCGCGTCCCGGGTGTGGCGGCGGCGAGCTCACGAACGCTTGATCCCATGGGGGTACGGTGCCGCGGGGGCGAGGGGGTGCGTGAGCGCTCCCGTACTCAACCGGGATCTGAGTACCTACAGGACGGTCGCGCCGGGTGCCGGGGAAGACGCCGGGCGGGCCGTGCGGCAGGTGCCCGAGCCCAGCAGCGCGTCCGCCACCGACCGCGCCGACTCCTCGTCCTTCGTCAGGAACGCCGTCGTCGGGCCCGAGCCCGAGACCAGGGACGCCAGCGCGCCCGCCGCCATCCCCGCCTCCAGCGTCGCCGACAGCGAAGGCCGCAGCGAAAGCGCCGCGGGCTGGAGGTCGTTCGCCAGCGCACCCGCCAGGGCCGTCGCGTCGCCCGTGCGCAGCGCGTCGAGGAGGGCCGGGGACGCGACCGGGGCCGGGACCGCAACGCCCTCGTTCAGGCGGTCGAACTCCCCGTACACCGCCGGCGTCGACAGACCGCCGTCCGCCACCGCGAACACCCAGTGGAAGTCGCCGCCCACCTCGAGCTCGGTGAGCATCTCGCCACGGCCCGTGCCCAGCGCCGCGCCCCCCACCAGGCTGAAGGGGACGTCGCTGCCCAACTCCGCACAGATGGAGAGGAGTTCGGACCGTGACGAACCCAGGCCCCACAGCACGTCGCACGCGAGCAGCGCACCCGCTCCGTCCGCGCTGCCGCCCGCCATGCCTCCCGCCACCGGGATGTCCTTGGCGATGTGGATGTGCACGTCGGGGGACAGACCGTGCCGCGCCGCCAGGAGCTCCGCCGCCCGCGCCGCCAGGTTCGTACGGTCCAGCGGTACCTGCGCCGCGTCCGGACCCGCGCAGGTGATCGTCAGCGACGACGCGGGGCTCACCGTCACCTCGTCGTACAGGGACACCGCCAGGAAGACGTTGGCGAGGTCGTGGAAGCCGTCGGCCCGCGCACCCCCCACCGCCAGCTGGACGTTCACCTTCGCCGGCACCCGTACCGTCACGCTCACGCCTTGGCCTCCGCGATCCGTGCGAACTCTTCGACCGTGAGGGACTCGCCCCGGGCCTGCGGCGAGATCCCCGCGGCCACCAGCGCCTTCTCGGCCGCCGCGGGCGATCCCGCCCACCCCGCCAGCGCCGCCCGCAGCGTCTTGCGCCGCTGCGCGAACGCCGCGTCGACCACCGCGAAGACCTCCTTCTTCGAGGCCGTCGTCTTCACCGGCTCGGACCTGCGCACCAGCGACACCAGACCCGAGTCCACATTCGGCGCGGGCCAGAAAACATTGCGGCCGATGGACCCGGCCCGCTTCACCTCCGCGTACCAGTTCGCCTTGACCGACGGGACGCCGTAGACCTTGTTGCCGGGCGAGGCCGCCAGCCGGTCCGCGACCTCCGCCTGCACCATCACCAGCGTGCGCTCGATCGTCGGGAAGCGGTCCAGCATGTGGAGCAGGACCGGCACGGCCACGTTGTACGGCAGGTTCGCGACCAGGGCCGTCGGCTCGGGCCCCGGCAGCTCCTGCACCAGCATCGCGTCGGAGTGGACCAGCGAGAAGTGCATGGCCCGCTCCGGCAGCCGGGCCAGAATCGTGGACGGCAGCGCCCCCGCCAGCACATCGTCGATCTCGACCGCGACGACCCGGTCCGCCGCCTCCAGCAGGGCCAGGGTCAGCGACCCGAGCCCCGGGCCGACCTCGACGACCACGTCGTCCCCGCGTACCTCGGCCGTGCGCACGATCCTGCGGACGGTGTTGGCGTCGATGACGAAGTTCTGGCCGCGCTGCTTGGTGGGGCGTACGCCCAGCGCTGCGGCCAGTTCACGGATGTCGGCGGGGCCGAGGAGTGCGTCGGGCTCAGTGGTGCTCACCGATACAGCCTACGGCCGCAGTGCGGCCACGGACTCGCCCCCCGTTGCACGTAGAGCTTCTTCGCCCGGTACGTCTGTTCCGCCGCGGGTGCGTCCTGCGGCCGCCCGCTGCCGCCCAGCGAGTGCCAGGTCCCGGTGTCGAACTGGTACAGCCCGCCGTAGTTCCCCGACGGGTCGACCGCGTCGGGACGCCCGCCGGACTCGCAGTGCGCGAGGGCGCTCCAGTTCAGTCCGTCCGCCCCCTCCACAGAGGTCGGCAGCGGCTTGGTACCCACCACCACCCGCTCGGTGACCGGCTCCCGCACCACCGTCTCGGCGATCTTGTTCGGCTTCTGCCGCACCCCGTTGACCGTCCGCAGGGCGTACGTGACCCGGCGCGCGCCCGCTCTGCCC
This sequence comes from Streptomyces sp. NPDC019890, assembly GCF_044903445.1. NCBI lineage: Bacteria > Bacillati > Actinomycetota > Actinomycetes > Kitasatosporales > Streptomycetaceae > Streptomyces > Streptomyces sp. NPDC019890. Next base: position 384,198 of record NZ_JBJDQK010000004.1, on the reverse strand, counting down.
TGCCGTACGACGACCTCCGTGCCGACGAAGAGCGAGCTGTCGCGGGTCTTCTCGGTCGCGTAGCCGATCGGCTCCTCGCGCACCTGTCTGGTGCGTGTGATGCGCATGACGGTGACGGTCTGACCGTCGCGCGGGAAGCTGTCGGGCGGCACGGACGTGGTGTCCTCGTCGCGCAGCTCGATCCCGGCCTCGTCCAACGCCTCGCGCAGAGTCGCCGCGTTGGTGCGGATCGTGTGCTCGCGCCCGTCGGCCATGAAGGTCACGGTGCGTTCGGTCCGTACGTCGAGTGCGAGGCCCCGGCGGGAGATCGCCTGGGAGCGGGACGCGGACAGATACGCGCCCTCGGCCCGCACCCCGAGCTGTCGCAGCGCCTCGTCGACGGTGCGCCCCGTGGTCCACACCCGGCGGGGTCGGCCGTCCAGGGTGAGCGTGACGGGCCGGCCGTAGCGGACGACGACCTCGTCACCGCTGGCGAGGACCGAGCCGGGGCCCGGGGCGACGATGTCGTGCGCGCTGACGGCCAGGCCCTCGTCCCGCAGGAGCTCGTTCACATCGTCCGCGAAGGTGTGCATGGTGCGCGGCACGCCGTCGACGGTGAGCCGCACCGCCTTGTCGCTGGCGACGAACGCCGAGGTACCGCCGGCCAGGAAGGCGACGACGAGGGCCTGCGGGATGAGCCGACGCAGGGCGTCGGGCTTGCCGCCGGATCTGCGACGTCGAGCGGCGCGACGGGCTTCGGCGCGACCGGCGGCCGGCGCAGGGGTGGGGACGGGCACGTTAGCGGGCGCGCGCACCGGCGCGGGCGCCGGGGACGGGGCGGGCCGGGTGTGGCCGTCGGGAACAAGGCTCGGACGCGGCAGCGCCGGCACGGTCGGGGTGTACGCCGACGGGTACGGCTCGTACGCCAAGGTGGGCGCTTCAGGACCCTCGTACGCCAAGGTCGGCGCATCGTGCCACTCGTGCGCCGAGGTCGGCGCTTGCCACTCGTACCCCAAGGTCGGCGCTGCGTGCCACTCGTACGCCCAGGCGGGCGTTTCGTACGACACTGCCACCCGGTTGGCGGCGGCACGGCCGCCCAACCCCGCGACCGACTCGTACGGCTCGTACCCCTCGTGCCACTCGTACGACGGAGTCGTCCCGTACGACCCCGCAGGCGCTTCGTACGGCCCTGCCGCCCCCGCGGCACGATGACTGCCCTGCGAATTGCTCACGACGCTCCGTAGGTCCGGTCCGGTCCGCCCGATGGCGTTGCGGGCCGGGACCCTATCGAAGCTGTGGTCACTCTCCAAAGCGATTCGACTACGCAGTGTCGCGCCGCTGCCCTTCGCGCGCGCCGGCCTCTGTTATCGCTCAGTAATCAAAGGCGTTGGCCGTATTAGCCGAAATCGCCGCGGCCAGCGTGTCCTCCTCGACGCCCCGCACCGCCGCCATCGCCCGCACCGTGACCGGAATGAGATACGGCGCGTTGGGCCGTCCGCGGTACGGCGCCGGAGTGAGAAAGGGCGCGTCCGTTTCGACGAGTACGAGTTCCTGCGGGGCAGCGGCGAGTGCGTCGCGCAGCGGCTGGGCGTTCTTGAAGGTCACATTGCCGGCGAAGGACATGAAGTAGCCCGCGGCCGCGCACACTTGTGCCATTTCCGCGTCACCGGAATAGCAGTGGAAGACGGTGCGCTCGGGAGCGCCTTCCTCGGCAAGAATCCGCAGTACGTCGGCGTGCGCCTCGCGGTCGTGAATGACCAGCGCCTTGCCGTGCCGTTTGGCGATCTCGATGTGCGCGCGGAACGAGCGCTCCTGGGCGGCCATGCCCTCGGGGCCGGTACGGAAGTAGTCGAGGCCCGTCTCACCGACGGCTCGCACCTGATCCAGGGCGGCCAGCCGGTCGATCTCGGCGAGCGCGTCGTCGAGCGCGGCATCGCCGCCCGCCTCCCGCGCGCCCTGCCGGGACCAGCCGTCCGGATCCCCCTGCACGATGCGCGGGGCCTCGTTGGGATGCAGGGCGACCGCGGCCCACACGCCGTCGTGGGCCGCTGCCGTCTCCGCGGCCCAGCGTGAGCCCTTGATGTCGCAGCCCACCTGCACAACCGTGGTCACGCCCACCGCGGAGGCCCTGGCCAGCGCCTCCTCGACGGTGCCCTCCTGCATGTCCAGGTGGGTGTGGGAATCGGCGACCGCCACCCGGAGCGGTTCGGGCAGCGGCGGTGGTGCGGACTTCGAACTCATGGGCGCGATCCTACGAGGCTCGCGCCCGTGACTTCATTTGCGGTGGAAGGGGTGCAGGAGATCGGAGAGGTGCCAGTGATGTCCAGGTTCCGCGGGCTCTACCTTTTCCGGCTTTTCGGTCTTCTCGGGCTTCTTGATCTGCTCGGGCTGTCGCGGCCCCTCGCTCGGCCACGGCCCTGCGATCGACCCCGCCTGCGCCATCAGTCCATGCAGTGAGGAGACCTGCCCCGACCGCATGATCCGTACGACATGTCCCCCACAGGTCGGGCAGCTCGGGCTCGAGAGCGGTGACGGCACCCGCAGACCGCCGGCCTTGTAGATGACGAATTCGTGCCCGGATGTGTCGACGTGGTGCTCTATCTCGTACGACTCTTCCCAGCCGTGCCCGCAGCGCATGCAAGCGAAGGCGTATGCCTCGTGAACCTTGGCGGCGCCTGTGATCTCACTCATGCCAGCTCCTCTCCACCGACCAGTGGACGCCCATTCGAGCGGGAGCGCATCAGCGCCTGTCGATTAATGGTGTGGTCTTTGGCCTTCCCATGCAGAAACGCTCAGGACACGGTCTGCGCTTTGCTTTTTACGATAGTCCTTTACTGTCCGCGGGGACCGGCCGATCCGCGTTCTTTGCCGCGACGACGGCATCGAACACCTCTCGTTTGGGAAGCCCGGCCTCTGCGGCGACCGCGGCAATGGCCTCCTTGCGCCGCTCCCCCGCCTCCTCGCGCACCCGCACCCTGCGCACCAGCTCGGCGGGGTCCAGCTCACCGGGCCCGGTCTCGGCCGCGCCCTCGACGACAACGGTGATCTCACCGCGTACGCCTTCGGCGGCCCACGCCGCGAGCTCGCCGAGACCGCCGCGCTTGACCTCCTCGTACGTCTTCGTCAGCTCGCGGCACACCGCGGCCCGGCGCTCGGCGCCGAAGACCTCGGCCATCGCGGCGAGGGTGTCGTCGAGCCGGTGCGGCGCCTCGAAATACACCAGGGTCCGCCGCTCGTCCGCGACCTCGCGCAGCCTGCCGAGACGCTCGCCCGCCTTGCGCGGCAGAAAGCCCTCGAAGCAGAAACGGTCCACGGGCAGCCCGGACAGGGCGAGCGCGGTCAGCACGGCGGACGGCCCCGGCACCGCCGTGACCTTGATGTCCTTCTCGACGGCCGCGGCGACAAGCCGGTAGCCGGGGTCGGAGACGGACGGCATTCCGGCGTCGGTGACCAGCAGCACCCGGGCGCCGCCGGCCAGCGCCTCGACCAGCTCCGGCGTACGGGCGGTCTCATTTCCCTCGAAGTACGACACGACCCGGCCCCGGGTGTGCACACCGAGCGCCTGGGTGAGCCGGCGCAGCCGCCGGGTGTCCTCGGCGGCCACGATGTCGGCGCCCTCCAGCTCGGCGGCGAGTCGCGGCGGCGCGTCCGCGACATCGCCGATGGGCGTCCCTGCGAGTACCAGCGTTCCTGTCACACAGGCCATCCTCGCAGGACCGGTCGCACGACTCGCACAGCCGCGTTCCCTACGATGGCGCGGTGACCAGTACCGCGCCACAGACCCTGCAGGGCAAGGACGCCGATCAGCAGCCGCCGGGCTGGCAGCAGCGACTGCGCAGATTCGGCTACGCGCCCCGGCCCGTGATCGGGCTGCGCGACCGCCTGGTGCCGCCCTACACCCGCCCCTCCGAGCGGGTGTGGCAGGTGTTCGGCATCCCCCCGGTGATTGCGGAGTGGCTGCTGCGCTGGGCGGCCTGGGGCGGGCCGCTGCTGGTGGCGAGCGTCGCCGGGGGGCTACGGCTGTGGCACCTCGGCAAGCCGGACGCCGTCATATTCGACGAGACCTACTACGCCAAGGACGCCTGGGCCCTGATCAATCAGGGGTACGAGGGGAGCTGGCCGAAGGACGTCGACAAGCGGATCCTGATCGATCCCTCCAGCGTCCCGGTCCCCACCGACCCCGGCTATGTGGTGCATCCGCCGGTCGGCAAGTGGGTCATCGGCCTCGGCGAGCACTTCTACGGGTTCACGCCGTTCGGCTGGCGGTTCATGGTCTTCGTGCTCGGCACGCTGTCGGTACTGATGCTCTGCCGGATCGGCAGGAGACTGTTCCGCTCGACGTTCCTGGGCTGCCTCGCGGGCACGCTGCTCACCTTCGACGGCCTGCACTTCGTCATGAGCCGCACGGCGCTGCTCGACCAGGTGCTGATGTTCTTCGTGCTCGCGGCCTTCGGGTGTCTGGTCATCGACCGGGACTGGGCGCGCAGAAAACTTGCGGCAGCGCTCCCGACCGACGAGGACGGTGTCCTGCGGCCGGACGCCACCATCGCGGAGACGCTGCGTCTGGGCTGGCGGCCCTGGCGGCTGACGGCCGGCCTGATGCTGGGCCTGGCCGCGGGCACCAAGTGGAACGGCCTCTATGTGATGGTGGCGTTCTGCCTGATGACGGTCCTCTGGGACGTCGGCGCCCGCCGCACAGCGGGCGCGGTGCAGCCGCACAAGGCGGTGCTCCGGAAGGACGTCGTACCGGCCTTCGTCTCCACGGTGCCGGTCGCGATCGCCACGTACATCGCCTCATGGACCGGCTGGATCGTCACCGACAAGGGCTACTTCAGGGACTGGGCCCAGAAGGACGGCAAGGGCGGCAACTGGACCTGGCTGCCGGACTGGCTGCGCAGCCTGTGGCACTACGAGAACGAGGTCTACGAGTTCCACGTCCATCTGACCTCCGGCCACACCTACCAGTCGAACCCGTGGAGCTGGATCGTGCTGGGCCGCCCGGTCTCGTACTACTACGAGGACCCGAAGGCGGGCACGGGAGGCTGCCCGGTCGACGCCGGGGACAAGTGCGCGAGCGAGGTGCTGGCGCTCGGCACACCGCTGCTGTGGTGGGCGGCCTGCTTCGCGATCTGCTACATCCTGTGGCGCTGGCTGTTCCGCCGCGACTGGCGCGCGGGCGCGATCGCCTGCGGCATCGCGGCCGGGTGGGTGCCCTGGTTCTTCTACCAGGAGCGCACGATCTTCCTGTTCTACGCGGTGGTGTTCGTGCCGTTCCTGTGCCTGGCGGTCGCGATGATGCTGGGCGCGATGCTGGGGCCACCGGGCTCGGACGAACGGAGGCGGGCGCTCGGGGCGATCGGCGCGGGGGTGCTGGTGCTGCTGATCATCTGGAACTTTATTTACTTCTATCCGCTGTACACGGGGATTCCGATTCCGGTGGAGGAGTGGCGGAACAGGATGTGGCTGGACACCTGGGTCTAGCGACGGTCCAGCGGGGGCGACGGCGGGTGGGGCACCGGTGGTGCTGCACCCGCCGTTGTCGTTGTGGGTAGTCCCTGGTCGTTGCGGGCCCCAAAAAGGTGTCGTCGGGCCACTACGCTGCGTGCCATGGAGGAGGCCTTCGTCGGCGGCGGCGAGCATCCGGCGTGCGGTATCTGCCCCTCTCGCCGCTTCCCGCTGGGTGAGTTCGACGCGTTCGAGCGCCCGTCCGGCGAGTGCCCCTTCGATCCCTCCGACGGCCACCGATACACAGCCGCAGGCGTTCCCGCGTGCGTGCATCCGGAGAAGGTCGGCCTGCCGCCGGGCCGGTGCAAGACTGAAGGTGTGCCGCTTACGGCGGAGTTGGCCTTGCCGGACCGCGCGGGCGATCTGGATGCGTACCTGTACGACGTGATGCACAGCGCAGCGCCGGGAGTGCTTGAACTGCTCATCGAGCAGGCCACCTTATGGTCATCGCAATGACCGAGCGGGTCTCAGACCTGGACGACCAGTTGCCTTGAGGTATCGCCGGATGGCGGATCGAGGACGGGTGACTGCCGTCAAGACGCCTAGCTGTACGCCCGAGCCGCGACCGGCGGCGCCCCTCCACGGACGATGGTGCGTTCGCGTGGGTCATGGTGTCGTCGAGTCCGTACGAGACGCGTGGTGCCGTGCGCCGGTGACGATGAGTGCGACGTTCTGTCCGCCGAAGCCGAAGGAATTGCTGAGCACGGCCTCCTGGGGGACGTCTCGTCGCTCTGCGACGACATCGAGATCGATGTCAGGCCCGACGCCGGCCGCGGTGAGGTTGCGGGTCGGCGGGATGACGCCGTGCTCCACACTGAGGACGGCGATGAGCGCCTCGATCGCACCGGCCGCGCCAAAGAGATGACCGAGTGCCGCTTTGGGGGCTGTCACGGTGGCGCGGCCGAAGACCTCCCTGATCGCGTGTGCCTCGGCGACGTCGCCGACCGGAGTTCCGGTGGCGTGGGCGTTGATGTGGCTGATCTGCTCGGGAGCCAAGCCGGCTTGCGTGAGGGCCTTCCGCATGGCCGAGATCTGACCGGAGCCGTCGGGAGCGGGTGCCGTGATGTGGTGAGCGTCGGCGGCGATGCCGGCGCTCGCGAGTACCGCGTGGACGCGCGCGCCTCGGGCGCTGGCGTGCTCGGCGCTTTCGAGCACCATGACAGCGGCGCCTTCACTGAGGACGAATCCGCTGCGGTCCGCGGCGAACGGCCGGGACGCTGAGGCGGGTTCGGCGGTGTGCCGCGACAGTGCCTGTGCCTGGGCGAAGCCGGCGACGGTGATCGGGGTGATCGCTGCCTCGGTCCCGCCCGCGATGACCACGTCCGCCTCGCCGGCACGGATGAGCCTGGCGCCCAGGGCAATCGCCTCGGCACCGGAAGAGCACGCCGAGACGGGTGTGTAGACCCCGGCCCGTGCGCCGTATTCAATACTGATCAGCGCCGCCGCCGCATTGGGCATGAGCATCGGGACCGTACGTGGCGAGACGCGCCGCGTCCCGGCCGCCTCCAGTACGTCGTCTTCCTTCAGCAGCGTCCGTATGCCCCCGATGCCCGTGCCGATGACTGATGCAAGCCGGTCAGGGTCCACCCGCGGGGCACCGGCATCGGCCCAGGCTTCGGCCGCTGCGGTGAGGGCTGCCTGCTGCGAGCGGTCGAGCCGCCTGGCCTGCACCGGCAGCAGCGACTCGGCGGGGTCGATCGCCATCGTCCCCGCGACGGTGTCGGGAAGGCCGGCATCCTCGTGGCCACGAAGGACGCCGCCGCGGATGCCGGACTCGCCGGCAAGCAGGGCTTTCCAGGTGGACTCCACGTCTCCACCGAGTGGTGTGATCGCGCCGAGTCCGGTCACAACGACTTCAGTCCGGTGCATGCCCTTCAATCTTTCTTGTATGCGATACAAGTGAACGAAGCCTTGTTGTATCACATACAATTTGGGTGTGGAGAAGAAGCGAACCGAAGCTCGATCAACGTCGGCTCGGTCGCGTGACCGCGGTCGCGCGACGAGGCGCCGGCTGATTGAGGTAACTGCACGGCTCTGCAAGGAGCGGCCCGGCACTGAGGTGAGCGTCGCGGAGATCGCGAACGCGGCAGGCGTCTTCCCCAATCAAGTCACCTACTACTTCGGCTCCAAGGACTCGCTGCTCGTGCACGCCGCCTTTCTCGGCTTGCTGCACGACGCCCGACGGATGGAGCGCATCGGTCGCCAAGCCCTCGATGCGGCGACATTTCGGCGCAACATCGCCCGCGCCGTACTGGCCATGCCCTCGCTCCCATCGGTCGCGCGAGCACTCGCAGCCGGGATCTCCAAGCCCGAACTCGCCCCGGTGGTCGACCGGCACCTCCAGTTGCTCTTCCGGCAATCCGAGCGCTTCGTGAGCCAGCTCATGGACGCTCGCGGCTGGAGGGCCCGTCGACCGCTCGACGTGGAGGCCAGGACGTTCTGGAGCACCGCGCTCGGCGCAGTGCTGCTCGTCCGCGCCGGGGCACACGGCACTGTCGCCGACCTGGACCTCGCCGGAGCATTGACCATCCACGACGAACCCGAGCACGGCTAGCTCAGTCGAACGGGCCCACGGCGGCGACGTCCGCGGTTCCGCCCGACGGTGGCCTTGTCGCGGTCGGCGTGTTCGCCGTCGCCGATGCGATCTGCGCTGTCTGGATGAGCCGGGGGGAAGCCGATCCGGCACCGCATCGCGCACCTCTGATCACCGCAGCCTGCGCGTGGTCTGAGCACCGAAGCCGCCAAGATGCGCTCACTGGTTGATACCGAAATCCAGTGCGAGCCTCCTGCCTGATTCATATCTTTGCCTCATGGATGCCGAGCCCGAGCCCGCTCTGATCGCGAACCGCTGGCCCGAGTGGATCGGGCCGGACGGACGTCCAATCCAACGGGAGTCCTGCACCTGTTTCGATCAGTACAAGGCGCACCCGCGGGCCCGGGTCGGTTTCCACGCGGAGCAGCAGGACACGTCGTCGGCAGGCTGGCAGCATCTGCTCGCGCTCGTCGACGAGGCCGTCGGGGACGGCAGGGAAGAGTTCAACCCGCTTGTGGAGCTCAGTCCGCAGGAGCGGCGGGACGTCATCACGCTGCCCCGGAGTATTGGACGACTGAGCGCCGTGAAGCACTTGAGGCTCTACGGCAGCAACCTGGTGCGGCTTCCGCCAGAGATCGGGCTGATGACCAGCTTGGAGGAGTTCACTCCGTACACCTCGCATCGGCTGCACTGGTTCCCGTACGAGATCACCCGGTGCACCAAGCTTGCGAGGAGCACGGTCAGCACCCGGTCGCTGTTCGGCAACTCCAAGCTGCGTCCGCCCTTCCCACGGCTGCGGACGGTGGGAGACTCCGGCCCGCACAGCAGCCGTGATGCGCTCGACCCCAAGAAGTGGGGCGTGACTGCCATCAGCACGTGCAGCGTTTGCGACCGCCCGATGGACGGCAATGAGCTTCACCAGGTCTGGATATCCAGACGGGTCGCGACTGACGTGCTACCTCTTCTGGTCAGTGCCTGCTCAGCCGCCTGCATTGACGCGCTGCCGCCCGGGGCGGACGGGTACGCGCCCGGGAGCCACAAGGGCGGTTGGGACGTTGCCCAACCCTCAGCAGACTGGGCCTGATTTCCTGTACGGGACGGCAACCCACTCGAGCCCGACCAGCGCCGGGGAGACGTTTCTCGACGGCTACGACGTGGCCGTCCGGCCCGTACCTCCCAGCTGGTACCACGACTTCTTCGGCTGGGCGTGGTCAAGGTGCGGCCCACGATCTGGGTTGCTGCCGCGCGTTAGCCTGGCGTGGTGCAGCTCTTGGACGTTCCCTCGCTCTGGCACATCCGTCTGAGTACCGGCAGGGTTGTCCACATATGGGCCGACGGCTACACAACTGACGATGCTGACCACGTCTTCAACTCACTTGTGCGGGCCAGCCTCGACGAACAGGCTGAGGCTGAGATCGTGGGGCGGACCCCGGCCGATCCGGAACGTGTACTCGTCGTGGTCGCTCGGATCCCAACCGCTGATGTCGATGAGGTCCACACGGCCAGCACCGGCTCGTACCACCGCGGCTGTGCTTGCCTCGGCACGTGATGCCGCACCGCGGACGTGATCGTGACGGGCTATTCGGGTTCAACCGTGAACGAGGCGTGGGCAGTTGCGACGTCAGCTGCTTCCGGAGGCGTACGACACGAAGTCCGACCACGCAGCGGACGTGACTGCGAGCCGGGGGCCTTGGAGGTTCTTGGAGTCGCGAACGTGCACCGTGCCGGTCGAAGTCGCGACCTCAACACACGAGTCGCCTTCAGTGCCGCTGCTGTAGCTGCTCTTGAACCAATCCAGACTGGCAGCATCCCCGGCAGAGGTCTTGCGGATCATGTTTCTCCCAGCACTCGCTCGATGAAGGCCAGCGACTCTCCCGGCGTGAGAGCCTGAGCCCGGATGGTGCCATAGCGCAGTTCAAGGATCCGAAGCTGCTTTGGATCGGACGTCGGGCGGCCGTTGAACGCACCGTCGGAGCGCCCCACTGCGGTGCCGTCCCCGAACTTCAGCACCTCGATCCTGCCGTCCAGCCCCGGGTGGGCCTCGCCGTGGATCGGCATCACCTGAAGCGAGACGTTGCGCAAACGACCAACCTCAAGCAGACGTTCGAGCTGCTGACGCCACACCATTGTGCCTCCGACGGGACGGCGCAGCGCCGCCTCTTCCTGGACGAAGCTGAGTGCTGGAGCGGGCGATCGCTCGAAGATCGACTGCCGTGCGACGCGGGCGGCCACCATACGCTCCACCTCGTCCTGCGAGTACGCCGGCTGCCGCGTCTCGAAAAGGGCTCGGGCGTGCTCCGGTGTCTGCAGAAGCCCGTTGACGCTATTGCTCTCGTACACCCCGATCTCGACCGCCCGCGCCTCCATCCGCGCCAAGTCCCGGATTTTCTTCGGGTACCGGACCTCCGCCACGTCCTTCTTCATCGCGGCGATCAGTCCGCCCGCCCCCAACACCTCGTCCGCCCTGTCCAAATACTCCTGGCGCGGAATCCGCTTGCCCGCCTCGACCTTGTAGACCAGGTCCTCCCCGTACCCGATCGCGACCCCGAACTCGGCCGCCCGCATCCCCGCCGCCTCACGCCGCAGCCTCAACTGGCGCCCTACCGTCGCGACGACCGCCGCGCCCGACTCGTCGTCCGGGTCGACCTCCCAACCGGGCTCGTCCGCTTCGCCCCCGGGCCGCTCCGTGCCGTCCGCTTCCACCCGCACCCTGCCACCTCCGCCCGTACCGCCGTATCCGGACGCCCCCTACCCGTACGCCCTCTCCGGACAGCCCGGACAGCGCCGGACAAGCTCCCGACAGTCACCGTACGCATCGGAGTCGTCACTGGTCAGCCTAGGCTCGGCCCGCCACGCTGAGTGACGTGAACCAGAAGATCACCCAACTCGGTGCCCCCGCACATCACTTCACCGTGGTCCTGTCCCCCACGCCACGTGGCGCCCGTCTCGCCCGCCTGCTCACCGGTGCGCACCTGAGCGACTGGGATCTGCCGCACGGGGTTGTCGCGAACGCCGAGCACCTCGTCGCCGAGCTCGCTGCCAACGCGGCCACGCACGGCCGGCTGCCCGGCCGTGAATTCCTCCTCGCCCTCCGCGCAACGGAGGACGACCGCACGCTCCGGATCGAGGTGACCGATACGCGCGGAGACCGCCTCCCCCGCCCTCACCACCAACCTCCTTCCCCGGACTGCGAGTCGGGGCGCGGGCTGCTGCTCGTCGAGGCGCTCGCCGACCGCTGGGGCGTCACACCGGGGCCCGTCCCCCGCAAGACGGTGTGGGCCGAGCTGGACCTCGCACCGGAGCACGGACACCCGTGTTCCGGGCGCTCGCGCGGTCTTTCCCAAGGAACGGAAGAGAAGAAAGAACCCCGCCAAGCCCCACCCCTCCCGCCCGCCGGGCGGTCTCACTCCCACGGGTGAACATCGCCAACTGGACTGGCAAGGAGCGGGGTTACGTGTTCTAGGCTCACCGCGACACACAACCGCAGACAGCAGATATGCGACGGCCCCCGCCGGGACGGCAATCCCAATGCGAGGGCCTGACCACCGAGGAAGTTAGGCCCTTCCTGATGGATACGCAGCACCCTAGCGTGCCTTCGCACGCCCCGTCCGCCCTTGCCGACACGCCACCCGGCGCCCTCCCCGAGCAGCGCGAGCGGCACCCGTACGGCGTCACCCATGCCAACACCCGCCACACCACCCGCTTCACGGTCATCGGCAACCACCTCGCCCAGCACTCCGAACTGTCCTTACTGGCGATCGGACTGTCCGTGCACATCCAGTCCCTGCCGACCGGTGCCCGCGTGGACATCAAGACCCTGGCCGCCCGCTTTCCCGAGGGCGCGGACCGCATCTCCGGCGCTCTGCGCGAGTTGGAGGCCCATGGCTATCTGCGGCGCGTGCGCGAGCGCGTTCCCGGCGGTCGGATCGTCACCCGCACCGTCTCCTGCAACCAGCCCGCTGCCGATCGACACCCGCACCCCAGCAAGCCGGCCGACCGGCGCCCGCCCGACCGGCCCTGCCCGCCCGGCCCGGCGCGTACCGCCGTACCGGCGCCCTCGTCCGCCCGCCTCGCACCACGCCGCAAACCCGCGCCCCTGCACGTACCGCAGCCCGCCTCCCCCGCCCCGTCCCTCCTCCAGTCCGCCACCGACCTCCTCGCAGGACTTCACCACCAGGACCCGCGCCTGCTGCTCTCCGCACGGGACGCGGACCGCCTGGCACCAGGGGTCGCCGCATGGCTGGAGCGCGACGTCAGCCCCGCCGCGGTACGGCACGCCCTGACCTCCGATCTCCCTCCCGACGGTGTGCGCCTCCTCGCCCACCGGCTCACCGTCCGACTTCCATCGCCACCCCCGTTCCGCGCACGTGCCCAACAGCACCCGCTCCAGAACTGCGACAGCTGCGACCGGGCCTTCCGCTCGCCGGAACCAGGTGACTGTCGCCCCTGCCTGGCCGCCGCACGCCGAAAGCCGGACTGATTCCGCTTGGTCGTGGCGGTTCCCGCCCCATCGTCGCGGTCTCGTAACAGCCGCGACGACTGTCACTCCTGTCCCGTAGAGTGCATGCGATGCCGCTCTTGAACATGTTCAAGAGCCGCGCTCCTGGGAGGGGAACGCAGCAATGCGCAGTGGAGCGAAGGTCGCCGTCGTCGGCGGCGTGTTTCTGGTCGTCGCCGGTGGCGTCGGCTACGGGGGATACAACCTGTACAGCGGGCTGACCGGCGGCGCTGGGACGGGTACCAAGTCCGCGTCCGAGACCAAGAGGTCCGGGCCGCCGAGTGCGGACGAGATCGACACGACCGCGAAGGACTTCCTGGCGGCGTGGGCGAGCGGTAAGGCGTCCGAGGCCGCGCAGCTGACCAACAACGCGTCCGAGGCGGAGCCGTTGCTCGCCGGATACCGGGAACAGGCGCATGTCTCCGCGGCCGTGATCACGCGGGGGAAGGCCGTCGGCGCCAAGGTGCCGTTCACGGTGAAGGCGCAGGTGTCCTACGAGGGGCAGAGCAAGCCCTGGTCGTACACCTCCGAGCTGACCGTGGTCCGCGGGCTGGCCACCGGCAGGCCGCTCGTCGCCTGGTCGCCGACTGTTGTGCATCCCAAGCTGACGAAGGGCACGACGCTCAAGACGGAGCAGGCGTCGGCCCCGCCGATCAAGGCCGTCGACCGCAAGGACCGGGAGCTGACGAAGGAGAAGTACCCGTCGCTCGGGCCCGTTCTGGATGCGCTGCGCAAGAAGTACGGCAAGGACGCGGGCGGGACGGCGGGCATTGAGCTTGTCGTCGCGTCGAGCGACCAGAATGTGGCCGATCAGAGCCTGCTGACCCTGACCAAGGGCAAGGAAGGCACGCTGAAGACCACGCTGGACGCGGATGTGCAGGCGGGCGCGGAGAAGGCTGTGAAGCAGTACAGCCAGGCATCCGTGGTCGCGATCAAGCCGAGCACAGGTGAGATCCGGGCCGTCGCCAACAGCCCGGCGGGCGGCTACAACACGGCGATGATGGGCGCGCAGGCGCCGGGCTCCACGTGGAAGATCGTGTCGTCGGCGATGATGATGGACAACGGTGTCGTCAAGGGCGCGGGCGCCAAGGTGGAGTGTCCGCCGGACGTGACATGGGAAGGCGTGAAGTTCCAGAATCTCGACCGGTTCGAGATCAAGAACGGCACCTTCCAGGACAGCTTCCGGCGCTCCTGCAACACCGCCTTCATCAAGGCCGTCAAGCCGCTCAACAAGAAGGGCATCGCCGGAACGGCACTGGGCGAGACGGCCCGCAAGTACTTCGGCATAGGCCTCAACTGGCAGACGGGCGTCGTCAGCGTCGACGGCAGCGTGCCCGAGTCGTCGGGCGCGGAGACCGCCGCCTCGTACATCGGGCAGGGCAAGATCACCATGAACGCGCTCAACATGGCGTCGGTCACCGCCACCGCGAAGAGCGGCGCCTTCCACCAGCCGGTGATCGTTCCGCAGTCCCTCGACAACCGTGAACTGGCCACCGCGCAGCCGCTGCCGGGCTCCATCGCGCAGGCGCTGCGCGAGATGATGCGGGCCACGGCGCAGAACGGCACGGGTCAGGCCGCGATGGCGGGTGTCGGCGGCGACAAGGGCGCGAAGACCGGCTCCGCGGAGGTCGACGGACAGGGCAAGTCCAACAGCTGGTTCACCGGGTTCGCCGACGATCTGGCCGCGGCCGCGGTCGTGCAGTCCGGCGGGCACGGCGGCGACGCGGCGGGTCCGGTGGTGGCGTCGGTGCTGCGCGCACGGTGAGCGCCCGGGTGGGTCGGTCCCGCGGGCTCGGTCCCGCGGGCTCGGTCCCGCGGGCTCGGTCCCGCGGGCTCGGTCCCGCGGGCTCGGTCCCGCGGGCTTGCGGAGTGGCCCGGGCCCGCGGTGAGCGTCCGGACCGGCCATTGCACGGGAAAGCCACTCGCATGGCCCGTACAGCTACCGCTAGCGTGCGTGCCATGAGCACTCAAGACACCGACGCCCACCCCCGCTTCGCCGAGGCTCTGCGCGCGCTGGGGCTCGAGGTCCCGGTCCGGCGCTTCTCCGACGCCACTCGCACGGCCGCCGAGGCCGCCGCCGCGATCGGCTGTGACGTCAGCGAGATCGTCAAGTCGCTGATCTTCGAGGCGGACGGTGTGCCGGTCCTGGTGCTGATGGACGGCTCCTCGCGCGTGGACGTCGAGCGCGTACGGGAGGAGCTGGGCGCCGAGTCCGTCAAGCGCGCGAACGCCGATCTCGTCCGGGAGACCACCGGCTACGCGATCGGCGGCGTACCGCCCTTCGGGCACGCCACCAGGACCCGGGTGCTGGCCGACCGTGCCCTGCTCGACCACGACGTGGTGTGGGCGGCGGCCGGGACCCCGCACGCCGTCTTCCCGCTCGACCCCAAGTCGCTGATCGCGCACGCGGACGGCGCGCTGGTGGACGTGCGCGAGCGCACGGCGTGACCGTTCTCGTCGCCACTGCCGTCCTGATAGCCGCGGTCACGCATGCCTCATGGAATGCCCTTGCCCACACCATCCGGGATCAGCTGGTCGCCTTCACACTGATCGCCGGCGGAGGCACGGTCATCGGGGCGGCACTCGCCTGCTTCTCCCCGCTGCCCGAGGCCGCCGCCTGGCCGTATCTGATCGCCTCAGCGCTGCTCCACATCGGCTACCAGGCGCTGCTGATGCGGTCGTTCACCCTGGGCGACTTCGGCCAGATGTATCCCATCGCCCGGGGTACGGCGCCGCTGGTGGTGACCGTGCTCGCGGCGCTGTTCGTCGGCGAGAGCCTGAACGGCTGGCAGCTGGCGGGCGTGGTGATCGCCTCGGCGGGCCTGGTGGGCGTGGCCCTGTGGGGCATCAGGGGCTCGGATGCCCATCCGCACTGGCCGGCGCTGCTGGCCGCACTGGCGACCGGTCTGTCCATCGCCGCGTACACGGTGGTCGACGGCGTCGGCGTGCGCGCCTCGGGCACGCCGCTCGGCTATATCGCCTGGCTGATGATCCTGGAGGGGGCGCTGATCCCGGCGTACACGCTGTACGTCCACCGGGGCGGCCTGCTCGCCCAGTTGCGCCCGTACGCGGCCCGCGGACTGCTCGGCGCACTGCTTTCGGTATCGGCGTACGGACTGGTGCTGTGGGCGCAGACCAAGGCACCGCTGGCGCCCATAGCGGCGCTGCGCGAGTCGTCAGTCATACCGGGCTCGTACCGTATTTGTCATGAGCCGATCTAAGAGCAAGGTGAGCATCACTCCCGGCGATGACGCGGCGATCTACTGCCGGATCTCGCACGTGAAGGACGACGATCAGACCGGCGTAGACCGACAGGAGCGCATCTGTCGGGAGGTCGCCGAGCGCCTGCAATTACGCATCGCGCCGGAACACGTCTACGTGGACAACAACCGTTCAGCCTGGCAGCGCAACCGCAAGCGTCCGGGCTGGGACGAGATGCTCAAAATGATGAGCGAGGGTGCCATCCGGCACGTGATCGTTTATCACCCGGACCGGCTGATGCGGCAACCGAAGGACCTTGAAGAGCTCTTGTCCATAGCCGAGGACAAACGCGTCCTGTTGCACGGCGAGGCCAACCGTCGTGACTTGTCCGACCCGGACGACCGTTTCATCCTGCGCATCGAAGTCGCACATGCCTGCCGCTCATCCGATGACACATCGCGTCGGCTCAAGGACGCGTTCAAGGAAATGGCCGAGGCGGGCACTCCGCACATCGGGAATCGCCCGTACGGATACACCAGGAGCGGGCACGCGATCATCGAGGAGGAAGCCGAGATCGTGCGGGAGGTCTACCGCCGTTACCTGGACGGGGAGTCACCCAGTGCGATCGCTCAGGACCTCCACGCCCGCAAGGTCCCGACGTCCAAAGGGAAGCGCTGGCAGCCGGAGAACGTGCGACACCTGCTGTCCTCCAACTACGTCGCCAGCATTCGTGTTCATCAGGGCGAGGAGATCGGGCCGGGCACTTGGCCCGCCATCATCGATCGGGGACAGTGGGACGAAGTACAGCAGTACCGGAAGCACCGCGCCGCGCGCATCGACAAGGAACGTAAGCGGCCCGATCGTTACTACCTGCTGCGTGGAGTGGCCACGTGCACTTGCGGGATGCGCATGGCTGGCACGAACGGTGGCAGGTACGCATACTACCGGTGCACCCGAGCGGCGCTGAACGGCGAGCAGAAGTGCGGTCGTTCCGTATCAGCCGGGCCGCTGGAGAGGTTCATGCGAGATGTCGCGGTCAAGGGGCTGACGGAGATCGATGTATCCGGCCGCCCGCTCGTCAGCACGGTGCGCCCGGAAGCCGACGTGGAGGCCGAAGAGAAGGACGAGAAGAAGCTCAGGGAGTTGAATCAGCTCTGGCTTGGCGATGATCTCTCTACGAGCGAGTACCAGTCGATGCGGGGCGTCATCGTCAAGAGGATGAAGGAGCGCCAGCGCAGGACCGTTCAGCGGCCGGTGGCTGTGCTCGAAGGCATCGCGGGCCCGGATGCCGAGGCCAACTGGACGGAGTTGGAGAGGAGGGAGAACTACGCCCGCATGAACGCGATCTACCGGTTCCTTTTCTCCGCCGTCATCGTGCATCCTCCGAAGACCCGAGGCCGAGGGTTCGACACAGACCGCGTCGAGGTCAAGCCGAACCCCCTCCCCTAACGATCAACGGGGCCGGGGCCGAGGAGCCGCGCCAGGCGGGCAGAGCTCTTCGGCCCTATGCGTTTGGGGATCTTCGCCGCTTCTCGTTCAACGGCGCGTCTCCACTTCTCAGGGTCCTGCCGCGCCATCAGCCCACCGCCCATCGGCTGACCTCTTCGTGGGCGATCTCCCGGCTACGGGTGAGGTCTTCGGCGACTCCTGCGGCGATGAGTGCGGCGCCGGGGGTGTGGCCGGAGCCGATGTAGCGCCAGCTTGCGTGCGTGACCGCGTCGGGATCGTCGGGTAGATCGGCTCCGGCGGCGGTGCGTTCGTGGTCGGCTCGTTGTGCGCGCAGGGTGGTGTAGGTGGTGGAGTAGGC
Organism: Streptomyces sp. NPDC019890; assembly: GCF_044903445.1. NCBI lineage: Bacteria > Bacillati > Actinomycetota > Actinomycetes > Kitasatosporales > Streptomycetaceae > Streptomyces > Streptomyces sp. NPDC019890. Next base: position 366,675 of record NZ_JBJDQK010000004.1, on the reverse strand, counting down.
GCGGGATTTGGTGAGGATGTGGCCGCGGTAGCCGAGGGTGTGTGCCCAGGCCCGGAGTCGCAGGGGCGCGAATTCCTGCAGGCTGCCGAGTCGCCAGCAGGTGCGCATGAGGGATCGCAGATGCGGGGAGACGGGAGCGGTTTCTATGTCGTCGGCGGAGGTGAGTCGGTGGTCGGTGCCGGCGGCTGTGTCGGCCGCTCCTTTGGTGACGTACTTGGCCACGTACGCGGCGACCGCATCGTCTGCGAGCCCTTCACCGTCGCCAAAGGCACGTAGGGGCCGGGCGTCGAGCTGGGCACCCCATCGCAGGGCATGTTCTCCGGTGGCCGGGCTGTACGGGGTGTGGACGGTGACGGCCCGGGCGGCGGCGTGGACGGCAGTGGTGAGTGCGTCGGTGGTTGCCCAGGGCGGTGGCGGGGTGTCGGGACCGGCGGGGCCGTCGAGGCGTACGACGGCGTGGACGTGGATGGCTGCGCGCTTCTGGTATTCGGCGACTTTGGCGAACGAGAGCCGTGCGTGGTCGGGGAATCGGGTCTGTGGGATCCCGGCGGCCGTGGCGAGGGTGCGGCGGACGGTGCGGGTGAAGCGTGCCCAGAGCTCGCCGGTGTGGGCGTGCCAGAGGACGTGTCCCGGGTAGTCGTAGCAGTCTCGGCAGAGCGGTTGGCCGACGAGGGGGTCGGTGTCGGTGTGCCGTGCGGGGCAGCCGACGGGCCGTCCGTGTTCGCAGTGCCCTGCGCGGCGGGGGCGGCAGCGCTCTGTGCCGGTGGTGATGTGGTGGACGGGGCCGAAGCCGGGGGCGGTGAGGGTGACGAAGAGCCGCGGATGCTCCCGTACGTCGGCGGGGACGGTCTTGCCGCCGAGGAGTCCGGCGCGTACCAGGTGGAAGGTGTCTCCGGCGTGGAGGCGGGAGCAGGGCGGGCAGATGGTGGCGCGCCGGTTGCGGCAGCGGACGAGGAGCCGTTCGCCGGGTTCGGCGGTGGTGTCGTAGTGGTGCAGGATTTCGCCGCTGTGGGTGTCGCGGATGGTGGTGGCGCCGGTGAGGTGGATCGGGTGGGCGCAGCCGCCGGTTGCGGTGATCTGTTCCAGCCAGCGGGCGAACTGCGGGTCTTGTGCCAGGCGGATGGCGTCTTGGTCGGCTTCGGTGAGCTGACGCAGACGCGCCGCGCGGTCGAGCACGGCGCGTCTGTCAGCCGAGGTGATCTCGGCGGTGATGGTGGGGACCTCCCTTGCTGGGCCGCCGAAGCGGCACGGACGGATGGTGGGTGGGCTGTATCCATGTGGATCACTCCCTGTTGTTCGGGGTGTTGGTGGATGGGTTCAGCGGATGGTTCCGGTGCCCCGGCAGCAGCGGCAGCGCCGCCGGTGTCCGGTGCGGGTCTTGCGGTAGCGCTCGCCCTTGCAGACGGGGCAGCGCACGCGGCGCATCGGCATACGGCTCCCTGTCAGGTGTGGGTGAATCCGGAGAAGATCCAGGTCACGAGGCCGTCCACGGTGAAGATGACCGGGGTCTGTCCGAGGTAGAGCCCGAACAGGCCGATCATCACGGCCTCCCACGTCTTCACATCGCGGGAGCGGACCAGGAGGACGGAGATGATCCCGAAGACCAGCGCGAAGGGAATCGCCGCTTCCTCACTCATGCGCGCTCACCCCCAGCCGTCGCCTTCAGGGCACGGTCCAGGCCGGGCAGTTCGGGGGTCATGCCCGCGTAGGCGGAGGCGGTCTTGCGTGCCTCCTCGGTGGTGGTGAGGTGGGAGCGGGCCCGGTCCCACCCGCCGTCCGTCCCGCTGCACACGGCCACGCCCTTCTCTTGGGAAGTGATGGACTGGGCGACGGCGACGGCGTCCTTGTTGAGATCGCCCAGGGTCATTTCCGCGGTGCCGGGGTCGTTGACGCGGTGGCAGATCCGTCCCGCCAGCTGAGCGCGCAGCGCCGTCACACCCGGCCCGAGATCGGAGCCGACACGCTGCCCGGCGACCACCAGATGCACTCCAAGGGCCGCACCGAGCTGTCCCAGGCGCAGGAGGTAGGTGGAGCACTGTTCCGCCTCCGCCTTGCCTTCGCGGGTGCCGTCGGTGAGGTAGAGCTCGGCGAGTTCATCGACGATGACCACGACGGGCACCGGCCGCTGTGTGTGGGGCAGTTCCCAAATCGAGCGGGCCCCGGCCTGGCGGCAGATGCGCATCCGGTCCTGTATCTCGACCACCAGCGCCCCGAGCACGGCCACCGCCTCCCGCCGGTCGGTGGTGAGCGCGGAAAGCCGACTGCCGAACAGGCCCAGTTCCATGCCGCCCTTGCAGTCGATCCCGACCAGCGCGACCGGCTGCGGAGCGAGCTGGCACACCAGCCGCGCCAGGAGAGTCGACTTGCCTGACTGAGTCGCCCCGGTGATCAGCCAGTGCGGCATCTGCCGCAGGTCCATCACCCACGCCCCACCCGACTCCCGCACGCCGACCACCGCACACAGCAGCTCGGCCGGAGCCGACACCAAGCCGGGCCGCTCCAGCGGATCCCCGGCCGTTGCCGTGATGAGCACGGTTCCTCGCTCGGGGGAGGTCACCCGCACCCCGTGCACACGCCAGGCGTGCATCAGCGCGTCGGCGGCAGCGATGAACGGGCCCGGCGTCTGCCCCGGATGCAGCCGCACCACCAGGGACAGACCCGTGGGTGTGGCGCGGGGGAAGGAGATGCGCGGGGCGATGGGGCGCACCGGCTCACCCCGCACTTCCAGATCACCCACGATCCGGCGGGCCGGTTTGTGGGTAACGGTGAGGCCGTTGAACTGCGCGACCCTGCGCCAGGTGACCAGCACCCGCACAGCGGTCACCGGGTATCCCGTCAGGTACCAGAACCACACCGGATGCCGTTGCTTGAGCGCCGACCCGGCGACCAGTAACCAGGCGAGTGCGGCGAGCGCGAACGCGAGCAAGATCGGTGCCCTCATGCGCCACCCGCCTTACTGGCAGCAGCTGTTCCCGACCCGCCACCGCCAGGCACGGGCGTGATCGCGGCGGCGCGGAAGCTGATCCCGTGCCGGTCGCCCATCGCCCACGCGAACGCCTCCAGGCCCGTAACCCTGACCTCGGTTCCTTCCGTGATGCCCTTGGGCTCCCCGGTCACCGAAATCTCGATCACCGAGACCCGGCGGCCTTCCTGGCGGACCATGACGGCCACGGTGTAGATCGTGTTGCCGTCCCGGTCCTTCTTCACCTCCTTGGTCTCAAAGTTGCTGACCTTCGCCTCCGGCTCGACAGCGCACCGCAGTACGCCGAGCCGGGATGTGTCCACAGGTATGGACTGCATGGGTAGTTGGCCTCCTTGGCCATCCAGGACGCCGGGAACCAACCTGACGTCACTCGTACTGACGAGTTACAACCATGCATGTCTTGACGCGAGAAGGCAAGTGCTTATGCTGACGAGTGACGTAACACGACGGGCGTCAGCCGCCCGCTACCCATCCCGGCGTCCACGAGCGGAAGGCCACAGACATGGCAGGCATCGAGCGCCCCGGACCGCTGTACCAGCAGGTCGCCGCCGCCATCCGGCAAGGCATCGCCAACGGCGAATTCCCGCCCGGCACCCCGCTCCCCTCAGAGGCCCAGCTCATCGAGCGCTACGAAGTCAGCCGGCCCACCGTGCGCAACGCCATCGCAGCACTGCGCTCCGAAGGCCTCATCGAAGTGCGGCACGGCAAAGGCAGCTTCGTGAAGGGCACACCGACACCGCCCCTGACGATCGACCGCTCAATCACCCGCACGGGGAAGACGTACGCTCCCGAGCACGCCCCTTGGGAGCAGCCGCACGAGCCGACCGTGTACCGGACCGAAACCACTGCCACGACCGGCCCGCTACTCGAACTCGCCGAGGGAGAAGCACTCTTCGGTGTCGACCGCGTACTGACCGACCCCCGCACCGGGACCCGAGCCCTGCACCGCGTGCTCATCCCGTTCGCCACCGCCGAGAACACGCCGCCACTGCTCGATGCCCCGGACACCGCGCTGGAAGAGATCTACGCCGCGCTGACAGCGGCCGGACACAAACTCACCTGGTCCGAAACCGTACGAGCGCGCATGCCCCAAGCCGACGAACGCAGCGCCCTGAAGCTCCCCGACGCCACACCGGTCATCCACACGATGCGCGTAACCCACGGCACCGACCACCAACCCCTCATCCTCGAAGAACTCCGTGTCAACGGCGGCCAGGCCCAACTCACCTACCGCATCACCGCCGACAGCCCCCGCACACTCCGCGCCGTCCGCAACTGACAACCCCGTGTCGAGTCTCAGTTGATGGTTGACGGGTTGGCATCGGGTGATGCTTGACGTCTGCCCTAGACGATCTTCAGGCCGTTGTATGCACCGGAGGTGCGCATCACCACCTCCTTCGTGGTGTTGCGAGGGACGGTGGCAATCAACTCTCCGCCGTGGAAGATGCCGTCTCCTGCTCGTCCAGGTGGGCGCTGACACCTGCCGGGCTGCGGCCGAGCTGGATGCGTTGTCCGGCCACCAAGAAGCCTCCGACCTTGCTGCCTGTCCGCTCGGCAATCTGCGCGGCGGGGGCGGCAGGCCGGGGGCGGCCCCGCCGGTCGACCGCCTCGCAGCCGACCGCAGGCGGAGACCGACAGCGGACAGGGCAGCGGCTCGACCCTGCGACCACGCTCAGCCAGCTCGACCAGCTCGAGGCCGAAGTCCGAGCCCGAGGCATCACCCACACGACGTACCGCCGCATCACCGAGGCCCTTGGTTGAGGGGGCAAAGTCGCGTGGCCAAAGGACGACGCTGGAGCAATGAGAGTTGCGACGGCTCGACCAGTGAGATGGCATAGGGAAGGTGACCCGCAATCTTGGCGCCGATAGGCTCCGCCGGATCGTTCATCGGCGTGGTGCCCCTCGGGGCCGACGTCTGCGGAGCCATCAATCCGGGGCGCATCAGTCCCAAACCAGGGACCGAGCACATTGGGTCGGGCTCGTGGCGGTCAGCTTGCCGGGGCTGGCTGCACTGGCCGCGCTGCTGTTCACCTGGATGCAGGTGGGGCAGACCAGCAAGGAACTGCGGATCACCGAGCAGGGGCAGATCACCAACCGGTTCAACTCCGCGATTGGCAACCTGGGATCTGCATCCTTGGACGTACGACTGGGCGGGATCTACGCGCTGCAGCGGATCATGCAGGACTCCGTTCGTGACCACCCCACAGTTGTCTCCGTGCTCGCCGCCTTCGTACGCCAGCACGCAGGGGCCAGTTCGGCGAGCGAGAAGGAACCGATGGCGGACAGCGCCGATGCTCATACGCCGTCTGCCGATATCCGGGCGGCGATCGCCGTGCTGGCCAGGCGCCTCCCCGACCGCGACGGGGGGACACCCGTCGATCTGAGCAAAGTCGATCTTCGCGGCCTCCGCGTCACAGACAGGATCCTCATCAAGTTCCCCCGAGCGGACCTGTCCGATGCAGACCTTCGCTGGGGGGACCTGTCGGGCGCGGATCTTCGTTGGGCGGACCTGAGCAGCACGAACCTTGAAATGGCGTACCTGCGCCATGCCGACCTCAGAGGCGCTGTCATGTCTGACGCGAACCTCATCAACGCGAACCTCGCCGGTGCGGACCTTCGTAAAGCAGACATGACCTGCGCGGGCGTCATCTTGGACACAGCGTCAGGCGTGGAGACCCCAAGTCTCTGCACGAACCTTCAGTACGCTTTCCTGGACGGCGCGGACCTTCGCAACGCCGTCCTGACGGGCGCCGACCTTCGCAACGCCCACCTGACGGGCGCGGACCTTCGCAACGCGAACTTCACCGGCGCCGACCTTCGCAACGCGAACCTCACAGGCGCCAAGCTGGCAGGCGCACGGGGACTGCCGAGGCGCTCGTGATGCCATGTCCGATACCTGCTGCTCGACCACGCTCAACTCCACCAGCACGGCCCCGGCCCTCCCCGCCCGCGCCGGCAAGACGCGCAGAGCCAAGCCGAGGAAAGCGGTGTCAAGCATCAGGTGAAGCCACTGCGTCAAGCATCAACCGAGACAAGACACAACTGACAACCCCGGATCGGTCCAAACCTTCTTCACTTACTCAAGGCGCCGCGCAAGCGCGGCGCGCGCCGCGGCCCCCGCCGCGGGCTTGCCTTTGTCTTCGCCCGGCTGCCCCCGGCCGGGCGGCGGCGCACCGAGCGCGAACGCCAACTGCTAGAGAATCGGCCGGCATGGGGCTGGGGCGGTCGGCTCCGCGGCTTTACGCAGCCGCCATGGGGCGAGCCTCGAAAATCGGGGCCCACATCGGGCTATTGCGGGCAGGTCCAGAGGCTGCCCGAGTCGCGGAAAGCTTACGGGCCCCGATCTCTCGCCCCATGGCAGCTCCAGCCCAAAGCCGTTACACCGACCGCGGGTTGACTGTTGCGCGTCAGCGGCCTTCCCGTTTCCCGTTTCTGGCGGTCCGCCTCGGCTGTCGCGTGCCAGTATGGGCTGATTCATTGGGGTGTTGGCGGTGTGCATCGGGGGCGGGTGTGCAGGCTCAGGCTGTGGTGCGGTGGCTGGCGGCGGTGGGCGGCTCGGTTGTGGCGTTCTGCGCCGTGGCAGTTCCCTGGGGGGTGCTGTCGGACGGGGGTGATGATCCGTGGGATGTGATCGGTCCGGTGGCGGGTGTGCTGGCGGCGGGGGTTTTGGCCGCGCTGGGCTGGTGGGCGTCTCAGGCCGGTACGTCTCCGGCGGGCGAGGGTGCCAGTCGTCGGGTGCGGCAGTCGGCGCGCGGGCGGGGCAACATCACGCAGACGGGTGGCGACCAAGGTGTGCAAGGTGGGTCGCGGCGTCGGCCGGTGCGGGAGGACGTGCGGCAGAAGGCGCGCAGCGACGGGAACGGTGGCATCAACCAGGTCGGTGGCGACCGCGCCTGAAATGGGGGACATGCGGTGGTGGATCGTCCGGAGCGGCGCCGTACCCGACAGAGTTCGCGTGCGGGCGGGGACGTTACTCAGGTCGCGGGTGACATGTATGTGCACGTTCCGCCGGGGCCGGGGGTGGAGTGGCCGGTGCGGGTGGGGAGGGTTCCCCAGCTGGCGGCAGCCTTCCAGCCCCGCACGGATGTGCGTGACGCCGTCGCTCAGGCCCGTGCCGAGGGCAGTGGCGTGGTCCTCTCGCAAGTCCTGGCCGGTGACGGCGGAGTGGGCAAGAGTCAGCTTGCCGCCTCAATCGCGCGTGAACTGCGGGACCAGGAACGCTCGGAGGGTGGAGGGCTGGATCTGCTGTTGTGGGTGAATGCGACCGAGCCCGACCGGATCATCGCCGCCTATGCGCAGACGGCCAAACGGCTGAAACTGCCGGGCGGTGCCTCGGACGACAGCGTGGCCGCTGCGGGGGTCTTCCTGGACTGGCTGGCGGCCACCGAGCGGCGATGGCTGATCGTGCTGGACGACATCACCGATCCGGAAGCCATCGATGCCTGGTGGCCGGACGGCAGCCACCGCAACGGCTGGGTCCTGGCCACCACCAGACGCCAGGACGCCCTCCTCAGCGGCCAGTGCCGCAAGCTGATCCGCCTGGACCTCTACACACCGCAGGAAGCGTCCGCCTACCTCCGCCGACGCCTTACCGACGCCGGTCACGGCCACCTCTGCAACCCCGATGACGCCATATCCCTTGCCGAGGAACTCGGGCATCTCCCGCTCGCCCTGGGACACGCCGCCGCATATATGATCAACAAACGGTGCGTGACGGGCGACTATCTACGACGCTTCCTCAGCACCGGACACAAGCTCAGCGACCTGCTCCCCCCGGACGCGGACACCGAACGCTACGGACGCCCCGTCACCACCGCACTCCTGGTCTCCCTCGACGCCGTCCGGACCGCCGACACCACCCACCTCGCGGGGCCACTGCTCGAACTCATCTCACTCATGGACCCGCTCGGACACCCCGCCGAACTGTGGACCACACCCCCTGCACTGCAATACCTGCGCACCGCACGCCGCGGTCAGCGCCGCCTGCTCCGACCCAAGCACCACCCGGCAGTCACAGAGCAGGCAGTCCGTGACGCGCTGGAGTGCCTGCGCACCTACGCCCTCATCACGCAGGACGCCGACGGGGCACCCATCCGCATGCACGCACTGACCGCACGCGCCGTCCGCGAAACCATCCCGCCCGGCACTCTGCCCGCCATCTCCCGCACCGCGGCCGACGCAATCCTCAGTCTCTGGCCCCAGCTCGACCACGAGGACCGCGAACTGTCGGCCAGCCTGCGCGCCAACACCACCCGCCTCGACCACCACACACGCCCGGCGCTGTGGCGGCCCACAACCCACCCCTGCATCTACCACGTCAGCAGCAGCCTCACCGACGTGGGCCTCTACCACCAGGCAATCGACTACGACAAGGGAACTGTTCGGCACAGCAACGACATCCACGGCCCCGACCACCCCGACACCCTGCAGTCCCGCAACAACCTCGCCGCCTCCTACGCCGATGTCGGGCGTTTCGAGGAGGCCCTCGCCCTGCGTGAGCAGGTGCTGGCCGACTTCGAGCGGGTCCTGGGCCCCGACCACCCCGACACGCTGAACTCCCGCAACGACCTCGCCGCCTCTTATGCCGATGTCGGGCGAATCGAGGAGGCCCTCGCCCTGGGCGAGCGGGTGCTGGCCGACCGGGAGCGGGTCCTGGGCCCCGACCACCCCAACACCCTCACCACCCGCAACAACCTGGCGAACTCCTATGCCGATGTCGGGCGAATCGAGGAGGCCCTCGCCCTGGGCGAGCGGGTGCTGGCCGACTTCGAGCGGGTCCTGGGCCCCGACCACCCCGACACCCTGCGCTCCCGCAACAACCTCATCGTCTCCTATGCCGGTGTCGGGCGAATCGAGGAGGCCCTCGCCCTGGGCGAGCGGGTGCTGGCCGACCGGGAGCGGGTCCTGGGCCCCGACCACCCCAACACCCTCACCA
>NZ_JBJDQK010000004.1:194857-357657 GCF_044903445.1 Streptomyces sp. NPDC019890 | reverse complement strand
CCCGCAACAACCTGGCGAACTCCTATGCCGATGTCGGGCGTATCGAGGAGGCCCTCGCCCTGCGTGAGCGGGTGCTGGCCGACCGGGAGCGGGTCCTGGGCCCCGACCACCCCGACACCCTGCGCTCCCGCAACAACCTCATCGTCTCCTATGCCGATGTCGGGCGAATCGAGGAGGCCCTCGCCCTGGGCGAGCAGGTGCTGGCCGACTTCGAGCGGGTCCTCGGCCCCGACCACCCCAACACCCTCACCACCCGCAACAACCTCGCCAGTCTGCGGGCCCCTTCTCGAAGGGCCCTGTAGGGACTGACCTGCCTGGGCAGCGGACTACAACACGTGGCCGGGGGCGAGCACAGCGGCTCTCGCTGACATCAGGGTCCGCCAGCGGCACGCCTGCCCGGAACGGGTGCCAGAGCGGGCGGGTGGACCGCCGCAGCAGACGACGACGCAGCACCGTGGCGTGGTCCTCCTGGTGATCGGCGAGCTCTCCATAGGTGCGGCGCCAGTCGCGCTGAGCCTGCACCAGGTCGGGCGGAAAGGCGGTGTCGGCCATAGACCAGATTCAATCATGTGTTCGATTTCTTGCGCAGTGGACGCGCGTGTTATCGCTGCGCATGCTGTGGCCTTTGTGGCGTTTTACGCTGGTGCTCTCAGGTGGAGGAGGTTCCCCATGCCGAGGCCCGTGTGGAGCGGTGCGATCTCGTTTGGCCTGGTCACCATCCCCATCAAGGTGTTGCCCGCCACCGAGGACCGCTCGATCCACTTCCACCAGTACCACCTGGAAGACCAGGGCCGGATCCGCACCCGCAAGGTGTGCGAGCTCGACGGCAAGCAGCTGAGCAATGACGAAATCGGCAGAGGCTACGAGCTCTCCAGAGACACGCTCGTCGAGGTCACTGACGAAGACCTGGACAGCATGCCGCTGCCGACAGCGAAGGCCATCGACATCGTCGCGTTCGTGCCCGCCGACAGCATCGACCCGGTACGCATCGGCGACTCCTACTACCTGGCCGCCGACGGAGCCGTCGCCGCCAAGCCCTACGTGCTGCTGCGCAAGGCTCTGGAGCGCAGCGCGAAGGTCGCCGTCGCCAAGTTCGCCTGGCACAACCGGGAACGCCTCGGACTGTTGCGGATCAGAGAGGACGCGATCGTCCTTCACGCGATGCGCTGGCCCGACGAGATCCGCGACCCCACCGAACTCACACCGAAGACCATCGAGCTGGACGACTCCGCGATCGACTCCGCCGTCCGGCTCATGGAAGCCATGGCGGCCGACGACATCTCCGAATACACCGACCACTACCGCGAAGCCCTCGAAGAGATCATCCAGGCCAAGGCCGCGGGCAAGCAGCTGCCCAAGCCGGAGGGCGAGCCCGGGCCGGCCGGGCAAGTCGTCGACCTCATGGCCGCACTCAACGCCTCCGTGAAGGCGGCCAAGGAATCGCGCGGCCAAAGCGGCGAGAGCGCCACCGTGCACGAGATGCCGCAGAAGAAGGCCGCGAAGAAGACGACCACGGCCAAGAAAAGCGCTGCCGCCAAGAAGACCACGGCACGCAAGACGCCCGCGAAGAAGACCAGCGGCAGGAAGCCCAAGAGCGCCTGACTCCCCGGACAGGAGGCGGCACCCGCCCTGTCCGCCCACATGCAGCGCATGGCTCAGCCGACCTTGCCCAGCCGGGCAATCGCCCGCACCAGTGCCGCCACGTCATGAGCCGCTGCCGCCGACAGCACAAGACGCACCGCCCCGGACCCGTCCCCATTCGTCCTGGCCCGCCATTCGAGCCCCGTCGTATCGAATCCAGCCGCCGCCAACGCCGCCGCCAGCCCCCTCCCGGCGTCGGTCGCGTCCCGCCAGCCCGCGACGTAGTCCACCCCGCGAACCCAAACCACGTCGTCAGGATCGAACGGCTCGCTCTCGAAACCCGCGTCCTCTGGGTCATGCATCTGTCTCAAGTCCCTTCCCCGCGTACTGGCTTGACTGCGACCTTCAGGGGATCACCGATCGTGGGCACGACGGCGGCCCCGGTACCATCGGCACCAGGGTCCTGATCATGGGATTCCTTGCCGGACCACCCCGGTTGCTTCCAGGCGAGGGGTGGTCCGGTCTTCGTATGCGGTTGTGATGCGCGACCCTGACCCGAATCGGTCGCCGTGGGTGGTTCAAATGGCACGCAACCGGTCTATGAGAGCCGGAAGTTAGAAGCTGTGCGAGCAGGGATCACTGATCACCGCCAATGGCACGTACACAGCGATCCAGAAGACGACTATTCCGATGGCGCATAATCGCTGCCTCATCAGTCCGCACCGCCACTCTCAACCTGCGTCGCCCGGAAGAATGTGGTCGTTAGTGCGCGGAATCCCGTGTGCCCGGAACGGCCCGCGTGTTGTAAGCACCACACCTCTGGTGCCTCTTTGTCTTCAGCGGCTTCTGAGGATTCGCCGCACGTCGTGCATTCGGTCTCATAGATCGGCCCGCTCCCCGAGGTGTCAAGCTGCAAGACCCAGTTCACGAACCGCCACACTGTCCGCTCAGCCATTACGGCCGCCTTCCTTCCTGCTACCTCGCGCAGCCCTGCCGCGGTGTTCCACCGTCAGTACGTGGGCCGCATTCACCCGCAGCGAAGGGCCCGACTTGAAGATCAGCACCACCAGTGGGCCGCCTGAGGCGTACCGGCCAGAGCGCACCGCCTTGACCTCGCGCCAATGCCCGTGCGCGCTCACCCAGTCCCCGCGCTGCACCCTCAGCGCCATCACCTGAGCCATCACGCCTCACTCGGCGACTCGTCAGTGCCCAGGACCTGCACATCCTCTGGGCGCGCGTCCCACTCCCGACCGCCTTCCTTCGGGCGCATCTGAACGTATGGGCCAACGTGCCCCATCACTCGGCCGATCTCGTGCTGGCGGACGTCCAGCGCGAGTTCGCCCGTTTTCAGCGTCGTGTCCTCAGGCATGGCGATCTCCGTTTCACTATCCGTGATCAGTGCCTAGGAGTAGCGTTGCGGATGTGGATGGCCGGACCCGAGAGAATCCTGTCCGCTGCCGTCCGCAATGCTGTGGACACTGCGGACATGAGGACGCCCAATGGCCGAAGACGCATTCGGGGAAGCGTTACGACGGCTGCGCGGCAGCCGTTCAATTCGCGACGTAGCCCAACTCGCGAATTGCAGCAAGACGATGGTTGGCGACCTCGAGAACGGCAAGCGTCGCCCCACACCGCCACTCGCCGCAGCCCTGGACAAGGCGTTGGGAGCGCGCGGAGAGCTCGTCGCGCTTGCCGCTGTTCGGCCAGAGATGAGAGCCCTGGAGCAGGCCGCCGCCCTACAGCGCGGACTCTCTGACGCTCTTGCAGCCGGGGCTATGACGGATGCCGGGCTGGACGACTGGGAATACACCGTCGCCCGCTACGGCCGGGCAACCCGCTACCGTCCCGAAGGCGACCTACTGCCCGAGTTGATCAGCGACATAGCCGATCTACAACGTGTACTGACACATCGTCACCCGCCACCAGTCCGGCGCAGGCTCACGTTGGCTCTGGCCCAGATGTCCGGGCTCATGGCGCTCACGCTGCTGAAGCTTGGGGACCCGTCGAGTCGTGACTGGTGGCGCACGGGACGGGCCGCCGCGGCAGCAGCTGAAGACCGGGCGACTCTGTCATGGATCTACGCCCAGGAGGCGTACCAGCTCTACTACAGCCACGACATAGAGGGCGCCGTTGAACTGGCCTGCCGCGCTCAGCAACTGGCGGGCGGCCTGCCCTGCGTTGGCCCGGCTCTCGCTGCACCACTTGAAGCCCGCGCACACGCCCTACTGGGGCACAAGAACGAAGCGGCCGCCGCACTGACCAGTGCAGCGACAGCCCTGGAACGGCTCGACCCGGGCGACCGCATCGGGTCAGCGTTCGGATACTCCGAATCCCAGCTTCGGTTTCATTCAGGAAACGCGTGGACGCACCTGAAGGAGATCGGGCGAGCCAGGGACGAACAGGCCCGCGCGCTGGAGCTCTACCCCGCTGGAGACCACACAGACCGAGCCTTGATCTACCTGGATCAAGCGGCGTGCCTTGCATTCGAAGGCGATCTTGCAGGAGCCGCCACACTTGCGACCGACACCATCGTGAACCTCCCGTCGGCGCATCGCTCAGCCCTGATCATCTACCGAGCCCAAGAGCTGACGACTACTGTGCCGAAGGCACGACAGTCGGTGCAGGAAATGCGGGTACTGCGCGAGGTGTTGGCGCTGCCCCCGGGGAGAGGGACGGATGACGATGGTGACGATCGACCGGGCGACGCCTGAGGACGTAGCAGTGATCTCCGAGATCCTCGGGGAGATTGAGGCTTACTACGGTGGCGAAGCCCTTCCGGGCAGCGTCGACCAGATCACGGCCGCCCTCTTCGGCGATCACCCCGTCGCCACGGTTCTACTCGCTCGCGAAGCGTCGGAGGTGCTTGGCCTCGCCAGCTTCTCGTTCCTCTGGCCCGCCGCCGGAGCAGACACGTCCCTGTATCTGAAAGAGCTGTACGTACGTGAGCCCGCACGACGCCGCGGCATCGCGGGACTCTTCATGGCCGCGCTGAAGGATGCGGCCAGCGCCTCCGGATGTTCCCGCATCGAGTGGACCGCCGACGGTGACAACCCGCCCGCGTTGGCCTTCTACGAGGCCTACGGGGCGGAATCGCGCGGCGACAAGGTGTTCTACCGCATGGAGAAGTAGTCCGAGTCAGCCCGCCCAGCCTCGTCGTGAACCGTCGGCTCTGACTGCCCGCGCTCTCGACCCCTGCCCTGACCAGGCAACTAATTACTGCTTCAGCAACGCTTGACTTCGATCATCGTCGGCGCCGCGATCGGGGCGGTGTTCTTCAAGGAGAGGTTCGGCGGTCCGAGGATCGCGGCGGCGGGGCTGATGGTGGTGGGCATCGGTCTGATGCTGCGGGCGAGTTGATCGCCCTCAGCCGCCTTCGAGCGTCAGGAGCACATCAGTCGAAAGATCGCCGAGCAACCTCGCGATCGGGATCGGGATCGGGACTGCGACCGGATTGCGATCGGGATCGCCCGGCCCCACTCCTCACCGAAAGGCCCACGCCTTCCCCGAAAGTTCTGGACCTTACGGTCTGTAACCCTGGCCATGGGCGGGACGCGCTGCTGGGATCGGACCAATCGCTTCCGTGAACGCCGAGGTCGCAGGCATCCGGACTCCTTCGGCGTTCGGAGCGAACGATCCGTGAAGGAGTACGAGTGAATCCAGCGAAGACCCGCCGTAGGGCCCGTCCCCTCCGCACCACCGCGGTGGCGTTGGGCTCGGCCGCGTTCTTGGCCGCGTCCGCCACCGCAGCCCCCGTCGTGGCGGCCGAACAGCGGCCGCGTCCGTCCGTGGCGCTCGACTGGTACGACACCACGGCCGCGACCGTCGCGGCCGGCGGCGCCCAGACCCAGATCACCAACAGCCGTACCTGGGCGATCAGTTGGCTCGCGGCGGCGCGGGCCACCCGAACGGTGCCGTCCGGCGTCGCCCGGCGCGACTTCCAGGACGCCGCCGTGGCCTCCGCCGTGCACGACGCGCTGGTCAGCCTCGTCCCCTCCCGCGCCAAGGAGTTGGACGCCGCACTCGCCACGACACTGGGCCGCATTCCCGACGGTCCGGCCGAGACCCGCGGTGTGGCTGCCGGTGCCCGCGAGGCGCGGCTGGTGCTCGCGTCCCGGAAGGACGACGGCCTGGACCCGGCCTCGGTGAACAAGCCGTTCACTGTGCCGCCAGCGACAGCGGGAGTGTGGCAGCCGACCCCGCCCGCCTTCGCAGCCGCCCAGCAGAACGGCAACCGCTTCGCCAGGCCCTTCCTGCTGGAGAGGGCGGACCAGTTCCGGGTGCCCGCGCCGCCCGCCCTGGACTCCGCGCGCTACCGCACCGACCTGGCCGAGGTCCGTGCCTACGGTGCCGAGAACAGCACCCGACGCACCCAGCGACAGACCGAGACCGCCACCTTCTGGCTCGGCGGCTCGCTGCCGATGTTCACCGAGCCGCTGCGGGTGGCCGTGTCCCGGTCGTCGTCGTCCACAGCAGGGAAGGCCAGGCTGGTGGCCCTGTTCCACGTCGCCCTGGTGGACACGCAGATCGCCACGTCCGACAGCAAGTACACCTACCTGCGCTGGCGCCCGGTCACGGCCATCCGCACCGGCACGATCGACCCCGACCCCCAGTGGACGTCGCTGCACGCCGCACCGTCCCACCCCGAATACCCCAGCGGCCACAACACCTACGCCGGTGCGGCGGAGACGATCCTCTCGGTGCTCACCGCCTCGCGCACGCCGCCGTTCACGATGACCAGCCCCACCGCCCCGGGGGTGACCCGCACCTACACCTCCTGGCACCAGCTGTCCGAGGAGAACCTGGACGCGCGCGTGTTCTCGGGCATCCACACCCGCACGGCCGACGAGGTCGGCCTGGTCCTCGGCAAGCAGGTCGCGGCCCACTCCCTGCGCAACGCGGGACGGCTGTTCTGCCGGCTGTGAGCGCCGCCGGCACCTGACGACGGCCCCGGGACCGCCTGCACCGGCAGGCTGTCCCGGACACCGCTGGTGTCGGGCGACATCTCCCGTCGCCTCCGCCTCCAAGGCATCGCGAAGCTCCGTGCGAGCGCAGAGATGAGACGGTCCTGATCGTCAGCCGACGCGATGCAGGCGGGACACAGGCCACCGACCAGCGGTCTCCCTGGTGACCTGGGTCGGGCGTGTCCTGTTGGATCAAGGTGGGACCCCCCGAGGATAGGCCGATGATCCCAGCAGGACTAAGGTCTGAAAGAGGGAACAGAACGAGGGAGGCGGCCGCCAGTGGCACAGGACGAGGCCGTGATCGGCTGTCCGGGAGAGCTGCTTATCGGCACACGTGGTTCGGCCGGTCCCGGCGAGATTCTGGTGCGGGTCAGAGGCGGATCCGAGACATTCCTCGCCTGGTCCGAAGAACCCCTGCCGAGGGGCGCGACCGTGCTCGTGATCGGATCCCGTGGCAATCGCCACGTAGACGTCATCGAGTGGGCCGATCCGTTGGATGCGTTGGGCGGCGGCGCCGTCGGCGCTGGTTAAGGAGACGAACGATGTTCGGTTACCGAGTTCCCGCCCCCGACGAGGCGATGCTGATCTCGGGAGGCAGGCGTGGGCTGGGGGGTGCGCCGTTCCGTGTGGTGACAGGCCACGGCAAGTTCGTGCTCCCCATCTTCCGCAAGACCCGCTTCCTCACACTGTCGATGTGCGAGGCCGAGGTCACCGAGACCTGTGTCACCAGGCAGGGCATCGCACTCAACGTCCGCGCCGTGATCGCTTTCAAGGTCGGCAACGACACCGAGAGCATCATCAACGCAGGCCAGCGATTCCTCTCCGACCAGGACCAGATGTCGGTGCTGACCGGCCGGATCTTCGCCGGCCACCTGCGCGCCATCATCGGCTCGATGACGGTCGAGGAGATCGTCACCGAGCGGCAGAAGCTCGCGGCCGAGGTCCTGGACACGTCGAAGACCGAGATGGCCAAGATCGGTCTGATTGTGGACTCGCTGCAGATCCAGTCGATCGACGACGGAGACGTCGGCTACATCGACGCGATGTCGGCTCCGCACAAGGCGGCCATCCAGCGGCAGGCCCAGATCGCCCAGGCCCAGGCCACCCAGGCGTCGGTCGAGGCGCAGCAGGTGGCCGCGCGGAACCAGGCCGAATACGCCCGGCAGACCGCGGTGGTGCAGGCGGAGTACTCGGCGGAGGTGGACCGCGCACAGGCCAAGGCGGCGCAGGCCGGGCCGCTGGCGCAGGCGCACGCGCAGCAGGAGGTGCTCGCCGCGCAGACTGAGCTTGCCCAGCGCGCGGCCCAGCTCCGCCAGCAGCAGTTGGTGGCCGAGATCGTCAAGCCGGCCGAGGCCGAGGCTGAACGGATCAAGGTGCTGGCCGTGGCCGAGGCGGAGCGGATGAAGATCCAGGCCGAGGCCGCCGCCTCGTACGACCGGGTGGCGCTGGACCGGATGCTGATCGACCAGCTGCCGCAGATCGTGAAGGAGGCCGCGGGCGGCCTCGCCGGCGCGAATGTCAATGTGCTCAACGGCGCCGACGGCCTCGGCGAGATCGCGGCGGGCCTGGTCGGCCAGGGGCTGACGATCCTGGACTCGGTCAGGAAGAACCTGAGCGGTCCCGACAACCACCCGGAGAAGGGCAACGGTCGGCTCGGTCTTCCGCGCCTGGCGGCACCCGAGAAGGGCACGGAGAAGAAGGACGGCCCGGGCAAGCCGGCCCACGGCCAGGTCGTGATCGACTAGGTCCTGTCCGGTCGATCAGGCCGGATCAGTGAGCGGGGTCTGGTGCGTGCAGATGCAAGGCGGAGGAAGGAGCCGACGCGGAGCGTCGGCGACTGACGACAACGCGGCAGATGTGCGTGCCAGGGCGCGCGAACCCGGCAAGATCGGCCGGACAGGGCTTAGGTCCTGTCGTGACGGGGCGGCGCCCCGAGGACCGCGGCGGCGGGGCTGATGGTGGTGGGCATCGGCCCGATGCTGCGCGCGAGGTGAGGATCATCGAACCGCGCGGGGTGCTCCAGGCGTCTGTCCCGGCATGGGGATGATCTCGCGCTGCGCTCATCAGCTGATCCGCTTCGGCTGGCTGCAGGCCCGCTGCTGCGCCTTCGCGTTCGCGCTCGTCGGCGGCATCGCGGTCTCGCGGCTCCTGCCCGACGACCTGCCGATCGCCCGCTACGACCTGGTGCTGGTGTACGGGGTCCTGCTCGCGGTGCTGGCCAGGAAGGTCGGGTGGGACAGCGCCCGCGACACCGCGGTCATCGCCGGATGCCATCTGATCGGGCTGCTCTTCGAGCTGGTCAAGGTGCGGATGGGGTCCTGGAGTTACCCGGAGGATGCCCTGACCAAGGTCGCGGGCGTGCCGCTGTACGGCGGGTTTCTGTACGCGGCCGTGGGCAGTTACGTCTGCCGTGCCTGGCACCTGTTCGAACTGCGCCTGGACGGTTACCGGCCGCGGATCATGGCCGCCCTCGCCGGTGCGGTCTATCTGAACTTCTTCAGCCACCACTGGCTGCCCGACCTCCGCTGGGTGCTCGCCGTGCTGCTGCTGTGCGCAACCGCCGGGACGTTCGTGCGCTACCGCGTGGGCGCGCACAGCTACCGGATGCCGCTCGCCCTGTCGTTCGTGCTCATCGGGTTCTTCCTCTGGGTGGCGGAGAACATCGCGACGTACGCGGGCGCCTGGAGCTATCCGGACCAGCTCGGTGGCTGGCAGCCGGTGTCGGTGGCGAAGTTCGGGGCGTGGGCACTGCTGATAACCGTGACCTTCGTCCTGGCGGCCGGGCAGCGCCGCCAGACACCCCGACCGGCATAGCCGCGTTGTACAGACGCGCACCGTCACAAGCGGACTGTCAGAGGCGGGGCATAACCGCTCAGTCGCCCTCGACAGCCCGCATGAACGCCGTGTTCACCGCGAGCAGTCCGCCGTCCACACGCAGCGTCGTGCACGCCGCGCGCGGCCGCGTCGTCGGCCAGGGTGCGGGTCAGTGAGGCCAGGCCCGCCTTGGCCGCGCTGTAGGCGTGGTTGCCGAAGTCCTGCTCGGAGTTGATCGAGCCGATGTTGACGATCGCGCCGCGGCCGGACGCGGCCAGGTGCGGCAGCACGGCACCAATAAGAGGCGCGGCGTCAGCCGCTCCAGTGGAGCCGGTGCTTGCACCGGAGGAAGGCGCCGGTCAGGCAGATGTCGAGGTCCCGGTGCCAGGTCTCGTCCGGCTGGTCCTCGGAGAGCGGGGTGTCGAGGCTGTACGAGAAGGCGTTGTTGACCAGCACGTCGAGGGTGCCGAGGCGCTCGACGGCGTACGCGACGGCCGCTTCGACCGCCGTGCGGTCGCCCACGTCGCAGCCGAGGGAGTCGGCCCCCGGGATGTCCCCGGCGGACTTCGCGGCGCGCTCGGCGTCCACGTCGGTGACCAGGACGCGGGCCCCTTCGGAGGCCAGCCGCCGGTCGGTCGCCTCGCCGATTCCGCGCGCCGCGCCCGTGATCAGTACGCCGTGCCCCTCGAACCGTCTCGTCGCGCTGCTCAGAGCGCTGAACGTACCGCCCTGATCAGCGCCTGGGCCCGCGGATCCGCGGTAACGCCCTTGCGCAGACCGTTGGTTACGTAGCCGAGCGCGATCCCCGACTCGGGGTCGGCGAAGCCGAGCGAGCCGCCGCGGCCGGGGTGGCCGAAGGAGCCCGGGCCGAACAGCGGGGAGGCCGGACCGTGCAGCATGAAGCCGAGGCCGAAGCGGGTGGGCACGACCAGCACGCGGTCGGCTCCCGCCGACTCCTCAGTGCGGGCCAGGGTGAGCGTGGCGGGGGCGAAGAGCCGGCGTCCGCCGTCGACATCGCCGATGGTGGCTGCGTAGAAGCGGGCGAGCGCACGGGCGGTGGAGATGCCGTTGGACGCGGGGAGTTCGGCGGCGCGGTAGGCGGGGTCATTCTCGTCGGGGGCCGGGTCGATCGCCCCGAAGGCGCGCCGGGTGAGGGATTCGGGATCGCGGTAGGCCGCGGAGACGGCGGGCTTGGGGCGCAGCTTGAGGCCGCCGCCGTCCGCCGCCGCGGGCTCGTCGACCGGGCCGAGGCACCCCACCCGGTGTGCGTCGTCCTGCGGCAGCCCGATCCAGAAGTCCAGGCCGAGCGGGCGGGCGATCTCCTCGGCGACCCAGCGGCCTGTGGTGCGGCCCGTGAGGCGCCGTACCAGTTCGCCGAGCAGCCAGCTGTAGGTCTGGGCGTGGTAGCCGTGTGCCGTGCCCGGCTCCCAGGCGGGGCGCTGCGCGGCGAGCGCGGCCGGGCCGCTCACGCCGTCGGCGGCCTCGGCCGGGGTGAGCGGGCGGTCCAGGACAGGCAGCCCGGCGCGGTGCGAGAGCAGTTGGCGTACGACGACGCGCTCCTTGCCCGCCGCCTTGAACTCCGGCCAGTACGTGCCGACCGGGGCGTCCAGGTCGATCTGGCCGCGCTGGTGGAGCAGGAGGACGACGGCCGCGGCGATGCCCTTGGTCGCGGAGCGGACGATCTGCGCGGTGTCCACGGCCCAGGGCTCATGGCCGTCGACGTCCCTGGTGCCGGCCCACAGGTCGACGACCTTGCGGCCGTCCCGGTAGACGGCGACGGCGGCGCCGCGTTCGCCGCGCTGCTCGAAGTTGCGCAGGAAGGCGTCCTTGACCGGCTCGAAGCCCTGCGTCACTGTGCCCCGGACGTCCACTGCGCCTGCCCTTCCGCTCCCGCTCATCCCCCCATGGTGCAACGGGCCCCGCCGGACTTGACTCGCGGGTCAGCTCAGCGGGAGGGAGCAAGCCCGGCGACAGGGATCAAGCCCGGCGAGAGGACCAAGCCCGGCGAGAGGGACCACGAGAAGGATCACGAAAGGGTTCACAGCGAAACAGATGCGGGGTCGAAGCCGAACGGGAGCTCCAGTCGGTGCGCCCGCATCAGTTCCTCGTCGCCCAGCAGCTTCTGCGTCGCCCCGTCCGCCGCGATCACGCCCTCGCTGAGGATCACCGACCGCGGGCACAGCTCCAGCGCATACGGCAGGTCGTGCGTCACCATCAGCACGGTCACGTCCAACGACCGCAGGATGTCGGCCAGTTCACGCCGCGACGCCGGGTCCAGATTGGACGAGGGCTCGTCCAGCACCAGGATCTCCGGCTCCATCGCCAGCACCGTGGCGACCGCGACCCGGCGCCGCTGGCCGAAGGAGAGGTGGTGCGGGGGCCGGTCCGCGTACCGCTCCATGCCGACCCGGGTCAGCGCCGAGACGACCCGCGCCTCCAGCTCCGCGCCGCGCAGCCCCGCCGCCGCCGGGCCGAAGGCCACGTCCTCCCTGACCGTCGGCATGAAGAGCTGGTCGTCCGGGTCCTGGAAGACGATGCCCACCCGGCGGCGGATCTCCGCGAGGTTCGCCTTGGCGACCGGCAGGCCCGCGACCGAGACCGAGCCGACGCCGCCCGCGAGGATGCCGTTGAGATGCAGGACGAGCGTGGTCTTGCCGGCACCGTTGGGGCCGAGCAGGGCGACCCGCTCGCTGCGCCCGACCGTCAGGTCGACGCCGAAGAGCGCCTGGTGTCCGTCGGGGTAGGCGTAGGCGAGGCCGCTGACCTCAAGAGATGCGGTGGTCATAGGGTCCATCCCAGCAGACAGACGGCGAGAGCCGAGAGGGGGAGTGCGGCGGCGTACGTCCACTGCGCCCGGCTCGCGGTCACCTCGTCGATGACCGGCATGGTCCCGGCGTACCCGCGGCTGACCATCGCCAGATGGACCCGCTCACCGCGCTCGTAGGAGCGGATGAAGAGCGCGCCGGCGGACTTGCCGAGGACGCCCCAGTGCCGCACGCCCTTCGCCTCGAAACCGCGCGACCTGCGCGCAATCGACATACGGCGCATCTCGTCGGTGACGACATCGCCGTAGCGGATCATGAAGGACGCGATCTGGACCAGCATCGGCGGCAGTTTGAGCCGCTGCAGGCCGAGGAGCAGGGAGCGCAGCTCGGTCGTCGAGGCAAGGATCACCGAGGCGGCGACTCCGAGCGTGCCCTTGGCGAGGACGTTCCAGGCGCCCCACAGACCGGGGACGCTCACCGACAGGCCGAGGACGTGGACCTGCTCGCCGGGGACCACGAAGGGCATCAGGACCGCGAAGGCCACGAACGGGATCTCGATGAGCAGGCGCCGCAGCAGGAATCCGGCAGGGATACGGGCAACGACCGCGACCGCGGCGAGCAGCACCGCGTACAGAGCGAAGGCCCACATCACCTCGCGCGGCGTGCAGACCACGACGAGTACGAAGGCGAACACGGCCGCGAGCTTGCAGTGCGGCGGCAGTAGGTGGACCGGCGAGTGCCCGTGCCGGTAGAGCTTGTGCGTGTGGCCCGCGCCCATGTCAGACGGCGTCCGGTACGCGTGCGGGCCCCGCGTCCTTCGTCTGGCGGCGGCGCACCGACCAGAAGATGCCGGTGCCCGCGGCGACCGTGACGCCGACGCCGATCACGCCCGCGAGGCCGCCGGAGATCCGGGCGTCGGCGATGTCCTTGACTCCGTAGTCGGCGAGTGGGGAGTCCTTCGCCGCGTGGTCCTCGACCTTTTTGTCGATGCCCTTGTCGGCGGCGACCTTCTCCAGGCCGTCGGGGCTCGCGGATGCGTAGTAGGAGACGAAGCCCGCCAGCACGAGGGCGGTGACCAGGCCGGTCGCCCAGACGGCCCGCAGGGACCGGGCGGCGACGGGGGCGGCCGCGGGGGCGTCGACGAGTTCGCCGCCGACGCGCAGCTTCAGCGGGGCGGCCAGTCCGCGGGCCCCGTGGACGAGGTCGGGGCGTACGGCGATGACGGCCCCGACCGTCAGCATGGTGATCGCGGCCTCGCCGATCCCGATCAGGACATGGACGCCGACCATCGCGGTGAGCACCTTGCCCACCGGGACATCGGTCGTCCCCCCGATCGCATAGATCGCGGTGAAGACGGTGGCCGCGGCAGGCACGGAGACGAGCGCGGCGGCGAAGGAGGCGACGGTCACCGAGCGGCGCTTGCGCGGCAGCACCGTGACCAGGCCGCGGAAGAGCGCGTACGAGACGACGACCGTGACGACGCCCATGACGGTGATGTTGACGCCGAGAGCGGTGAGGCCGCCGTCGGCGAAGAGGATGCCCTGCATCAGCAGCACGACGGATATGCAGAGCACGCCGGTGTAGGGACCGACGAGGATGGCGGCGAGCGCGCCTCCGAGCAGATGTCCGCTGGTGCCGGCGGCGACGGGGAAGTTCAGCATCTGCACGGCGAAGATGAACGCGGCGACGAGGCCCGCCAAGGGCGCGGTGTTCTCTCCCCCATGGCCTGCGGCATGGGAGGTACCCCCAAGCTCACGGCGGGCGCCGCGGATGCTGACGGCAACGGCACCGGCGGCGACGGCTCCGGCGGCCACCGACACCGGCGCGTTGATGAATCCGTCAGGGACATGCATGGCGGGCTCCGCTTCGGACAGATGAATAACTGTTCAATGATAGAGCCTTGTTGCAAACCATATGCAAGAGCAAGTTCGTCACAGATGGAGTCGAGCATCTGGCCGGATATATGGGACATTAGAGGACAAAGAGGACGAAGTGAGGAGCGGCCAATGTCACCCGTCGTCGAGAATCATGCATTGGCCAGAATCATTACCGACGCTCCCCAGTACCGATCCGTCGAGGTAACCCTGGGTTACGACCCGGAGGAGGATCCGCAGGCAGTGCGCTTCGGGTTCCCCAGCGGCCGCGCCTGGACGTTTCCCCGCGAACTGCTGGAGAAGGGGCTGCGCGTGCCGGCCCGCATCGGCGACGTCGGAGTCTGGCCGTGCGGCCGGGTGCTGGCCATCCTCGAGTTCCATACGCCGGACGGCGTAGCGGTGGTCCAGTTCGACTCGAAGACGCTGATCCGCTTTCTGCGGGAGACATACGAGATGGCCGCACCCGCCACCCGGAGGTGACGAGCGCGGCCATCGGGTTGCGCGACGGTCCCCGTCCCCACGGCGCCGTCGCGCTGCCGGGAGCACGTGCCGCTCAACAACGCACATCCCGGGGTCTACGCGGACTCAGACGCGCGCCAACGCGCGCTCCTCGTCCGGGTCCTGGGGACCGGCGTCCGCCGCGCCGCCCGCCAGTTCCTTGTGCAGCTTCTCGCCCTCCACGTCCACATTCGGCAGCACCCGGTCCAGCCAGCGCGGCAGCCACCACGCCTTGTGGCCGAGCAGCGCGAGCACGGCAGGCACGATCGCCATCCGGACCACGAAGGCGTCGAAGAAGACGGCGATCGCGAGACCGAAGCCGATCATCTTGATCATCTGCTCGCTCGAGCCGATGAAGCCGGAGAACACCGCGATCATGATCACGGCCGCGGCCGTGACCACCCGGGCCCCGTGCTTGAAGCCGGTGACGATCGCCTCGCCGGGCCGCTCGCCGTGGACATACGCCTCACGCATCCGCGTGACCAGGAAGACCTCGTAGTCCATGGCCAGGCCGAACACGACGCCCACCATGAAGATCGGCATCATCGACATGATCGGGCCGGTCTGCTCCACCCCGAACAGCGAGCCCAGCCAGCCCCATTGGAAGACCGCGACGACCGCGCCCAGCGCCGCGACGACGGACAGCAGGAAGCCGAGAGCCGCCTTCAGCGGCACCAGCACGGAGCGGAAGACCAGCATCAGCAGCAGGAAGGCGAGACCGACGACGAGCGCGAGATAGGGCAGCAGCGCGTCGTTCATCTTCTGCGAGAAGTCGATGTTCATCGCGGTGGCGCCGGTGACCAGCACATCGTCACCGCTGTCGGCCCGGATGGAGTGGACGAGGTCCTCGGTCTCGACCGAGGACGGGCGGTCCTTGGGGATGACCGTGATCATCGAGGTGTCGCCGGCCTTGTTCGGGGTCGGCGGCGTGACGGCCACGACGCCGTCGAGACCCCGGATCTGCTTGACCGTACGCTCGGCCGCGCTCTTGTCGCCGTCGACGACCACCAGCAGCGGGCCGCTGAAGCCGGGGCCGAAGCCGTCCGACAGCAGGTCGTACGCCTTGCGCTGGGTGGTCGAGACCGGCTGGGAGCCGTCGTCCGGCAGACCCATCTCCAGCGAGGCGGCCGGTACCGCGATGGCGCCGAGACCGACAACTCCGGCGAGCAGCACGGTGACCGGGCGGCGCAGTACGAAGCGCGACCAGCGGGTGCCCATGTTCGGCTTCTCGCTCGTCTGCTTGCCCTTGCGGACCTTGCGGCCGAGCACCCGCTTGCCGGCGAAGCCGAGCAGCGCGGGGATCAGGGTGAGCGCGATGAGGACCGCGATGACGACGGTGCCCGCGGCGGCGAAGCCCATCTTGGTGAGCATCGGGATGTTGACGACGGCGAGGCCGACCAGCGCGATGACCACGGTCAGGCCGGCGAAGACGACCGCGGAGCCCGCGGTGCCGACGGCCCGGCCGGCCGCCTCCTCGCGCTCGCGGCCCTCGGCCAGCTCGGCGCGGTAGCGGGAGACGATGAACAGCGCGTAGTCGATGCCGACCGCGAGGCCGATCATCGTCGCGAGCGTCGAGGTGGTGGAGCCCAGGTCGAGCACGTTGGCCAGCGCGGTGATGGTGGAGATGCCGATGCCCACGCCGATGATCGCGGTGAGCAGCGGAAGTCCGGCGGCGACCAGCGAGCCGAAGGTGATGACCAGCACCACAGCGGCGATGGCGACGCCGATGATCTCGCCCGGGCCGGTCTCCGGGGCGGCCTGCAGCGCGTCGCCGCCGATCTCCACGGTCAGCCCGGAGTCACGGGCCTCGGTGCCGGTCTTCTCCAGCGCCGTGCGGGTCTCGTCGGTCAGCTCCATCGAGCTGACCTTGTAGGTGACGGCCACGTATGCCGTACGGCCGTCCTTGGAGACCGCCTTGGCGGTGTACGGGTCGGCGACGGAGGCGACCTGGTCGGAGCCGTCCTTCAGCGCGGCGACCGCCTTGTTCACCTCGGCCTTGTTGGCCGCGTCGGTCATCTTGCCGCCGTCGGGCGCCTTGAAGACGACGCGGGCGGTCGCACCGTCGGGGCTGGCCCCGGGGAAGCGCTCTTCCAGCAGGTCGAAGGCCTTCTGCGCCTCCGTGCCCGGTATCGAGAAGGACGAGGAGGTGGCGGTGGACGCGGAGGCCGCGCCGACCCCGGCGAGCGCCAGCAGCGCCACCCACAGCAGGGCGACGAGGCGGCGGCGCCGGAAGGCGGACCGCCCGAGTTTGTAGAGAAACGTGGCCACGAGGGCGTACTCCCGTGTGTGAGGTGAACAGGGCATGGGGAGCCGGCCCGACGACGAGAGCGGCGCGCGTCAGGGTGGTGCGGGGAGGGATCAGCCGTACGGGGAGGTACGGAGGAGGTCAGACGCCGAGGGCGGGGAGAACCACGGCGTCCAGGTAGTCGGTGAGGAAGGTCCGGTCGGGGGTCCGGTCCTCGATCAGCTGCCGGGCGACGAACGCGCCGACCAGCATGTGCGGGACGAAGTCCAGCGCGCGGTTGTCCACGCTGACCTCGCCCCTTTCCACGGCCCGTCGCAGCAGCGTGTCGAGTCCGGTGATCTCGGGCTCGATCAGCAGCTCCCGCAGGGCCTGGTGGAGATCGGGGTTGCCGTGGATGGCCTGGGCCAGACCCCGCATCAGGGCGGAGTCCTTCTCCATCTGGCAGTCGTCGGTGCGCTCCAGCATCGCGTGGAAGTCGCCACGCAGGGTGCCGGTGTCGATGTCGGCGACACTCACCGGCTTGTTGTGCCGCAGCGCCCTGGCGACCAGCTCCGGCTTGCTCCGCCACTGGCGGTAGAGCGTGGCCTTGCTGGACCGGGTCCGGGCGGCGACGGCGTCCATCGTCAGGGCGTCGTAGCCGACCTCGCGCAGCAGGTCGAGCACGGCTTCGTACAGTTCTGCCTCGCGCTCGGGCGTGAGCCGGCTGCGCGTCATGGTCGACCTCCCGTCACTTCGCTGTCACCGTCAATGTCACCGTCACTGCCGAACGAAACGGTTTCGTACACCTTGACGTTACCCCCGACCGCCCGCGAAACGAAATCGTTTCGCTTGTGGCGTGAGTCACGGCGCGGATTCACCCCGCTCCACAAGTTGCCGCACCCCCGGAGCGCGGAAAGCATTGGGGGGTGAGTGACGACGTCGCGTATCTCCGTTTCCCTCATCTCCACGACGACGTGCTGTGCTTCGCCGCCGAGGACGACCTCTGGATCGCCCCGCTGGTACCGGCCGGGCAGCGGCCGGAACGCGCCTGGCGGCTCACCGTCGACCGCACCAGAGTCGGCCATCCGCGCTTCTCCCCCGACGGCAGCGAGATCGCGTACACGAGCTGGCGCAGCCTCGACCCGGAGATCCACCTGGCGCCGGTCGCCGGCGGGCCCGCGCGGCGGCTGAGCTACTGGGGCTCGACCGACACCCGGGTGTGCAGCTGGGACCCGGACGGCCACATCCTCGCCGTCTCCTCGCACGGCCAGCCGTTCTCGTACTTCTCCTGGGCCTACAAGGTGGACACCGACGGCTCCCCGGGCCGCCGGCTCCCCTGGGGCCCGGCCTCCGACATCCAGGTCATGGACACCGAGGGAGAACACCGCACGCTGCTGCTCACCGGCAAGCCGCCGCACGAGCCGGCCGCCTGGAAGCGGTATCGCGGCGGGGCGACGGGCCGGCTCTGGCTGCATGGCGAGCGGCTGCTCGCCGATCTGAACGGCCATCTGGACTGCCCGATGTTCGTCTCGGGTCGCATCGCGTTCCTCTCCGACCACGAGGGCATCGGCAATCTCTACTCCTGCCGGCCCGACGGGACCGATCTCCAGCGGCACACCGATCATGACGCCTTCTATGCCCGGCACGCCTCGAGCGACGGTCGCAGGGTTGTCTACCAGTGCGCGGGCGACCTGTGGATCGTCGACGAACTGACGCCGGACGCCGAGCCGCGCAAGCTGGCGGTGCGGCTCGGCGGGCCGCGCGCCGGACGGCGTACGTACCAGGTGCCCGCCGCCCATCACGTGAACGCGATCGCGGTGGACACGACGGGGCGGGCCAGCGCCGTCTCCGTACGCGGCAGCCTGTACTGGCTCACGCACCGCGACGGTCCGGCGCGGACGATCGCGGACACCCCGGGCGTACGGGTCCGGAGGCCGGAGATGCTCGGCAGCAGCGGCCAGGTCGCGTATGTCACCGACGCGGACGGCGAGGACGCGATCGAGATCGCCCATCTGCCGCGGGCGAGCGGCGACCGGGAGCCGCGGCGGCTGGCCTCCGGCGAGCTGGGCCGGGTCCAGGAGCTGGTCTCGGACCCGGACGGGGAGCGGCTCGCGATCGCCTCGCACGACGGCCGCCTGCTGCTGATCGACGCGAGCGAGGAGGCCGGGGAAGGTGAGGTCACCGAACTGATCCGCTCCGGCAACGGCCCGGTCCGCGATCTGGCGTTCTCGCCCGACGGGCACTGGCTGACCTGGTCGCACCCGGGCATCGGCCGCTCGCTGCGGCAGATCAAGATGGCGCGCATCAACGACCGTACGATCGTCGACGTCACCAACGGCCGCTTCGAGGACGAGAATCCGGTCTTCACGCGCGACGGCCGCTACCTCGCGTTTCTGTCCTGGCGGGGCTTCGACCCGGTGTACGACGTGCATACCGGGGACCTGTCCTTCCCGCTGGGCTGCCGCCCCTATCTCGTACCGCTGTCCTCGGCCACTCCCTCGCCCTTCGCGCTGCTGCCGGACGGACGGCCCGCGGCGGGCGGGCTCGACCCTCTGGACGAGCCCGCCAACGGGGGCGGGGACGGAACGGTGACGGTCGAGGTCGAGGGGCTGGAGAGCCGGGTGACACCCCTCCCGGTGTCGGCCTCCAAGTACTCGGCGCTCCATCCCGTCAGCGGCGGTGGCCTGGTCTGGCTGCGCTGGCCGATCTCCGGGGCGCTCGGCGAGACCTTCGCCAACCCGGCGGACACCTCCGGCCGCCCCGCCCTCGAACACTTCGACATCACCAAGGCGCGGCGGACCGAACTCGTCGGCCATGTCGACTGGTTCTCGGTCAGCGGCGACGGCAGCCGGCTGGTGGTCGTGGACGAAGGGGAGCTGCGGGCCGTCCCGGCGACCGAGTCCGGCGACATCGACTCGACGGTCTATCTGGACCTGCGCCGGATCCTGCACCAGGTGGACCCGGCGTCCGAATGGCGCCAGGCGTACGACGAGGCGGGCCGGATCATCCGCGCGTACTTCTGGGAGCCCGGCATGTGCGGGATCGACTGGGACGCGGTGCTCGATCAGTACCGTCCGCTGGTCGAACGTGTCGCGGCGCCGGACGAGTTCGCTGATCTGCTGCGCGAGGTGCTGGGCGAACTGGGCACGTCCCATGCGTACGTCACGCCCGCCCGGCGCAACGAGGGGCCGCCGCACTACCAGCGGCCGATGGGGCTGCTGGGGGCGAATCTGGTCCGCCGGAACGGCGACTGGGTGGTCGCCAGGATTCTGCCGGGCGAATCGTCCGACTCCAAGGCGCGCTCGCCGCTGGCGGGCACGGGCATCCGCGACGGCGCGATCCTCACGCATGTGGACGGCCGGCGGGTGGATCCGGTGACGGGCCCCTACCCGATGCTCTCGGCGGCCGGCGGCACGACCGTCGAGCTGACCTTCCGGCCGCCGGAGGGCGATGGGCCCTCCCGGCGGGTCGCGGTCGTCCCGCTGGTGGACGAGCGGCCGCTGCGGTACCAGGACTGGGTGGCCAAACGCCGTGAGGTGGTACGGGAGTTGAGCGGCGATACGTGCGGCTATCTGCATATCCCGGACATGGGCGGCTCGGGCTGGGCCCAGTTCAACCGCGATCTGCGGATGGCGATGTCGCGCCCCGCGCTGATCGTGGACGTGCGGGGCAACGCGGGCGGCCACATCAGCGAGCTGGTGATCGAGAAACTGACCCGCAAGATCATCGGCTGGGACCTGACGCGGAACGCCCAGCCCGTCTCGTACGCCTCCAACGCGCCACGCGGCCCGATCGTCGCGCTGGCCGACGAGGCGACGTCCTCCGACGGCGACATGATCACGGCGGCGTTCAAACTGCTGGGCCTGGGCCCGGTGGTGGGCAGCCGGACATGGGGCGGCGTGGTGGGCATGACGGGCCGCCACCGCCTGGGCGACGGCACGGTGATCACGGTCCCGATGAACGCGGCGTGGTTCGACGCGTACGGCTGGTCCATCGAGAACCACGGCGTCGACCCGGACGTGGACGCGCTGCGCACCCCCCTGGACTGGGCCGAGGGCCGCCATGTACAGCTGGACGACGCCATCCAACTGGCACTGGAGCTGCTGAAGACCCACCCCGCGGCGACTCCGCCGGACTACGAGGGAACACCGGATCTACGCCGCCCGAAGCTTCCGCCGCGCCGGAAGGGACGTGGGGGGCGGCGGCGGAAGTGACATGGGAGCGCCCCCATGTTCGCGAGCGCCCGGCTACTTCCTCAGCCGCCGGTCCATGGCCATGGAGAGCTCCGCCTCCACCACGCTCTTCGCCAGCGGGCGCAGCCTCTCCACTTCGCCCTCCGCCGTGTGGGCCTGCAGGGTCTCGACGAAGAGGTCCGCCAGGGCATCGGCGTGGGCGCGCACCTTGCGGC
This sequence comes from Streptomyces sp. NPDC019890, assembly GCF_044903445.1. Lineage (NCBI taxonomy): Bacteria > Bacillati > Actinomycetota > Actinomycetes > Kitasatosporales > Streptomycetaceae > Streptomyces > Streptomyces sp. NPDC019890. Next base: position 336,532 of record NZ_JBJDQK010000004.1, on the reverse strand, counting down.
CCACCTCCAGGACCTCCGAGAGCGGCACGCCCTCCCGTACCAGTGCCGAGGAGACCTCCAGCAGGCGGCGGCTGATGTGGACGATCTCGTCGCCGTCCGTCGCCAGATAGCCGAGGTCCAGCGCGGCCGCCAGGTTCTCGGGGGTGACCTCGCCCTCGAAGTAGTCGGCCAGTTCCTGGGGGGTGAGCCGGATCGGCTCCTCCTCGGTGGGAGCGCCCAGACCCAGGACGTCGCCGACGTCCCGGCCGCTCTCGAACGCCGTGGCCAGATCCGCGATCCCGTTCAGTGTGTGGCCGCGCTCCAGCAGCGCGGCGATCGTACGCAGCCTGGCCAGGTGGTGGTCGTCGTACCACGCGATACGGCCCTCGCGGCGAGGCGGGGGTACCAGCCCGCGCTCGCGGTAGAAGCGCAACGTGCGCACCGTGATGCCGGCCTCCTTGGCCAGCTCTTCCATGCGGTACTCGCGTACGTCTGCCACAGCGGAAGCCTATGTTGTACCACCGGTAACTTGTCGCGTCCTACCCCTACCGCAAGGTATGCCGCTCCTCTACTCTCCCAACCATGCCAGTGATTGCTGGCATGGTTGGGACGTCCAGCGGGAGGCGGCGGCATGGGCCAGCGCGAGCACTCACGACACGAGCACGTACGGGTGGCGGTGATCGGATCCGGCTTCGGCGGCCTGGGCGCCGCGGTCCGGCTGCGCCGCGAAGGGATCACCGACTTCGTCGTCCTGGAGCGTGCGGACTCGGTCGGCGGGACCTGGCGGGACAACAGCTACCCCGGGTGCGCCTGTGACGTGCCCTCGCACCTCTACTCGTTCTCCTTCGCGCCCAACCCCGACTGGCCCCGTACCTTCTCCGGCCAGGAGCACATCCGCGCCTATCTGGAGCATGTCGCGGACACCTTCCGGCTCCGCTCCCACATCCGCTTCAACCACGAAGTGCTGATGATGCGCTGGGACCGCGACGAACTGCGCTGGGAGATCGAGACCTCCCAGGGGACACTCACCGCGGATGTGGTCGTCTCCGCGACCGGACCGCTGTCCGACCCCAAGATCCCGGAGATCCCGGGTCTCGCCGAATTCCCCGGCAAGGTCTTCCACTCCTCCCGCTGGGACCACGACTACGACCTGCGCGGCAAGCGCGTCGCCATGATCGGCACCGGCGCGTCCGCGATCCAGATCGTGCCCGCGATCCAGCCGCAGGCCGCGAAGCTGACCCTCTTCCAGCGCACGCCGCCGTGGGTGTTGCCGCGGATGGACCGGCAGATCACGGGAGTCGAGCGCTGGCTGCACCGGCAGCTGCCGTTCACCGGGGTCGCGCGGCGCGGACTGCTGTGGGGCATCAGGGAGTTGCAGGTCTCGGCCTTCACCAAGCGCCCGAACGAGCTCGGGCTGATCGAGGCGATGGCCAGGGCGAACATGGCCAAGTCCATCAAGGACCCGGCCCTGCGGGCCACGTTGACGCCCTCGTACCGCATCGGCTGCAAGCGGATCCTGCTGTCGAGCGAGTACTACCCGGCGCTCGCCAGGACCAATGTGGATGTGGTGGCCTCCGGGCTGGCGGAGGTACGGGGATCGACGCTCGTCGCCGCCGACGGTACGCAGACCGAGGCAGACGCGATCGTCTTCGGCACCGGATTCCATGTGACGGACATGCCGATCGCCGACCGCGTGGTCGGCGCGGACGGGATCACCCTCGCCAAGTCGTGGAAGGACGGGATGCAGTCGCTGCGCGGCGCGACCGCGGCCGGTTTCCCCAACTGGATGACGATCATCGGCCCCAACACGGGGCTGGGGAACTCCTCGATGATCCTGATGATCGAGTCGCAGCTGAACTACATGGCCGACTACATGCGGCAGTTGAACGTCCTGGGCGGACGCGCGGCGCTGGCCGCCCGGCCGTCCGCGGTGGGCGCGTGGAACCGGCGGGTGCAGGAGCGGATGAAGCGGACCGTGTGGCAGACCGGCGGCTGCACCAGCTGGTATCTGGACGCCAACGGCCGCAACACGACGATCTGGCCGGGGACGACGGGGGAGTTCCGGAAGGCGACGCGTGCGGTGGACCTCGCGGAGTACGAGGTCGTACGCGTACCCGCGAAGGATGTCCGGCCTGCCGTGGAGGCCGCGGAAGCCTCCGAAGCCGCGGAGGTTGCGCGATGAGCCGGACACTGACCGCCGTCTCGGCCGACGGATCGCAGATCCATGTCGAGGTGCACGGCCCGGACGGCGCGCCCGCCGTCGTACTGGCCCACGGCTGGACCTGCTCGACCGAGTTCTGGGCCGCGCAGATCCGGGAACTGGCGGGCGATCACCGGGTCGTCGTCTACGACCAGCGGGGGCACGGCCGCACCCCGGCCACCGCGGTCGGCACCGACGTACTCGCCGACGACCTGGAGGCGGTGCTCGGCGCCGCACTGTCGCCGGGCGAGAAGGCCGTGCTCGCCGGGCACTCGATGGGCGGGATGACGCTGATGGCGGCGTCCGGGCGGGCCGCGTTCACGGAGCACGCGGCGTCGGTGCTGCTGTGCAGTACGGGCAGTTCACGGCTGATCGACGAGTCCCTGATACTGCCGATGCGCGCCGGGCGGCTGCGCACGAGACTCACCGGGCTGATCCTCGGCGCGCGAGCCCCGCTCGGTCCCGTGACGCCGCTCTCCAAGCGCATCCTCAAGTACGCGACGATGGGCCCCGGTTCGGCGCCGGAGCGGGTCGCGGAGTGCGCCCGTATCGTGCACGCCTGCCCACGGATGTCCCGGGTGACCTGGTCGCAGGTACTCGCCGGGCTCGATCTCGACGCGGGTGTACGGGAGTTGAGGGTGCCCACGGTCGTGCTGTCGGGCACGGCGGACCGGCTCACTCCGATCGTGCACGCGCGGCGTCTTGCCGCCGCGCTGCCCCAGTGCCTGGAGCTCGTGGAGCTCGACGGGATGGGACACATGACGCCCGTGGAGGCGCCGGAGGCTGTCACCGCGAAGATCCGTGAGCTGGTGACTACGTTGGTGAAGGCGAAGGAGGAGGCCGCATGAGCAGGGTGAGCCTGGAGGGACAGGTCGCGGTCGTCACCGGCGCGGCACGAGGCGTGGGCGAGCTGCTGGCCCGCAAGCTCTCGGCGCGCGGCGCGACAGTGGCACTGGTCGGCCTGGAGCCGGACGAGCTGAAGCAGGTCTCGGGCAAGCTGCACACCGACAGCGACTGGTGGCATGCCGACGTCACGGACCACGGGGCGATGACGCAGGTCGCGCAGGAGGTCAAGGAACGCTTCGGCAAGGTCGACATCGTGGTCGCGAACGCAGGCGTGGCCTCGGGCGGTCCTTTCCTGGACTCGGACCCGGTGGCGTGGCGGCGGGTGATCGAGGTCAATCTGATCGGGAGTGCGGTGACGGGGCGGGCGTTCCTGCCGGTCCTGATGGAGAGCCGGGGCTACTTCCTGCAGATCGCGTCGCTGGCGGCGATCACGCCGGCGCCGATGATGACGGCGTACTGCGCGTCGAAATCGGGCGTGGAGGCGTTCGCGCACAGCCTGCGGGCGGAGGTCGGCCACCGGGGTGTGCGGGTCGGTGTCGGCTATCTGTCCTGGACGGACACGGACATGGTGCGGGGCGCGGACCAGGACGAGGTGATGCGGGAGCTGCGGCAGCGGCTGCCGTGGCCGGCGAACCGTACCTACCCGCTGGGCCCGGCAGTGGACCGGATCGTGGCGGGGATCGAACGGCGTTCCCCGCATGTGTACGCACAGTGGTGGCTGCGGGGGATGCAGTCGGTGCGGGGGTATCTGCCGTCACTCATCGGCGTGGTGGGCCAGCGGGAGATGAGGCGCTTCGAACCGCGGCTCGGCGGGGTCGGGAAGGGGCTCGTGGGGGCGGGCGGGGCGGCGGACGAGGCGGAGCGCACGCAGCGGCATTGATCGAAATGCGTGGAATGTTCCTGCGTGCCAGGCTGGTCGGGGGTCCGGGGGTGTTCGTCCTCGGCCCCTCACACCCCGAGGAGTGAACTTCCATGGGCAGGAAAGGCCAGTCCCAGGACAAGAAGAAGCTCAAGGAACAGCCGAAGCGGGCGCCGAGCAGCAGGCACGACGAGGCGTGGGAGCGGACTGCGCAGGGGGATGAGCTGGTGCGGCCTACGGACGAGATGATGCGCGAGGCGGAGGACAAGTTCCGCCAGGACTACAGGGACTGAAGGGTGCGGGTGGTGTGAGGGGCGCGTTTTCCCCACCCGCCCGCCCTGAAATGTGGGGGTACGGGGTACCCCCACACCCCCTGACTGCCGCGGCAGCTTCGCGCCGCGGCTTCGGCCTGCCGTGCGGGGCAGACCGCGGCTGCCCCGCACGGCCCGACGGGTGCGCGGGGCGACGCGGCGGCTGCGCAGACCGGGGATACGGGGCCACGCGCGGCGCATACTGCCGCGGACCGGGGTCGCAGAGCCACCCCGCGGAGCGAAGCTGCCGCAGACGGGGGTGACGGAGCCGTCCCGCGGCGCGAAGCTGCCGCACCGGGGTGCGGGGGCGTCAGCCCCCGCGAACCCCTCCCCCCGGCCCGCAGGGCGGGGCTGAATTTTCAGCCCGTCCGGCGATTGAGGACTGGGAGTCTGGGGGCGAAGCCCCCAGTTTCGGGAAGGGGCGGGGTGGGGGAACAAGCCCCGGCCCGAGCCACGGCACCCCGCAGATACGCGCCCCGCGGCGCGAAGCTGCCGCACCCGGCGTACGCGGCGTCAGCCCCGCGAACACTTCCCCCGGGGTCCGGGGCAGAGCCCCGGTTCGGGGAACCCACCTACAGCTCATACACCGCGCTCACCGGCGCATGATCACTCCACCGCTCCCCATGCGTCGCCGCCCGCTCCACCCACGCCTTCACCGCGCGCCCCGCCAGCCCCACCGTCGCCACCTGATAGTCGATCCGCCACCCCGTGTCGTTGTCGAAGGCCCGCCCCCGGTACGACCACCACGAGTACGGCCCCTCCACATCCGGATGCAGCGCCCGCATCACGTCCACGTACTCCGCCTCGTCGAAGACCCGGGACAGCCACTCCCGCTCCTCCGGCAGAAAGCCGGAGTTCTTCTTGTTGCCCCGCCAGTTCTTGAGGTCCGCCTCGCGGTGCGCGATGTTCCAGTCGCCGCACACCACCACCTCACGGCCGTCCGCCGCCGACCGCGCCTTCAGTTCGCGCAGATACGGCAGGAACTCCGCCATGAACCGCATCTTCTCGTCCTGCTTCTCCGTCCCCACCTCCCCCGACGGCAGGTACAGGCTCGCGACCGTGACGCCCGGCAGATCCGCCTCGACGTACCGACCACTCGCGTCGAACTCGCTCGACCCGAAGCCGGTTTGCACCCGGTCCGGCTCACGCCGCGTATAGAGGGAGACGCCCGCGCGCCCCTTCGCCAGGGCCGGGGCGTGCACCGTGTGCCAGCCGGCCGGCTCGCGGACCTCGTCCGGGAGCTGGTGTGCCTCGGCCCGTACCTCCTGGAGGCAGATCACATCCGCGGCAGTGCCGGCCAGCCACTCCACGAAGCCCTTCTTGGCCGCGGCGCGCAGCCCATTCACATTCACGGTCGTCACGGTGAGCATCCCGGCACCCTACCGAGCACCAGACCGGCAGCCCGCATTCGCATACACGTACCCTCTTACGCATGCATTTCCGCCAGGTGCCCTTCGACCACCCCGACGCCGTCAAGCTCAACGACGAGGTCCAGCTCGAATACGCCCGCAGGTACGGGGACGGGGGCGATGCCACCCCCCTCGACCCCTCGATGTTCATGCCGCCGCTCGGGCTCTACCTCCTGGCGTACGACGATCAGGACCGCCCCGTGGCGACCGGCGGCTGGCGCTGCCAGGACGAGAACGACGAGGGCTACAGCGACGGCGACGCCGAGCTCAAGCGCATGTATGTGATCCCCGAGGTGCGCGGTCTCGGTCTCGCCCGCCGGATTCTCACCGCCCTGGAGGACGACGCCCGCGCCGCCGGCCGTGTCCGGATGGTGCTGGAGACCGGTACCAAGCAGCCCGAGGCGATCGCGCTCTACACCTCTGCCGGCTATGAGACGTGCGCGAAATTCGGTCACTACCGCGAGTACGAGAACAGCCGCTGCTTCGCGAAGGCCTTGTCGCGCCCCTGACATAATTGCGCTTCCCGTGGCACTCTGCCTCACGCACGCCGATCCGCACCGCCTCATTCCCCACCCTGCCCGCGCGACACCACGCGCGGGCACGGCAGAAGGAGATATGCGTGAGACGCCATCGCACTGCCGCAGCGATCCTGCTGGCCGTCGGCACCCTGGTCGCCGGCGCACTGTCGGCCACCGCCGCCGGCGCCGCCCCCGCTCCCTCCCCCACCCCCACGGTCTTCAAGCAGCAGCAGACGAAGGGCTTTTGGACCGCCGAGCGGATGCGCCACGCAACCCCGCTCGATCTGCTGCCGCTGACCCGGAACGGGCTCAAGGCGCTCAGGGCCCCGAAGCGCGGGGGCACTGAGACCCGCATATCCCCCACCGGCGTCTCGGTCATGTCCTTCCCGCAGGCGGGCGGAGCATGGACGGGCGGCGGCGCGGTGGTCAAGACGTCCGGCCGGGTCTTCTTCACCTTCCAGGGGCGTACGGCCTCCTGCTCGGGCGACTCGGTCACCAGCCAGAACGGCAGCACGGTGATCACGGCGGGCCACTGCGTGAAGTACCAGGGCAGCTGGCACACCAACTGGGTCTTCGTGCCCGCGTACAGCAACGGCCAGGCGCCGTACGGCCAGTGGAGCGCCACCAAGACGCTGACCACCCCGCAGTGGCAGGCGAGCGAGGACATCAACTACGACGTCGGCGCGGCGGTCGTCGCCCCGCTGAACGGCCAGAAGCTCGCCTCGGTCGTCGGTGCGCAGGGCCTGTCCTTCAACGGCGGCTACAACAAGCAGATGTACGCCTTCGGCTTCCCCGCGGCCGCTCCGTACGACGGGACCAAGCTGGTCTACTGCAGCGGGAACTCCTCGAAGGACTTCCTCTTCTCGCAGGACCACAGCCTGGGCTGCAATATGACGGGCGGCTCCAGCGGCGGCCCCTGGTTCACGTCCTTCAGCGAGTCCGCCGGCACCGGTCTGCAGGCCTCGGTGAACAGCTTCGGCTACACCTTCCTGCCGAACCGGATGTTCGGCCCGTACTTCGGCAATGACGCGAAGGCGCTCTACGACAAGGCCCAGGTCTCCTGAGCCGCGCGGGCGGTCGGCGGGGGCGGCTCGGCTCCCGCCGGTCTCCCCCGGCGCTTCGGCGGACAACCCCCGTAAGTCGCCCGCGAGTTGCGACCCGAGCCCGCGTCAGCGCGGTGTTCCGGCCTTTCCCGGCGCGGCGGCGCCGGCCTCGTGCTCGCCCTCCGTGTCCACATGCGGCAGGATCCGGTCCAGCCACCGCGGCGTCCACCACGCGGACTTGCCGAGCAGCGTCATCACCGCCGGGACCAGCAGCAGCCGCACCACGGTCGCGTCGATGAGCACGCTCACGGCAAGGCCGAGCCCCAGCATCTTCACCACGATGTTGTCGCTGATGATGAAGGCGGCGAAGACGCTGACCATGATCAGGGCCGCACAGGTGATCACCCGTGCGGTGATCTCCAGCGCATGCGCCACGCTCGCCTTCGGGTCACCCGTGCGCAGCCAGGCCTCATGGACGCGGGAGAGCAGGAAGATCTCGTAGTCCATGCTCAGGCCGAAGACGATCGCGAACATCATCATCGGCACATAGCTCTCGATGGGCACATCGCCCGACACTCCCAGCGCCGGGCCGCCCCAGCCCCACTGGAAGACGGCGACGACGACTCCGTAAGAAGCGGCGATCGACAGGACGTTGAGCACGGCGGCCTTGAGCGCGACCAGTACCCCGCGGAAGACGATCAGGATGGTGAGGAAGGCGAGCGCGACCACCACCAGGATGATCAGGAGCAGCCGGCTGGAGACGATGTCCAGGAAGTCGACCTGGGCGGCCGTCGTGCCCGTCACATAGCCCTTGGCGGCAGTGCCCTTGACGGCGTCGGGCAGGACGTCGTCCACCATGTGGTTGACCAGCTCTGTGGTCTTCTCGTCCTGCGGCGCCTGAGTCGAGTAGGCCGTGCCGACCAGGACGTCCCCGTCCTGAGTGGGTTTCAGCGGAGTGATGGTGGCGGCGTTCGGCACATCGGTGAGCGCCTTCTGTGCCTGTGTGGCGAGCGCCGACCGGTCGGCGGCGGGCACCGAGGTCTGGTCGATGACGAGGGTCAACGGCCCGTTGGAGCCGGGCCCGAAGGCGTTGGACATCAGGTCGTACGCACGCCGGTCCGTGAAGGACGTGGGATCCGCGCCGTCCCCGATGTGGCCGAGCTGGATGGAGAAGAGCGGGATGGCGAGTACGGCGACGACGATCACGCCGCCGGTCAGGAACGTCCACGGGCGGCGCTCGACGCGCTGCGCGTACCGGTGCCAGGTGCCGTGTGCCTCGGCACCGGGCTCCGCTTCCGTCTCCGCGATCGGCCTGCGCACGTGGTACTTGTCGATCCGCCGGCCGATCAGCCCCAGCAGGGCGGGCACCAGGGTGAGCGCGCCGGCGACCGCCGTGATCACGGTGACGGCGGCGGCCACGCCGAGTTTGCCGATGAAGCTGATCCCGGAGACCCAGAGGCCGGACAGGGCGATGATGACCGTGCAGCCGGAGACGAGCACGGCCCGACCGCTGGTGGACACCGCGTGCCCGGCGGCCCTCGCCGGATCCATGCCGTCCATGATGTTCTGCCGGTGCCGGGTGAGCAGGAACAGCGCGTAGTCGATCCCCACACCGAGACCGATCATGGTGGCCAGGGTGGGTGAGACCGTGGCGAAGGTGAACGCGGCGGCGAGCAGGGCCAGACAGGCGAGCCCGCAGATCACGCTGATCAGTGCCGTCACCAGCGGTACCCCGGCGGCGATCACACTGCCGAATCCGACCAGCAGCACCACGATCGCCACCGCGAACCCGATCAGCTCACTGATCCGGTCGTTGGCCGCGGGCCGGGCCAGCTCCCCGAGCGGACCGCCGTACTCCACCTCCACCCCGGCGTCCCGCAGTGGCTTGACGGCCGAGTCCACCCCGTCGAGATACGAGTCCCCCAAAGTGGAGGGCTGAACGTCGAAGCGGACGGTGATGTAGCCGGTTGCGCCATCCGTGGACAGCGGGCCGACGTTCGGTCCGGGCGGCGGCGGGGGCGGAGTCGTGCCCGCGGGCGGCAGCGGACTCTGCGCGGAGAGCACATGCGGCAGCTTCTGGAGGCTGGCGACCGCCGAGGACATCTGCGAGCCGAAGTCGGTGAGCGGCTTCGCGGTGTCGTGCAGCACGATCTGGCTGCCGTAACCCCCGGCTGCGGGATCGTGCTTCTTGAGCACGTCCAGCCCGTCCTGCGACTGGGTGCCCGGCAGCGAGAAGTCGTCGGAGTAGTCGCCGCCGTAGGTGTGATTCAGCACCTGAAGACCCGCCAGCGCAATCAGCCAGGCCACGATGACCAACACACAGCGCCGAGCGCACCATTCACCGAGCCGACGCAGCATGCGTTTCTCCCGACGGGAAGCCGAAGCGGACATTCAGCATTAAAAGCTGATTCCGTCCGGACGGCATGCGCAACGTCGCCAAGCACAACGACGAGGTCCCGCCCGATCGTGATGATCGGACGGGACCTCGTCAGTTGTTGTGGACCTGTGGGGATTTGAACCCCAGACCCCCTCGATGCGAACGAGGTGCGCTACCAGACTGCGCCACAGGCCCTTGCAACGAGTGAAACTCTAGCATCCCCGTCGGGGTGCTTGGAAATCCGTTCCCTCGCTGGTCACGCCCTGGTCGCACGCCTACTCGTTGGCGGCGCGCGGCCGGTCCTCGTCCGCGTACTGGTCGAAGAGCGGCGTGCGACCGCGCTCGCGCGTGCGGCGCGACGGGGCCTGCCGCTGACGCGGCGGTTCGGCCGCCGGGGCCGGCGCCGAGGTCGGCTCGGCCGTCGACGAGCGGGCCGCGCTCCAGGTCTCCGGGTCGCCGACCTCGACTCCGCCCGTGGCCCGCGGGGCGACGGGCGCGGTGACGTACGTCGGCAGCGGGACCGGGACCGGCTCCCAGCTGTCGCCGCGTGCCGGTCCGCGCTCGCGCTGCTGGTCGACCCACTCCGCGTGGTCCGTCTGCTCGACGAGCGCGCGCCGGCCGGCCTCCTGCGGGGAGAGCGTGGCGGCAGGTTCGGGCTCGGGTCCCGGTTCGGGCTCCTCGTCGGGGTCGGCGGCCGAGGCGGCCGCGGTCTGGGGCCGGCGGAGGCGGTTCTCGCGCAGCCGCTGCGCCGCGGCCTCCGCCCGACGCCGGTCCATGGTGAACACGAAGCGCCGTCGCTCCTGGGCGCGCAGATGCACGATGTACGCGCTGAGCAGTATGGCCGGGACGCCCGGGGCCCACAGGAAGCCCAGTCCGCCGACCGCGGCCACGATCGCGCCCAGCGTGAACGCGAGGAAGAGGACCACGGTGGTGCGTCTGCGGCGGGCCAGCACCTTGCTGCGCCGGGCGCGCTCGGCGGCGGGGCCGTCCGGCCGGGGGCGCGGACGCCGTGTCCGGTCCGGACCCCCCTGCTCGGGCACGGACCGGGCCTGGGCCGCCGGATCCGAGGCCGGGCGGGCCTGCGGGGCCCGGTCCGGCGCCGGGCGGGCCGGTACATCCATCCGGGCTTCGGTACGGGCCGGGGGCGCGGCGAAGGCCCGGACGTCCACGGAACTCAAACGGTCCGTGGCGGCATCCGGGTCCACGCCGGGCTCGCCCTGCTCCGCGTTGCGCTCCCGCAGCTCCTTGGCGTATCGGCGCTCCATTGCCCCGCGTCCGGACAGCAGCCGGATGGCGGTCGAGAAGCGTTCCGTCGGACGGGCTTCATTGAGCTCGTCCTGCCTGCGGAGCCACATCGGCACCAAGTAGGCGGCCCAGGCCCCGACGATGACTGCGTAGATGAGGCCGCTGCTGCTCACGCATCACACGGTAGAGGTGTTCTCGCAAGGGCATCCGCCAATTGGCCCGGTGTGTCGCACGAACTGGCTGATATCACGGACTTTTTTTGCGATTGTTCAGATCAGCGCATGGTCGACAGCGAGGTATTTCGAACACTTATTTTATTTCCCGGTGTGTTCCGGGTCGTGCCTGGTGCCAGCGGCGGAGCAGTCCTTCGGGCACCTCTTCGGAGGTGAGGGCGAACACCAGATGGTCCCGCCACGCGCCGTCGATGTGGAGATAACGCGGGCGCAGTCCCTCGTCGCGGAATCCGAGTTTCTCCACCACCCGGCGACTGGGGCCGTTCTCGGGCCGAATGCAGACCTCGATGCGGTGCAGTCCGACGACACGGAAACAGTGGTCGACGGCGAGCGCGACGGCGGTCGGCATCACCCCCCGGCCCGCGACCTCCCGGTCCACCCAGTAGCCGACATGGCCCGAGCACATCGAGCCCCAGGTGATCCCGGCGACCGTCAACTGGCCCACCAGACTGCCCTGGTACTCGATGACGAAGGGCAGCATCCGGCCCGCGTTGGCCTCGAGGCGCAGATGGCGGACCATCTGCCGGTACGTGGGGCGCTGGGTGTGCGGTGCGCCGGGCGCGGGCGGCGGAACGGTCGCCTCCCAGGGCCTCAGCCAGTCCCTGTTGCGCCGGTTGACCTCGCGCCAGTTGCGCTGGTCGCGCAGCTTTATGGGGCGGAGGACCACATCGCCGTCCGCCAGGACCACGGGCCAGGAGGCGTTCAGCTCGGGCTCCCGGTGGGTCTTGGGTGGTCGCCGCCGCGGATCTGGTCCACGGCGTGCACCAGCAGCTGCTCCAGTACGGCGAGCCCGTCGCGCACCCCGCCGGTGGAACCGGGGAGGTTGACGATCAAGGTGCGGCCGGCGACGCCGGCAAGCCCCCGGGACAGCGCGGCGGCGGGCACCTTCTCGCGTCCGTACGCGCGGATCGCCTCGGGGATGCCGGGGATCTCGTGGTCCAGGACGCTGCGGGTGACCTCGGGCGTCCTGTCGGTGGGCGAGATACCGGTGCCGCCGGTGGTGAGGATGACGTCGTACGCGGCGGCCACCCCTTCCCGCAGGGCCTGCTCCACCGGATCGCCGTCCGGGACCACGCGCGGGCCGTCCACCTGGAAGCCCAGCGCGGCAAGACCCCCGGCGAGGATGGGTCCGCCCTTGTCCTCGTACACACCGGCGGCGGCGCGGTTGGAGGCGGTGACGACCAGGGCACGCCGGGCCGCTTCGGATCCCGTCCCGTGGCTGTGGCTGTAGACCTCACCGGCGCGCGGCGGGTTCATGACCGGCTCCAGTCGCCGGACTTGCCGCCCGTCTTCTCCTCGACCCGGATGTCGGTGATCACCGCGCCCTTGTCGACGGCCTTCACCATGTCGACGACGGTGAGGGCGGCGACCGAGACCGCGGTCAGGGCCTCCATCTCGACCCCCGTACGGTCGGTGGTCTTCACCGTGGCGGTGATCTCCACGGCGTCGTCGGCGACCGCCAGATCCAGCGTGACGCCGGATACGGCGAGCGGGTGGCAGAGCGGGATCAGATCGGGGGTGCGCTTGGCGCCCATGATGCCCGCGATCCGGGCCGTGGCGAGCGCATCGCCCTTGGGGACGCCCTCACCCCGCAGCAGCTCCACGACCTGCGCGGAGACCAGCACCCGGCCACTGGCGCGGGCGGTGCGTGCGGTGACGTCCTTTCCCGAGACGTCGACCATACGGGCCGCCCCCGCCTCGTCGATGTGCGTCAGCCTGCCTTGGGTACTCATCTGCTGTGGCGCTCCCGGTCAGGGCCCTGCGGGGCCTGTGTGGGCAGACACGGTACCGCCACCGTAAGCAGGTCAGCCGAGGAGGACCACTTCCACCTCCGCCCCGGGCTCCACCGAGGTGTCCGCCTCCGGGACGACGATCAGGCAGTCGGCATGGGCGAGGGCGGCGATCAGATGGGAGCCGGAGCCGCCGACCGGGGAGACGGTGCCCGACCCGGAGTCGTACGCACCGCGCAGGAACTGCCGCTTGCCCTCGGGTGACGACAGCGCCTTGTCGGCCTTCAGCGCGGCCCGCACCTTCGGGCGATGGACGTCCTTCAGCCCCATCAGGGCCCTGATCGCGGGTCGTACGAACAGCTCGAAGGAGACGTACGAGGAGACGGGATTGCCCGGCAGGGCCAGCAGCGGCGTGTGCTCCGGGCCGATCGAGCCGAAGCCCTGCGGCTTGCCGGGCTGCATGGCGAGCTTGCGGAAGTCGACCCCGCTGCCCGGCACGTCCTCGTCACCCACCGAGGAGAGCGCCTCCTTGACGACGTCGTACGCACCGACGCTGACGCCGCCCGTCGTGACCAGCAGATCGGCGCGGATCAGCTGGTCCTCGATGGTGGCGCGCAGGATCTCCGCGTCGTCGGTGACCGCACCGACCCGGTAGGACAGCGCGCCCGCGTCGCGGGCGGCGGCGCACAGGGCGAAGCTGTTGGAGTCGTAGATCTGCCCCTCGGCCAGCCTCTCGCCGGGCTGGACCAGTTCGCTGCCGGTGGAGAGCACGACGACGCGCGGCCGGGGCCGCACCCGCACGGTGCCGCGGCCGATGGCGGCGAGCAGACCGATCTGGGGCGGGCCGAGCACCGTGCCCGCCTCCAGCGCCAGGTCACCCGCCTGGACGTCGCTGCCGCGCGAGCGCACATGGGCGCGGGCCTCGACCGGGCGGTGGACGCGGACCTCACCGCTCGCGCCCTGAGGGGCTTCGCCCGCCGGACGCATCGTGGTGGCCGCTCCCTCGCCGGTGCCGCCGTCGGTCCACTCGACCGGGACGACCGCCTCGGCGCCGGGCGGCAGCGGGGCACCGGTCATGATGCGGGCGGCCTCGCCCGGTCCGACCGTGGGCAGCCCGCCGCTGCCTGCCGCCACATCGCCGATCACGGTGAGGACCGCGGGGAACTCCTCGCCGGCGCCCGCGACGTCGGCGATGCGGACCGCGTAACCGTCCATGGAGCTGTTGTCGAAGGGCGGCAGCGCGACCGGCACGGTGACGTCCTCGACCAGGACGCAGCCCTGGGCGTCGGGCAGCTGCAGCTCGATCGGATCGAGCGGGCGGATCGCGCCGAGGATGTCCTCCAGGTGGTCGTCCACCGACCAGATCGTGCTGCTCACGGTGTTACATCTCCTCGGTCACATAACTGCGAAGCCAGGACCGGAACTCCGGGCCCAGGTCTTCACGTTCGCACGCGAGTCTGACAATTGCCCGCAGATAGTCCCCGCGGTCGCCTGTGTCATACCGGCGGCCCTTGAAGATCACCCCGTGCACCGGGCCGCCCACCTTCTCGTCCTCGGCGAGCTTCTCCAGGGCGTCGGTCAGCTGGATCTCGTTGCCGCGGCCCGGCTCGGTCTGGCGAAGTATCTCGAAGACGGCCGGGTCCAGGACATAGCGACCGATGATGGCGAGGTTGCTCGGGGCCTCGGCCGGGTCGGGCTTCTCGACCAGCTTGGTCACCCTGACGACGTCGGACTCGCCGGTGGCCTCGACGGCCGCGCAGCCGTACAGATGGATCTGGGCGGGGTCGACCTCCATCAGCGCGATGACGCTGCCGCCCTCACGCTCCTGGATCTCGACCATACGGGCGAGCAGCGGGTCGCGCGGGTCGATGAGGTCGTCGCCGAGGAGGACCGCGAAGGGCTGGTCGCCGACGTGCGGGGCGGCGCACAGGACGGCGTGGCCGAGGCCGCGTGGGTCGCCCTGACGGACGTAGTGCATGGTGGCGAGGTCGCTCGACTCCTGGACCTTTGCGAGCCGGCCGGCGTCGCCCTTGCTCTTGAGCGCCTCCTCCAGCTCGTAATTGCGGTCGAAGTGGTCCTCGAGGGGGCGCTTGTTGCGGCCCGTGATCATGAGCACGTCGGAGAGCCCGGCCGAGACCGCCTCTTCGACGACGTACTGGATCGCGGGCTTGTCGACCACAGGCAGCATCTCTTTGGGAGTGGCTTTCGTGGCCGGCAGGAACCGGGTGCCGAGGCCTGCGGCGGGGATGACAGCCTTGCTGATCCTGGGGTGCGACTGAGTCATGCGGATCACCATATCCGGTGACTATGCGCTGAAGATGAGCCTCCGGTTAACTTCCTTCTCATAAAGGCGTATACGAGAGGTTTGTGATCGCGCGATGTGTGGCGACTTGTCCGGAAAGAGTGCGGTACGGCGCGAACTCCTCGCGGCCCGGGGCCTGATGTCCACTGAAGACGTCGAACAGGCCGCCGCGGTTCTCGCCCGACAGGCCCTGAGCCTTGCGGAATTGGCCGATGCGGGCACAGTCGCGGCATATGTCTCGGTCGGGCGCGAGCCCGGCACGCGCGCGCTGCTCGACGCGCTGCGCGCGCGGGGCGTACGCGTCCTGCTGCCGGTCCTGAAGCCGGACAACGATCTGGACTGGGGCGTGTACGAGGGCCCGGAGCATCTGGTGCGGGCCGGCCGCGGCCTGCTGGAGCCGGACGGCGAGCGGCTCGGCGTGGACGCAGTGATCGAAGCGGATGCCGTGCTCCTTCCCGGGCTCGCGGTGGACTCGCGCGGTATGCGTCTCGGCCGCGGGGGCGGCTCGTACGACCGGGTGCTCGCCCGCCTGACGGCGGCCGGCGCCGACCCGGCGCTGGTGGTGCTGCTGTACGCGAACGAGGTGGTCGAGCGGGTCCCGCAGGAGCCGCACGACCACCCCGTGCACGCGGTGGTCACACCCGGGTCGATCAGACGCTTTACGGCGTGAGCTTGAGGGTGTCGACGGTCTTCGCCTTCACCGCCTGCTCGCCGTAGGCCCAGTCGAGGAGTTCGCCCTTGGCCCACTTGTCGGTCTGGTCGGTGTAGTGCGCGCTGTACGCGTGGCCCGAGGCACCGCTCAGATTGATCCAGCGGGACTTGTCCCAGTCGCCGACGTTGACGACCATCCGCATCGACGGCACCCAGATCACGCCGTACCCGCCTGCGGCGTTCCAGCCGGTCGCATTGACCGCCGCCTCGCCGCCGCCCAGATTCCACGGGCCGCGGTTGAGCACGAACTGCAGGAAGCCGGGACCGTCGGTGCCGAGCGTCTGGTTCTTCAGCGTCAGCTGGTGCAGCCTGCCCCAGCTCCAGCTGGAGGCGTCCTTGCCGAGCTTGGCGGTCAGCTCCCAACGGGCGTCGTCCATGGCCCGGGCGAGCAGCTGGTCACGGTTGGTCGCCGCCTTCTCCGTACGTCCGGCCGGTGCCCGCCACCACTCGTTGCCCTCGTCCTTGAGGATCCTGCGTACGACCTCGAACCAGCGGTCGCCGCCGTCCGGCTGCGCCGACTCCGTGTCGCGCTGGCCGCACTCGCGCACCCGCTCGCTGAGCTCGTCGTCCGGGGCCGAGCTGTCGGCCGGGCGGACGTTCAGGCACTCGCCCTCCACCCGCAGCTCCTTGGGCAGCTTGTTGCCGAAGGCGAGTTTGAGGACATTGCGCCAGACCGCGTTGAAGTACGCGGCCGCGCCGGAGTCCGGCTCCTGGGTGTAGTCCCAGCCCTCCAGCAGCTTCTGTGCCTCACGGACGTACGGGTCCGAAATGTCGATCTTCAGCAGATACGGCGTCAGCAGCTTGGCCATCTCGCTGCTGTTGTCCATCTGCATGGCGCGCATGTCTTCGGTCGAGATCTTGCCGCCGCCCTGGATCTTCGACTCGATGAGGTCGTTGATCCGCTGGCTGCGGGTGCCGTAGCCGTAGTCCTTGGTGAGCAGATACCGGTACTTCTTGGCGTCCACGACCGCCTGGTTGGCGGTGACGATGTAGCCGCGGTCGGGGTCGAACTCGTACGGCAGCTCGTCGAAGGGGATGAAGCCCTTCCACTTGTACGCGGGGTCCCAGCCAGGCGCGGGGACCGAGCCGTCGCCCTTGGCACGCACCGGGATCGTGCCCGGGGCCTGGTAGCCGATGTGGCCCTCGGCGTCGGCGTAGACGAGGTTCTGCGAGGGAACCTCGAAGTTCTTGGCGGCCGCACGGAAGGACTTGAAGTCCTTGGCGCGGTTGAGCTCGAAGATCGCGTCCATGGACCTGCCGGGCTGGAGCGCGGTCCACTGCAGCGCGACCGCGTATCCGGCGCCGCGGTCGGGGGCGGCATTGGACACGGGGGCCTGCCGGCCGACCTTCTCCAGCTCGCTGCTGCGGTCGGAGACCAGCGGTCCGTGCCCGGTGGAGCGGACCGTGATCGTCTTGCTGGACTCGCCCGCGACCTTGATGACCTCCTTGCGGGTGGTCAGCTTCTTCTCTTCGCCGCCCACCTCGTAGCTGTCGCCGGACAGCTTCTCCAGGTAGAGGTCGGTGACGTCCGCGCCGAGGTTGGTGAAGCCCCAGGCGATGTTCTGGTTGTGACCGATTATCACGCCCGGCGTGCCGGAGAAGGTGTAGCCGGCGGTGTCGTACTGGCAGGAGGGGGAGACCGTACGGCAGTGCAGCCCCATCTGGTACCAGACGGAGGGCAGCTGCGGCGCGAGATGCGGGTCATTGGCCAGCAGCGGCTTGTCGGTCGTCGTGTACCTGCCGGAGACGACCCAGGAGTTGGAGCCGATGCCGCTGCCGCTCGGGCCCAGCAGCGAGGGGATCGTGTCGAGCGTCTTCGAAAGCGCGGCGAGCTGGGAGTTGAGGCCCTGGGCCGCGCCTGCCGCGCTGCCCTGTCCGCCGTTGCCCGACACGTCGGACGGCTTGGCGTCCGGATCGAACTTCCCGGTGGCGGGGCTGATCCCGCCCTCCTGGACGATCGGCTTGTTCCTGTCGTACGGATACTCCGGGTAGAGGTCCTTGATCTGCTTCTCGGTGAGCCTGCTGGTCAGCAGCGAGCGGTCGATCTCGTCCTGCATATTGCCGCGCAGGTCCCAGGCCATCGCCTTGAGCCAGGCCACCGAGTCGACCGGAGTCCACTGTTCGGGCTTGTAGTCGTTCGCGAAGGACAGGGCCGCGTACTCGACGGAGAGTTCCTTGCCGTCCTTGCCCTTGAGATAAGCGTTGACGCCCTCCGCATACGCCTGGAGGTACTTCTTGGTGTCCGGCGAGAGCTTGGTCTCGTACTCCCGCTCGGCAACCTGGCGCCAGCCGAGGGTGCGCAGGAAGGCATCCGTCTCGACCTGTCCGGAGCCGAACATCTCGGAGAGCCGGCCGGCCGTCATATGGCGGCGGACGTCCATCTCCCAGAAGCGGTCCTGCGCCTGGACGAAGCCCTGGGCGCGGAACAGGTCTTCGTCACTGTCCGCATAGATCTGCGGAATGCCGAAGCTGTCGCGCCTGACCTCGACCTGGCCCTTGAGGCCCGCGAGCTTGATCGTCCCGTTGGTCTGCGGATACGAGGCGCGCACCGTGCTGATGCTCCAGTACGTGCCGTATCCGACACCCGCGACAAGCGCCAGCACCAGGAAGAACACGAGCAGGCGGGCGCGTCGCCCCTTCTTCTTCTTGGGGGAAGAGGCGGTTGTGTTGGCGGGCATCGCTGTCCTTCGAGGCGCAGGCTGGTCCTGGAGTGCTGGAGCAACCATAGGCGCAGCGTTCCACCGGCCCTGACGCGGTATCCGTAAGCCGGTCCCCGGACCTCAGGGCTCGCACAAATGATCTACCACGGCAAGGAAATGTTAAAGATTAGGTAAGGTAACGATGTGTCGCCCGTCGGAGGAACGATCCGGCACGTAGGCGCGAGGGGAAGGATCGGCCACTGACTGTCCACCGGCTCAATGAACTCCTGCTCATCTGCTCGCTCGTTCTGCTCATCGCCGTCGCGGCCGTGCGCATCTCCTCCCGCAGCGGGCTTCCCAGCCTGCTCCTGTATCTCGGTATAGGGGTCGCGATCGGTCAGGACGGCATCTTCCACGTCCAGTTCAACGACGCGGTGCTGACGCAGGTGATCGGCTATGCCGCGCTTGTGGTGATCCTGGCCGAGGGTGGACTTGGCACCAAGTGGAAGCAGGTCAAACCCGCGTTGCCCGCGGCGGTCGCACTGTCGACCGTCGGCGTCGCGGTGAGCGTGGGCATCACGGCCGCAGGAGCTCATTATCTGGTCGGACTTGAGTGGCGGCAGGCGCTCATCATCGGTGCGGTCGTCTCGTCGACGGACGCCGCCGCGGTCTTCTCCGTACTGCGCAGAGTGCCGCTGCCGTCCCGGGTGACCGGTGTGCTGGAGGCCGAGTCGGGCTTCAACGACGCCCCCGTGGTGATCCTGGTGGTGGCCTTCTCGACGGCCGGACCCATCGACGACTGGTACGTGCTGGTCGGGAAGATCGCGCTGGAGCTGCTGATCGGTGCGGCAATCGGACTCACGGCGGGCTGGCTGGGCGCCTTCGGGCTGCGGCATGTGGCGCTGCCCGCATCGGGTCTGTACCCGATCGCGGTGATGGCGATCGCGGTGGTCGCGTACGCCGCCGGCGCCATGGCGCACGGCAGTGGCTTCCTCGCCGTCTATCTCGCCTCGATGGTGCTCGGGAACTCCAAGCTCCCGCACGCGCCCGCGAACCGCGGATTCGCCGAAGGGCTCGGCTGGATCGCCCAGATCGGCATGTTCGTCCTGCTCGGCCTGCTGGTGACCCCGCACGAACTCGGCGACGACATCCTGCCGGCCGTGGTCGTGGGCCTGGTGCTGACCGTGGTGGCGCGGCCGCTGGAAGTGTTCGCCAGTCTGCTGCCCTTCCGTATTCCCTGGCGGGAGCAGGTGCTGATGTCGTGGGCGGGCCTGCGCGGCGCCGTGCCCATCATTCTCGCCACCATCCCGATGGTGTACGGCATCGAGGGCAGCGACCGGGTCTTCAACATCGTCTTCGTCCTGGTCGTCGTCTACACCCTGGTACAGGGTCCGACGCTGCCGTGGGTGGCGAAGGCACTGCGGCTCGGTGACCGTTCGGAGGCCGCCGACCTGGGCATCGAGTCGGCGCCGCTGGAGCGGCTGCGCGGGCATCTGCTCTCGGTGGCGATCCCCGACGAGTCGAAGATGCACGGAGTGGAGGTCGCGGAGCTGCGGCTGCCCCCGGGGTCGGCGGTCACCCTTGTCGTACGGGACGGGAAGAGCTTCGTACCGCTGCCGACGACCGTGCTGCGGCGGGGCGACGAGCTGCTGGTGGTGGCGACGGATCCGGTGCGGGACGCGGCGGAGCGGCGGCTGCGGGCCGTCGGCCAGGGCGGAAAGCTGGCGGACTGGCTGGGGACGGGTGGAAACGGCGGAGTCGGCGGAGTCGGCGGAGTCGCTTGAGGCGGCGGGACGACGTGCGCCCTTGGGAACCCTCGGGAGCCCCGGAACGCGGCCAAAATCCGCCCGGGCTCCGAGACCCCGGAATCCCGGAAACCACCCGGGCCGGGGAAACCGTGGAAGAAGATCCGGCTAATCGCAGGCGGATCGGTGACTGTGTGACCCATTTCCCAGGAGCGATCGCGAGAATCCCTGTATCATGAAGGCACACTGATCGACCAACTCTGCCTGACGCAGAGCTGGCGCGACCGTATGGCGGCCGCGGAGCCCTCGCAGTAGGCCCCGGTATCTACCGCAGATCCGCGCAAGAGGACAGCTCTCGGCGGCTCCCGTACACCCAGGGGAGCGCTACCAGGCGGCAGAAAGGCACGGACCGTGGCATCCACGGTCGAGAACCGTCCTGGCTACGGGCAGCTTCTGCGCACCCCGGGCGCCTGGACATTCCTGCTCCCCGGCTTCCTGGCACGCCAGCCCTTCGCGATGCTGACCATCGGCATCGTGCTGCTCGTCCAGCACACCACCGGTTCGTACGGCAGCGCCGGCGCGGTCGCCGCCGTCACCGGCGTCTCCATGGCCCTGTTCGCACCGCAGAGCGGCAAGCTCGCCGACCGCTTCGGACAGCGGGCCGTACTGCTGCCGGGCGTGCTGGTGCACGCCGCTTCCGGTGCCGCTCTGATCGCGCTCGCGCTGGCGCACGCGCCCCTGTGGGCGCTGTTCGCCGCCGCCGTCCCGACGGGTGCGTCCGTACCGCAGATCGGCCCGATGGTGCGCGCCCGCTGGGCCGTCAAGCTGGAAGGCTCGCCACTGATGTCGACGGCGGCGGCCTTCGAGTCCGTGACCGACGAGTTCACCTTTGTCGTCGGGCCGGTGCTCGCGACCGCGCTCGCCACGGGCGTCCACCCGGCGGCCGGACTGATCGCCGAGGCCGGACTGACCCTGGCCGGTGGTCTGCTCTTCGCCGCCCAGAGCCGTACGCAGCCCGCGGTCCGGCCCGCCGCGACGGCCGACCGGCCGCACGTGTCCGCCCTCTCCGTCCCCGGAGTCCGGGTGCTCGCCGTGGCCTTCCTCGGCATCGGCTCGGTCTTCGGTGGAATGCAGGTCTCACTGACCGCCTTCGCCGAGGAGATCGGCAACCCCGGAGCCAACGGTCTGCTGTACGGAATCTTCGCGGCCGGCAACATGCTGGCGGGCATCGCGTGCGGCGCAGTCGCGTGGAAGAGCGGGCCGCGGCGGCGGCTGGTGCTCGGCTATGCCGGGCTCACTCTGGCGGCCTCCGCGCTCTGGACGGTGCACTCGGTGGCACTCCTCGCGAGTCTTGGGCTGCTGATCGGCCTCTGCATCGCGCCCGCCCTGATCAGCGGCTACACCCTGGTGGAGTCACTGGTACCCGCCTCGGCACGCACCGAGGCGTTCACCTGGCTGACGGGCGCGGTGGCGCTGGGCCAGGCGGCGGCGGTGACGGTCGCCGGACGGCTGGCCGACGAGAACGGCGCGAGCGCCGGATTCGCGGTCCCGCTGGTCGGCACCGTGCTGGCGCTGACCACCCTCCTGGCCCTGCGCTCGCGGCTCTCGCCGAGGGCTTCGGGGCGGATCGCGGCACGTGGCATGGGTCACCGCGTGCCCGTGGCGGTGGACTGATCCAGCGGAATACGTCACTATGGACCGTCGTTAGCACTCATAGAGTGAGAGTGCCAGGAGGAAGACACAGTGCCTACGTACCAGTACCAGTGCACCGAATGCGGCGAGGGCCTCGAGGCGGTGCAGAAGTTCACCGATGACGCCCTGACCGTATGCCCGGGCTGCGACGGACGCCTTAAGAAGGTGTTCTCGGCGGTCGGCATTGTCTTCAAGGGCTCCGGCTTCTACCGCAATGACAGCCGCGGGTCGTCGTCGAGCAGCGCGCCCGCGTCGTCGGCCTCGTCCACGAGCGCGAAGTCGTCGGACTCGAAGCCCGCGACGTCGACCTCGTCTTCGTCGAGCACGTCCTCGTCCTCGTCCTCGTCGAGCACGTCCTCGTCGAGCGGCAGCAGCTCGGCCGCCTGACGCCCGATTGACCTGTCTGCTTGATCCTGGCTGCTTGATCCTGGCTTGATCTTGGCTGCTTGATCCTCGCCTCCGCAGGACCCTGCCGTTTCGTACGGTGGGGTCCTCTGCGTTTTTGCGTCCGGATACTGTGATCGCCATGGCGACCAACGCGAACGCACTGTCGGACTCCGCCGAGATCGGTGTGATCGGCGGCTCGGGCTTCTACTCCTTCCTCGACGACGTCACCGAGATCCAGGTGGAGACGCCTTACGGCCCGCCCAGCGACTCGCTCTTCCTCGGCGAGATCGCCGGGCGCCGGGTCGCCTTCCTGCCCCGGCACGGGCGCGGCCACCATCTGCCGCCGCACCGCATCAACTACCGCGCCAATCTGTGGGCGCTGAGGTCGGTGGGCGTACGACAGGTGCTGGGACCGTGCGCGGTGGGCGGGCTGCGGCCGGAGTACGGGCCGGGAACGCTGCTCGTACCGGATCAGTTCGTGGACCGTACGCAGACGCGGGCGCAGACGTATTTCGACGGGCTGCCGCTCCCGGACGGGAGCATTCCGAACGTGGTGCATGTGTCGCCGGCCGATCCCTACTGCCCCGAGGGGCGCAAGGCCGCGCTCGCCGCGGCGCGCGGGCGCGACTGGGAGCCGGTGGACGGCGGGACGCTGGTGGTGGTCGAAGGGCCGCGTTTCTCGACCCGGGCGGAGTCGCGCTGGTACGCGGCGATGGGCTGGTCGGTGATCGGCATGACCGGACATCCGGAGGCGATGCTCGCCCGTGAGCTGGAGCTCTGCTACACGTCGATGACCCTGGTGACGGACCTGGACGCGGGGGCCGAATCGGGTGAGGGCGTCTCCCACGAGGAGGTGCTGAAGGTCTTCGCCGCCAATGTGGACCGACTGCGTACGGTGCTCTTCGACGCGGTGGCGGGGCTGCCGGCGGACGGGGCGCGGGACTGTCTGTGCCGGAGGGCGCTGGGCGGCATCGATCCGGGGATCGAGCTGCCGTAATCGCTCGCCCGGGTGAGGGAGTTGTCCACAGGGCAGGGGTCGTCCACAGGCGTCAGCAGGATGCGGGCGGACGGTGGATCGTGAGGAGTGCTTGGTCCAGCTCCACTCCTGCTCCACTCCTCACGACAGGCGGTGCGTGTCATGTCGCTCCTCCCTTCTCCCCCTCCCCTTCCTCCCCTCCCTTCTTCTCCCGCGCCTGAACCTCTTGGTGTGCCGCCCTTCACGCCCGTGCGGGTGCGCGGCGGGGCCCACCGGCTGCGGCGGGCGATGCGTCGGCGACGCCGTGCGCTGGCGGCCGGTCTCGCCATGACGGCGGCGGCGCTTGCCGCTTCGGGTGCCCGTGGGGCGGACGGCACGGAGGCCGGGGCGCCAACGGCGGCGCAGCGCGAACGTCGGCCCGCCGCCGAGATGGTGTCCGCTCCGGTGCGCATCGCGGACGCCGCGACGGTGCGGTTGCTGCGCCCGGGAGACCGGGTCGATGTGATCGCCGCCGCCGACTCCCCCGCTGGGGAAGCCTCCGATGCGCGGGTGGTGGCGTCGGGGGCGCGGGTCGCCCAAGTACCCATGACTCGGGAGCCGGTTGGGGACGGCGGCGCGCTGGTGGTGCTGTCCGTTCCACGGGCCACCGCAGCAGCGCTGGCGGGCGCGGGGGCGACCTCCCGGCTGGCGGTGACAGTGTGCTGAATCTTACTGACGTCTCGTCAGACCATCTCTTCGTATACGCGGACCGGACAGCGTGGTCAGGCGCTGACGTAGGTTGCGGAGCGTTTGATTCCGTGTCCTGCACATACGAAGAGAGGATCAGTGGTGAACGAGAAGAAGGTCAGCGTCCTGGAGGGCTTCAAGACCTTTCTGATGCGCGGCAATGTGATCGACCTGGCCGTCGCAGTGGTCATCGGCGCGGCGTTCACCCAGATCGTGAACTCGGTGGTGAAGGGCGTCATCAGCCCGCTGGTCGGGGCATTCGGCACGAAGGACCTCACCAAGTACACCTACTGTCTGAAGAGTCCGTGTGTGACCGACCCCAAGACCGGCGAGGCCACCAGCGGCATTCCGATCATGTGGGGCTCGGTGCTCAGCGCCACGCTCACCTTCCTGATCACCGCTACCGTCGTCTACTTCCTGATGGTCCTGCCCATGGCCAAGTACCTGGCGAGGCGGGCGGACCGGGAGGCGGCCAAGGAAGGCGCGAAGGAAGTGGTCGAGCTGACCGAGCTCGAAATACTGAAGGAGATCCGCGACGCGTTGGTGGCCCAGCGGGGCTCGGGGCGCGACCAGTAGCGACGGCTCAGATGTGGTGGGGCGGCTTTTCGTCGAGGAAGCGCGCGAGATCGGATGCACTGTCGCCACCCGCAAGAGGCCGCTCCCCCCACCCACGGTCCGTATCGTCCGAGGACTGCTGGTCCAGCGGATCGTCAAAGATCAGCTTCGGCTTCGGGGCCTGCTGCCGCGGCTGCTTCGCATCACGCGGTCCGGGGGCGGGGGCGGTACTCATGCGTCCAGGGTACGGCGGCAGCGACGAGTACGGGCCGCGGGTGGGGCGCGGTGGGGAGCCCGCGTGCTGTGTCCGCGGCGCGAAGCTGCCGTGCGGGGGCCCGGGGGGCACCGCCCCGGGAGACGGCGGCAGGCTCGCAGGCTGCGTCCGCGGCGCGAAGCTGCCGCGCGGGGCCCGGGGCGGAGCCCCGACAGCCCGGGGGCCCGGGGCGGAGCCCCCGGTTTCGGGAAGGGGCGGGGGTGGGGCGGACAAACCGCCGACTCCAGCCGCCGCGCCCGCCCCACGCCCCGCCCCACCACCGCACCCTCGCGCGTCCAGGTCGCCCGCCACCCGCCCTCTGCTGTGCTTGGCATATGACTGACACGCCACGCGCCGGCAGCCCATCGAACCCGCCGAATCCGTCGAACCCGTTGCGCCCCCTCCGCCCCCTCGTCGCCCGGCAGCGCGACGAGGAGCACCGCGCCGCAACCCCCCTTGAGCTCTTCTTCGACCTCTGCTTCGTCGTGGCGATCGCCCAGGCCGGTATCCAGCTGGTGCACTCCGTCGCCGAGCAGCACACGGCGGACGGCATCCTCAGCTACGTGATGGTCTTCTTCGCCATCTGGTGGGCGTGGATGAACTTCACCTGGTTCGCGTCGGCGTACGACAACGACGACGCCCTCTACCGCGTGGTCACCCTCGTCCAGATCGCCGGCGTCCTGATCCTCGCGGCCGGTGTCTCCCGCGCCTTCCAGGACCGCGACTTCCTCCTCGTCTGGCTCGGCTATCTGGTGATGCGCCTCGCGCTGACCTCGCAGTGGCTGAGAGTCGCGCGGGCCGCGTCCGGCGCCGAGCGGACCATGGCCCTGCGGTACGCGAGCGGCGTGATCTTCTGTCAGATCGGCTGGAGCGCCCTGCTGTTCACGCCCGAGTCGGCCCGCGGCTGGATCTTCCTGGTCATGGCGATCGCCGAGATGTGCGTGCCGGTGTACGCCGAGAAGGACTTCCACACCCACTGGCACCCGCACCACATCGCCGAGCGCTACGGCCTGTTCACCATCATCGTGCTCGGCGAGACCATCGCCGCGGCCACCGTCGCCGTGAAGTCCGGCGTCGACGAGAACGACGCGCTGGGCGATGTGCTGCCGATCGCCGCAGGCGGGCTCCTGACCGTCTTCGCCGCCTGGTGGATCTACTTCGTGGTCCCCGCCCACGACCGCCTTGCCTCCAACAAGGAGGGATTCCTGTGGGGTTACGGCCACTACGGGATCTTTGCGTCGGCCGCCGCGATCGGCGCGGGCATCGAGGTGGCGGTGGAGCAGGCCGTGGGCAAGGCGCATATCTCCACCACGGCAGCGTCGGCCGCCGTCACCGTCCCCGCCGCCGTCTTCATGCTGCTGGTGTGGGCACTGCACGCGCGCTACTTCAAGGTGGGGATCGCCCAGCAACTCATCCTGCCCGCCACCTCGGCGGCGATTCTGCTCTGCACGTTCGCCGGGGAGTGGGCGGTCCCGGCGGCCGGTCTCGTGGCGACGGCGGCGGTCGCGGTCGGCGTCACGCTCACCGCCCGGACGGCGGCCGCGTCGTGACCGACGCCACGGCCGCGACATTCCGAGGTCCGGGGTGCGGGGCCAAGTCCCGTGGTACGCATGGGCGTCATGGCAACACATGACGCCCCGACGGGCGGACTCGCGCACGAGCCGGCCGGCGGGTTGACGGACGTGACCGGCCTCCGCGTCGGCCACGCGCGTGTGCCCGGTGAGCGCGCCCTCAGCGGCACCACCGTCGTCCTCGCCCCCGCGGGCGGCGCGATCGCCGCCGTGGATGTACGGGGCGGCGGCCCCGGCACCCGGGAGACCGACGCACTCGACCCGCGCAATCTCGTCCAGCGCGTCGAGGCGCTCGTACTGACGGGCGGCAGCGCCTACGGCCTCGACTCCGCCGCCGGCGTGATGGCATGGCTGGAGGAGCAGGGCCGGGGCGTACGGGTGGGCCCCGCCCCGTCCCATGTCGTGCCGGTCGTCCCCGCCGCCTGCGTCTTCGACCTGGGCCGCGGCGGCGACTGGCGCGCCAGACCGGACGCCGCAACCGGACGTGCCGCCGTCGAAGCAGCAGCCCGTACGGACGAGGGCGCGCCGGTCGAGGAGGGCGGCGTCGGCGCGGGCACGGGTGCGGTCGTCGGGCAGCTCAAGGGCGGGATCGGCACCGCGAGCACCGTCCTGGACTCCGGGATCACCGTCGCCGCGCTCGTCGTGGCCAACGCCGTGGGCTCGGCGGTGGATCCGCGGACGGGCGCGCTGTACGGGCAGTACATCGGCGGCCGCATCGCGTACCCCAGCCCCGACGTGCACGCCGCGGCCCAGCTCCGGCTCACCGAGGTGCGCGAGAAGAACGGCCGCCCCCCGCTCAACACGACCCTCGCCGTCGTCGCCACCGACGCCGATCTCACCCGTGCCCAGGCGCAGAAGCTCGCGGGCACGGCGCACGACGGCATTGCCCGCGCCGTACGCCCGGTGCATCTCCTCAACGACGGGGACACCGTCTTCACCCTCGCCACCGGCGCCGTCCCACTGACGGCCGCGAGCCCGCTCGCCCTCAACGAAGTGCTCGCTGCGGGCGCGGACGTGGTGACGCGGGCGATCGTACGGGCGGTCCTCGTGGCCCGGGGCGTCGAGGGTCCCGGCGGGGTCTTCCCTTCGTACCGGGACCTGTACGACATCGACTGACGTACGGGACAAGGCGGTTGCCCGGGGGGCGGGAACTTCCCCCGCACGCCCCTCGTTTTCCCGAACCCCGGACACGTTGTCAGACCCAAGCGCTACGTTTAGCTATCACCAAGTGACTTGCGGCGACGGCCTGGAGACCCACCTTGAACGATCCCTACGAGACAACCGAGACGCACCTCGAGCGACTCCTGGGTCGGGCGCTCAACTCCTTCGACCTGCCGGATGCGACGGTCGAGCGGCTCGGATCGGCGCTGGCGCACGCCAGTTCGCTGCACTCCTCGCACCACAGCGCGGCCCTGCACCGCGCGACGTACCGGCATGCCTATCTGCTCAGCGACGGCAGCTCGCTCGTGCTGTGGGAGCTGGTGCACAACACAGGTCGCGACAGCGACGAGCAGCACGAGCTGTACACCGAGGAGTCGGAGGCCCGGCTCGCCGCATCCCGGCTGCCCGCCGGTTTCCCGGGCTTTGCTGGCTCCGCGGGCGGTGATCCCGACGCCGTCTGTGACGCGGATCTCGACGCCGATCTGGAGCTCCTCGCCAGTGTGATGACGGCTCCTCCCGCCCCGCTCCCCCGGATGTACGTCCCGGACAACTCCGCGGACCACGCGCGCCGTGTGCTGCGCCGCGCGGAGAACGCCGACCGGCCGGGCGAGGAGACCGCACTCCGGCTGCGGGCCGCGTTCGCCCACCACATCACGCAGGTCTTCGGCCGTCAGTGCCAGGTGGAAGGCAAGGACGCGGGCTTCACGCTGTACGAGCACGCGTTCCTGCTGCTCGACGGCACCGAGACGAGCCTGTGGGAAGTGGAGCACACGGCGACGCCGGACGGCCGCCATATGTGCGAGGTGTACTGCGCCGAGCACACCGCGCGCGAAGCGATGGAGCTGCGCGCGCGGGTACGTTGACCTCGCCACGACCACGTCCGAGTCGTACATCGGAGACCCGGCCCCGAGGACTCTCGGGGCCGGGTCTTCTCGCTTCCCGCAGGCAGACGCCTCAGTGGGCGAGCGCGGGCTCCACGGCGGCCTCGACAGGGTCCGGCTCCGCGCCTTCCACATGCTGCTTCGGCCGCGCCGGCAGCGCGAACATCACCGCGAAGATCACGACCAGCACCGCCACCACCCACCACAGCGAGTTCTGGAACGCCTCCGCGAACGCCGTCCCGACCGCGCTCGGCGCCATCCGGTCGTCGATCGAGCCGAAGAAGACCACCGAGACAAGACCCAGCCCCAGCGCATTGCCCATCTGCATGGTGGTGTTGATCAGTCCGGACGCCGAGCCCGAGTGCTCGCGCGGCACGTCCGACAGCACCGCGTCCGTCAGCGGCGCCACGATCAGCCCCATGCCGACGCCCATGACCACCAACGGCAGCGCCATCTGCCAGGAGTGGATCCCGGTGCCGTAGCGCCCGGCCTCCCAGATGTAGAGCAGCAGACCCGCGGCCATCGTCACCGCGCCCGCCTGAAGCACCTTCCGGCCGAAGCGGGGCACCAGCTTCTGTACGGACAACCCGGCCGCCGTCGAGACCGCGATCGAGAACGGGACGCCGGTCAGACCCGCGCGCAGCGGGCTCCAGCCCAGACCTATCTGCATGTACAGCGTCCACACCAGGAAGAAGATCCCGCAGACGATCCCGAAGGTGAGCTGCACGGCGATGCCGGCCGCGAAGCTCTTCACCTTGAACAGCGACAGCTCGACGAGCGGCGACCCGTCCTTGCGCGTCTTGTGCTTCTCGTACGCCACGAACACGGCGAAGACGACCAGGCTGCCGACCATGCACAGATGGCCCCAGAGCGGCCAGCCCAGCTCGCGGCCGCGGGTCAGCGGGTATATCAGCATCAGCAGACCGAGGGTGACGAGCGCGACGCCGACCAGGTCGAGCCGGAGCGCCTTCGGGGCGCGGGACTCGCTGATGAACTTCCGGCCAAGGATCAGCCCGGCGATGCCCACCGGCAGGTTGATCAGGAAGATCGGCCGCCATTCGAGGCCGAAGAGGTTCCACTGGGTCAGCAGTGCGCCGAGCAGCGGGCCCGACACCGCGCCGAGGCCGATGATCGCGCCGAACATCCCGAAGACCTTGCCGCGTTCGTGCGCCGGGAAGGTGACATGGATGATCGCGAGCACCTGCGGCACCATCATCGCGGCGGCCGCGCCCTGGAGCAGCCGGGAGGCAACCAGCATCTCCTCGTTCGGGGCGAAGCCGCAGAGCGCGGAGGCGAGTGTGAAGCCGGTGATGCCGATCAGGAACAGCCGCTTGCGGCCGTAGATGTCACCGAGCCGGCCTCCCGTGATCAGACCGGCGGCGAAGGCGAGCGCGTATCCGGCGGTGATCCACTGGATCGCGCCGAAGGAGGCCCCGAGGTCCCGCTCGATGCTCGGGATCGCGATATTGACGATGGTGACGTCGACCAGGTCCATGAAGGCCGCGGTCATGACGATGGCGAGCGCGATCCATCGGCGGCGGTCTGAAGCCGTACCCGGTACGGCGGGCTGTGAACTCATGGCAAGAAGGTAGCGGCCATATAGGTCAGGTCGCGTCCTAGTTCGCTGGCATCCTGGAAACATGACGGACACTCCGGCACGACTGCTGAATCTGCTCTCCCTCCTCCAGACTCCGCGCGAATGGCCGGGCAGCGAGCTCGCCGAGCGCCTTGAGGTGAGTCCGCGGACGATCCGGCGCGACATCGACCGGCTGCGGGATCTCGGTTATCCGGTGGAGGCGACGAAGGGCGCGGTGGGCGGCTACCGCCTGGTCGCCGGGGCCGCGATGCCGCCGCTGCTCCTCGACGACGAGGAGGCGGTCGCGATCGCGGTCGGCCTGCGGGCGGGGGCGGGCCATGCGATCGAGGGCATCGAGGAAGCCTCCGTACGGGCGCTCGCCAAGCTGGAACAGGTGCTGCCGTCCCGGCTGCGGCACCGGGTCACCACGCTGCAGGCGGCGACGATCCCGCTGACCCGCGGCGACGGCGCGACGATCGACCCACAGACGCTGACGGTGATCGCGGGGGCGGCGACGGGCCGTGAGCGGCTGCGCTTCGGCTACCGCGCGGGGGACGGCGCGGAGACACAGCGCCAGGTGGAGCCGTACCGCCTGGTCTCGACGGGCCGCCGGTGGTATCTGGTCGCGTACGACATGGGCCGGGAGGACTGGCGTACGTTCCGGGTGGACCGGGTGTCCGAGCCGTTCGCGACGGGGGCGCGGTTCGCACCGCGGGAGCTGCCGACGGCGAGCGCGACGGAACTGCTCGGCCACTCGATGTCCCGCCAGCCGGAACACGAGGTGGACGTGACCTTCGAAGCCCCGGCGTCCTTCGTCGCCGCTCGTCTCCCGGACACCCTGGGCGCGCCGACCCCGACGGGCGAGGACACCTGCCGCCTGCGGACGAGGACGGCGGACTCGCTGGAGTGGCTGGCGCTCCGACTGGCCCTGGTGGACTGCGAGTTCACGGTGCACGGCCCGCCCGGCCTGGTGGAGTACGTGACGGACCTGGGCGCGCGCCTGAGCCGCGCGACGGGGTGACGCGGTAACGCGTCCTCGGGGGCGGAGTGCGGGGGCCGGGGTGCGGGGTGCGGTGGCTCGGCCAGGAGTTTGAGGGCCGCCACAGGACAAGAAAGGACCCCAGCACCGGGGGGGAGGGTGCCGGGGCCCAGCTCTGGTCGACGTGGCGTCGTTACGCCGCCGCGTCGAAGCCCGTGTCGCGTGCCATCCGCTTCAGCTCGAGCAGCGCGTGCTTCTCGATCTGGCGGATCCGCTCGCGCGTCAGGCCGTGTTCCTTGCCGACCTCCGTCAGCGTGCGCTCACGTCCGTCCTCGATGCCGTACCGCATCCGGATGATCGACGCCGTACGGTTGTCGAGCTTGCCGATCAGGTCGTCCAGCCCCTCGCTGCGCAGCAGCGAAAGCACCGACTGTTCCGGCGAGATCGCGGACGTGTCCTCCAGCAGGTCGCCGAACTGCGTCTCACCCGCATCGTCCACCGACATGTTCAGGCTGACCGGGTCCCGCGCCCAGTCGAGCACGTCCGTCACGCGCGCCGGCGTCGAGCCGAGCTCCTGCGCGACCTCCGCCGGCTCCGGATCCCGCCCGTTCTCACGGTTGAACTCGCGCTGGACACGTCGGATCCGTCCGAGCTCCTCCACCAGGTGGACGGGGAGCCGGATCGTGCGGGACTGGTCGGCTATGGAACGGGTGATCGCCTGCCGGATCCACCACGTGGCGTACGTCGAGAACTTGAAGCCCTTGGCGTAGTCGAACTTCTCGACCGCACGGACCAGACCGGCGTTGCCCTCCTGGATCAGGTCGAGGAGAGGCAGCCCGCTGCGCGGATAGCGCCGCGCCACGGCCACCACCAGGCGGAGGTTGGAGCGAATGAAGATGTCCTTCGCGCGCTCCCCCTCGGCGACCAGCGCTTCCAGCTCTTCGCGCGTCGCGCCGCCCGCGTCGCTCTCCACTTCTCCGTCGAGGATCTGCCGGGCGTACACACCCGCCTCGATCGTCTGCGACAGCTCTACTTCCTTGGCGGCATCGAGCAGCGGCGTACGCGCGATCTCGTCGAGATACATGCCGACCAGGTCGCGGTCGGCGATCTCCCCGCCCACGGCGCGAACGCTGCTTGCCCGGCCGGTCCCACTGGAGGAGGACTGACGACGGGCGACGGCACGGGTTGCCATGCGAGCTCCCTTACATGAGTAGGTCGCGACACCCTCTCGGGTGCCCTGCATCCGATGGAAACAACGACTGGAATCGGGACAGAATTCCCGCGCGGTCCAACGATTTTCGTGATCTTGCAGTACCCTGTCCGGCCACAGGGGAGGAAGAGTGCCGCAGGAACACACAGATGTGCAGGTCAGAGCGGGCACGGAGGCCGATCTCGAGGCCCTCACGCAGCTCTACAACCACTACGTGCGCGAGACGGCCATCACATTCGACACCTCCGCCTTCACGCCCGAGCAGCGCCGACCATGGCTGCACTCCTACCCTGAAGACGGCCCACACCGCCTTCTGGTTGCTCAGGATGTCCGTTTTGTGGACACATCCCCGAGCGCCGGGATTCTGGGCTACGCGACGAGCAGCCCGTTCCGGCCAAAGCCCGCGTACTCCACCTCCGTCGAGGTCAGCGTCTACTGCGCGCCCGAAGCCGCGGGCCGCGGCATCGGCACGCTGCTTTACAAGGCACTGTTCGAGGCGCTGGAGGGCGAGGACCTCCACCGCGCCTACGCCGGGATCGCCCAGCCGAACGAGGCCTCGGCCCGGCTGCATGCCCGCTTCGGCTTCCGCCACATCGGCACGTACGAAGAAGTGGGCAGGAAGTTCGGCCAGTACTGGGACGTCGCCTGGTACGAGAAGAAGCTGGGCCCCGGGGCCCAGGCGCACTGATCATCAAGCCGATCCGCAAGCCCGTCACGGCACCACCACGGCACCACCACGGCGCCACCACGGCGCGCTCAACCCGCGCCGATCCCCGCGCCGAGCGGGCTCAACAGCCCCTCCCGCTAGCCGAATTGAAGGGAACGCTTCGCCAGGCCCATCCAGAAACCGTCGATCACACTCCGCCCGCTCTTGAGCTCGTCCGCAGACGCTCCCAGCGTGACGAACAGCGGCGCGAAGTGCTCGGTCCGCGGATGAGCCAGCCGTCCGGCCGGGGCCTTGTTCTCGAAGTCCAGCAGCGCGTCCACATCCGCCGCCGCAAGCGCCCGCCGCCCCCAGTCGTCGAACTCCGCCGACCAGCCGGGAGTCCCCTGATGCCGCAGCGCGGCCAGGTTGTGCGTGAAGAAGCCGCTGCCGACGATCAGCACGCCCTCGTCCCGCAGCGGCGCGAGCCTGCGCCCGATCTCCATCAGCTTCTGCGGGTCGAGCGTGGGCATGGAGATCTGCAGTACGGGGATGTCGGCACCCGGGAACATCTCCACCAGCGGGACATACGCACCGTGGTCGAGGCCGCGGTCCGGGACATCCTGCACCGGCGTACCGGTGCGGCCCAGCAACTTCCGTACGGACTCGGCGAGTTCGGGCGCACCGGGCGCGTCGTACCGTACCTGGTAGTAGTGCTCGGGGAAGCCCCAGAAGTCGTACACCAGAGGCATGGGCTCGGTGGCGCCGATCGCGAGCGGGGCCTCCTCCCAGTGGGCGGAGACCATCAGGATCGCGCGGGGGCGCGGCAGGTCCGCGGACCAGGCGGCGAGCTCGCCGGGCCAGACGGGGTCGTCGGCGAGGGGCGGGGCGCCATGGGAGAGATAGAGGGCGGGCATGCGCTCCGCGGCTGAGGTGGCATTCATGACGGCTCCCGATCTACTTGAACTTTCAAGCTGATATTGACCCTAACTCCATATAGTTCAACTTTCAAGAATAGGTCGTAGAGTGGGATACATGAATACGGCATCCACCGGCGGGAGCGAGCGCGAGCCGCGCTGGCTCAGCGAGGACGAACAGCGCGCGTGGCGCGCCTATCTGCACGCCACCACCCTCCTCGAGGACCACCTCGACCGCCAGCTGCAGCGCGACGCCGGGATGCCGCACATCTACTACGGCCTGCTCGTCCAGCTCTCCCAGGCCCCGCGCCGCCGCATGCGGATGACGGAACTGGCCATCGACGCCAAGATCACCCGGTCCCGGCTCTCGCACGCCGTCGCACGGCTGGAGAAGAACGGCTGGGTGCGCCGCGAGGACTGTCCCTCCGACAAGCGCGGGCAGAACGCGGTGCTGACGGACGAAGGCTTCAAGGTCCTGGAGCACACGGCTCCCGGTCATGTCGAGGCGGTACGCCAGGCGATGTTCGACCGGCTCACGGCCGAGCAGGTCGGACAGCTCGGCGAGATCATGCGGATCCTGGCCGAGGGGCTCCAGCCGCAGGACTCGGGCGCGGACCTGCCCTGGCTCCGCTGATCCTTGCTGCGCTGACCCTGCCGGCGCTACCCCTGGCTGCGCTGACCCTGCCGGCGCTACCCCTGGTCGTTGCACGGCACGCGAAGGGCCCCGCCCGGGTTCAGCGTTTCTCCCCGGGCGGGGCCCTGTCCGCTCAATGACCTCTCAGCAGACCTCACGCACCTCAGTGTGCGACGCGGCGTTCGTCAGTGTGCGACGACGGGGATCTTGACCTCGTCCTCGACACCGTCACCCGAGGCGGCGGTGACCGAACCGGCCTCCGGACGCCCGGTATTGATCAGTGTGAACGCGATCGTCGCGGCGGTCACGAGAATGCCGACCGCCCACCAGATGGCGTTCGAGTAGCCGTGCACCATGGCCTGCGCCTGGAGCAGCTTCTGGTTGGTGGCTCCCGCCGCGTGCGAGGTGATGTACGCGGTCGTGGCCGAAGCGGCGATGGTGTTCAGCAACGCCGTACCGATGGCACCGCCGACCTGCTGCGAGGTGTTGACCATCGCGGACGCCACACCGGCGTCCTCGGGACGCACGCCGTGCGTGGCCAGCGACATGGCGGGCATGAAGGCCGTACCCATGCCCAGACCCAGCAGCACCTGCGCCGGCAGGATCAGGCCGACGTACGAGCTCCCGATCTCCAGCTGGGTCAGCATCAGCATGCCGGTACCGGCGACCAGGAAGCCCGGACCCATCAGCAGCCGCGGCGCGACCCGGGTCATCAGCCGGGCGCCGATCTGCGTCGAGCCGGTGATCATGCCCGCGATCATCGGGAGGAAGGCGAAGCCGGTCATGACCGGCGAGTAGTCCTTCACGATCTGCAGGTAGAAGGTGAGGAAGAGGAAGAGCCCGAACATCGCGATGATTGCGAGGCCCAGCGACAGATAGACACCGCCGCGGTTGCGCTCGGTCAGGACGCGCAGCGGCAGCAGCGGCGACTTGACCTTGGACTCGGTGAAGACGAATCCGGCGAGCAGCACCGCGGATGCGATGAACATGCTCACGGTCAGACCGTCGGACCAGCCGGCGGACTCGGCGCGCGTGAAGCCGTAGACGAGCGTGACCAGGCCCAGGGTGGACAGGACCACGCCGGGGATGTCGAGCGTGGAGCGGTTGCGGGTGCCGGCCGGCTCACGGATGACGAAGTACGCACCCGCAGCCGCGATGATCGCGAACGGGATGTTGACGAAGAACGTCCAGCGCCAGTTGAGGTACTCGGTCAGGACACCGCCGAGGATCAGGCCCACGGCGCCGCCACCACCGGCGATCGCGCCGTAGATGCCGAAGGCCTTGGCGCGCTCCTTGGCGTCGGTGAACATCACCGCGAGCAGCGAGAGCGCGGCCGGCGCGAGAAGCGCACCGAAGGCACCCTGCAGGGCCCGGGAGCCGAACATCATCGCCTCACCCGTGGCGGCGCCACCGAGCGCCGAAGCGGCCGCGAAGCCGAGCAGTCCGACGACGAAGGTGCGCTTACGGCCCCACAGGTCGGCGATGCGCCCGCCGAAGAGCAGGAGTCCACCGAAGGCCAGGGCGTAGGCCGTGATGACCCACTGCTTGTTCCCGTCGGAGATGCCCAGGTCCAACTGGGCGTGCGGGAGCGCGATGTTCACGATCGTCGCGTCCAGCACCACCATCAGCTGGGCCAGGGCGATGAAGACCAGGGCCTTCCAGCGACTGGGGTCCGGAAGCGATATATCGGGGTTATCAGCTGTTTTTGACATGGGAGTAGCCACCTAGGGGTGCGGAGAGGTCACAGCGGACGGGGCAGAGAGTCGTGGTCAGGAGTTGGCGGTCAGGAGTTCGTGGTCAACGAATCGTGGTCGACGAATCGTGGTTCGTCTTCGAGCAGTCGCTGTCAAAGAGTTGTCAGGGAGGACCTGCGAATCCAACTGAATTAATCGGTGCGCATGTCTTCCAGGGTCGCGGCCGAGCCCGGCAGTTCGGAGCGCGCGGGCGCTTCGAGGCCGTCCAGGAACAGCTCCAGATGGCGGTGTGTGAACCGGTCGATGTCCAGGCACGCGGTGCCCGGCAGCGGCCGGGTGAGCTGGGAGAGGGCGACGAGCAGATCGCCGATGCCGACGTCGTCGCGCATCCGGCCGGCCGACTGCGCCCGGTCCACGAGGCCCTGCACGACCCCTTCGAGACGGTCGAGGCCGGCGAGCATTTCGGGGTGGTCCCTGTCGAAGTCGCTGGAGAGCATCGGGCACATCGCCCCGATCCGCTCGTCGGCCGCGGCGTGGACGAAGCGGCGCACGGCGGTGTAGGGGTCGGCCTCCTCGGCCGCCGCCTGCTCCGCCTGTGCGCAGGTACGGGACATCACGGAGAGGACGACCTCGCGGATGAGCTCGGCGCGCTCCGGGAAGTGGCGGTAGAGCGTGGCGTTCCCGACACCCGCGCGGCGCGCGATCTCGTCGAGCGGGACGTCGGGCCCGAACTCCACGAACATCTCGCGCGCGGCCGTCACGATGCGCTCCCGGTTCCGCAGGGCGTCGGCCCGCGGCCGGGGGGCGCGGCGCGCTTCGGGGGCGGCAGCGGTGCTCACGACTCCACGTCCTCTCGTATCCCGTCGCATCCCGCACGAACGGGTTTGTCCGGCGTATCGGGGACGGTTTCCCCGTTTCGCCGCAGCGACTATGCAAACGGGGAAACGATCCCCGGTTATTTCCTCCGCTGGTTGTGATCTGCATCACACATATCGGTCCGAAAAACCCACGACCGGCCCACCCCGGCGCGCGCCCCGTCGCCACCCGTCACAGGCTGATCGCACAGAGTGCAGCCAGGGCACAGCCTGCTGCCGCGGACCGAAGGCGGGTGCATGGAGTCACCGCAGCCGACGCGCCACCGGATACGCAGCAGCTCCAGGTCCCGCCGGATCGCCTCACTCGCCGCCCTCGCAGCTCTCCCGCTCGCCGCCCTCACGACGGCGAGCGGCACTCTCCCCGCCTCCACCCGTTCCTCGGCCGGACCGGTGGCCCTCGACGAAACCGGGCTCGGGCCGTGCCGTATCGCATCGACGCTGGGTGTCCAGATGTCGGAGGGCATGCCGACGCCGCCCGGCTACTCGCGCTCCACCGGCGAGATCCGCGCCCTCAACCTGATGATCGACTTCCCGGACGCGCCGGGTACCGGGCGGGCGCTCGACCGGCTCGCGGAGTTCTTCCCGCAGACCGCGGACTGGTTCCGGACAAGTTCCTACGGACGCCTCAGCTACCGCGCGCATGCCCCGATCACCGACTGGCTGCGGATGCCGATGCCGTTTTCCGCGTACGGAATAGAGCGCGGCTCTCCCTATGAACCGGGCTACCGGCGGCTCGTCCAGGACATCGCGGCCACGGCCGACGCGAAGGTGGACTTCAGCGCGTACGACCTGGTCAACATCCTGGTCACGCCCAACGCGGGTCCCTCGGCGCTGGACACCGTGCTCTCGGTGACCTTCTCCGGCAACGACGACGCCCCGCTGGCGGACGGCGTGCCGCTGGCCAACACGTCCTTCGTCTACAGCCGTCAGGACGACGGTTCCGGGTCATACTCCGAGACGGGCTATCGCGTACTGCCCCACGAGAACGGCCATGTCTTCGGTCTGCCCGACCTCTACACCGCCGAGGGCGGAGGCGCGGTCGGCCACTGGGACATCATGTCCGAGGACTGGGGCGCCAACAACGACCTGCTGGGCTGGCACAAATGGAAGCTGGGCTGGCTGGACGCCGACCAGATCGGCTGTGCGTCCGCGCCGGGCACCACGGAGTACGTGCTGACGCCGCTGGCCGTCGCGGGTGGCGCGAAGATGGCGATCGTGCCGCTGACGACGGACATGGGGTACGCGGTCGAAGTGCGCACGCGCGCGGGCAACGACGAGGCCGTGTGCGAACCGGGCGTGCTGATCTACCGGGTGAAGTCCGACGTGGACACCGGGCAGGGTCCGGTGACGGTCTCGGACAGCAACCGGGGCAGCGGGGGGTGCACCCGCCGCCCCAACGTGCACGCGGAGCTGTCGGACGCGCCGTACCGACCGGGGCAGTCCTTCGTCGACCGGAAGAACGGCATACGGATCGCGGTGATCCGCGAGGGCAAGGGCGGCACCTTCCGGGTGCGCGTCACGCGTTCCTGACCCTCTCCTGTACGGGGCCCCGCAGCTCCCGCTTGAGGATCTTCCCGGTCGGATTACGGGGCATGGGCTCGTCCCGTACGAGGACATGGGCGGGCACCTTGAATGCCGCGAGAGTGCTGCCGACATGGGCCCGCAGCTCGTCCACGGTGACGGTGGCCCCCGGGCGCAGCTGCACGACGGCCGCGACCTCCTCCCCGAGCTCCTGGTGCGGCACACCGAGTACGGCGGCGTCCACGACGTCCGTGTGGGCGTGCAGGACGGCCTCCACCTCGACGCAGTACACGTTCTCACCGCCGCGGATGACCATGTCCTTGAGCCGGTCGACGATGGTCACACAGCCCTCGCGCCGGGTCGCGAGGTCGCCGGTCCTGAACCAGCCGTCGTGGAAGGCGGCGGCGGTTGCCTTCTCGTCGCGCCAGTAACCGCGGACCAGGGACTGCCCGCGCAGCCACAGCTCCCCGACCTCTCCATCGGGCAGCGCCTCGCCGTCCGGCCCGGCGATCCGCACCTCGGTGGCCGGGGTGGCCCGGCCCACGCTGCCCGGGTTCTCCCGGTACCCGGCCCCGAAGTTGGCGAGCACGCCGCCGCTGGTCTCGGTGAGACCGTAGCCATTGCGCGGCTCGATCCGCTCTCCGTACCGGGCCGTGAGCCGCGCCACGAGATCGGGCGGCGCGGCGGCTCCACCCGTGTTGAGGTGCGTGAGCGACTCCATGTGCGTCCCGGTCCGCTCTGCGGCGTCCAGCAGCTGGAGCGCGGTGGTCGGCACGCCGGAGTATTGCGTGACGCGGTGCCGCTCGATGAGCGCGAGGGCCCGCTCGGCGTTCCACTTCCGCATCAGTACGAGCGTCCCGCCGGCGGCCATCGTCGCGTACAGCGTGGTGAACGCGGCCACATGGAAGAACGGGAACGTCATCAGCGCCACCGGCGCGGGCCCCTGACCCGGTATCACCCTGCGCGCGAGGGCCGCAGCGGCGGCGTGATACCGCGGATTGAGCGCGGCCCCGGCCTGCGCGAGCTGGGTGGCGACGGCGCCCTTGGGCCGCCCGGTGGTCCCGGACGTATACATGATGGTGGCGTCGTCCTCGGCGCGCACCTCTACGTCGGGGGGCGCGGCCATCGGATCCGGGGCCTCGAAGTCCTCGTACCGCTCCACCCCCTCGCCGGGCTCACCCTCGTGATGAAACACGACGACAGGGACGCCGTGGCGCCTGCGCCAGTCGTCGATGCGCGGCAGCCGCTCCCCGTCGACGAGCAGCACCCTCGGGGTGCAGTCGTCGAGGGCGTACGCGAACTCGCCCTCCGTCCACCAGGCATTGAGCGGTACGGCGACCAGCCCCGCCAACTGGATGGCCCAGAAGGCGATCTGCCACTCCGGGTGATTGCGCATGGCGACGACGGCCCGGTCGCCCGGCCGCAGCCCGTACTCGTCGACGAGCCGCCGGGCGAGCGCGGACGCGGCGGCGAAGAACTCGCGATAGCTGTACGCCCGGCTCTCGGCGAGGAGAAACGGCCGGTCTCCGAAGGCCCATGTGACCTCGACGAATTCCCGCAGGGTGCGCGGTCCGTCGGCGTACAGCAGCCCGCCGTCCTCCCCACGGACGACGGCGAACGGGGCGCCGGGGGCGGTGAGGACGGCTTCAGGGGTGTCCGCGCGGCGGGCGGGCGAATCGGGGTGCGGCACGGTCGCCCTCTCTAAGCGCTTGCTCAGTACGAGCGGGACGCTATTCCCCGTTTCCGGTCCCGTCAAGGTTCATGTACCGGCCACGGAGAGCCCACCGTCGGCCTCCAGTCCGACGCGCACCCCGAAGCCCCGGCTGACCCGGTCGAGCGTCGCCCGCAGCCACTCGCGGTCTTCGCCCGAGGCGCGCCGGAGCCGCATCCGCCGGGACTGCATTGCTGCCATCCGTACGCCGGCGGTGCTGCCGGTGTCCGGCTCCACCGAGACGAAGTACAACAGCCGCAGATCGTCCCGGAACTCCTCGTAGCCGCTGATGCCTTCGTAGTCGTCGATGAAGTCGCCGCAGCCGTACAGGATGAGCTTTCCGCGGTACAGCTCCAGGGGGCGGGGATGGTGCGACGAGTGCCCGTGCACGACATCGACACCACCGTCGATCAGCGCATGCGCGAAACGGACCTGACCTCTGGGGATTCCGTACCCCCAATTGGATCCCCAGTGGACGGAGGCGACCGCCACGTCGCCCGGTCGCTTCACCCGCCGCACCCGGCGGACGACCGAGGCTGCCGCGGCGTCCGACGTCGCCGCCACGAAGTCGACACCGGCCAGGCCCTCACCCGCGGCCCAGCTCCGCGGAATACCGCTGGACGCCATCCCGAAGGAGAAGACCAGCACCCGCGCACCACCGCGAACGGCGACCACCGCGGGCCGCCGCGCCTCGTCCACGTCCCGCCCAGCCCCCACCGCCCGCAGACCCGCGCCGGCCAGGGAGTCGAGCGTCTCCTGAAGCCCCCGGCGGCCGAAGTCCAGCACATGGTTGTTGGCGAGCACACAAACGTCGGGCCGGGCGGCGACCAGGCAGGGCAGGTTGGCCGGATGCATCCGGTAGTGCACCGCCTTGCCCGCCGCGAAGTCGTCGCACCGCGTGACGCTCGTCTCCAGATTCACCACCCGGACATCGACCGTGGCCTCATCGAGCACCTCCAGGGCATCGCCCCAGGGCCAGGAGTACCCGACGGGTCGCGGGACGGGCCCGTTCGCGGCCTCCGCGAGCTCCACATAGGACCGGGCGTCAGCGGTGTACTGCTCCCACAGGGTCGCGTCACCGGGGTGGGGAAGGATCTGATCGACACCGCGCCCGAGCATGACGTCGCCGCAGAGGAACAGCGTCACCGGGTCCCCGCGCATGTGTCCACGCTAAGTCGCGCGGAAGGGCGAGCGGAAACCACGTGCAAGCCAGGTGGATGCTCGACCGCCGACCACGGCTTGACCTGCAGGAACGGAAACCTTGCAAGGTTGGAGTCCGTATCCGCTAGGCTGGTCGCCGGACCTCACCGGGGTCCTCCGCCTTCGTAGCTCAGGGGATAGAGCACCGCTCTCCTAAAGCGGGTGTCGCAGGTTCGAATCCTGCCGGGGGCACCAGCCAAAAGGCCACCTACCGATCTTGGTAGGTGGCCTTTGACATCCAGGTCTGACATCAGCGTCGGCGTTTCAGCAGCCTGTCCATGTGGCTGATGGCCTCGCGCTGAGTGTCCTGGACGACGTGCGTGTAGACATCCATCGTGATGCTGATCTGGCTGTGGCCCAGGATCTCCATCACGACGCGAGGAGCCACGCCCGCAGCCGTCAGCAAGGGACCGCAGCTCAACTGCGGCCCGTATGTAGGAAACCCTCCGGGGCTGGGGCGGTCGAAGTGCACACAGAGGGACAATCGACTTAGGAGGTTCGCCATGGCCACCTACAAGGTCGAATACAGGGTTCCGAGTGTTCCGCCCGTAAAGCAGCATGAAGTGAGTGCTGACGAGTACGAGGTCAAAGGCGACTTCATAGATTTCAAGGCGGACAACGACAAGGTGTTCACGGTCCGAGCAGACGTGGTCATCACCATCGCGCAGAAGCACTAGCCCGTGCCCGATCCGTGCCCGATAAGGGAGGGAGGGCCGCTCAAAATAGACCAGAAGAGCTATCTCGGCAGGCAGGGCCAGCCGAGCCTCTGAAGCACGTGGTTTCAGCCGTCTGTCAGTCGCGGCCCGTGCACGTCCGAGAGATGATGTAACAAACCAGGAAAAACAGGGCAACATAACGGAGGAGGAATCGCGATGCAATTCGTCGTCGTGTCCGAGCACGCCCCGAATCTGTGCCCTACTTCCAATGCGCAGACCCGCGAGTTGATGCGGGAAGGATCCAAGGAGCTACCCACCCTGGCGCAGAAGCTGGGGGTGGAGATCATAACCGTCAGGGTGTACGGCCCCGATCACGTCATCGTGGCGGTGGTCGAGTCGCCGGACATCGAGCCGGTCCGGGAGTTCATCATGCAGAGCAGGCTGATCCAGTGGACCACCACGCAGATCCATGCCACCTGGTCACTCGAGGAAGCACTGGAAAAAGCCGACAAGCTGCCAGCGCTTTTCTGAAGGCGAACTGCGAGGTGCCCTGAGATTCCGGACAGGGTTAACGGATCGCCCGGCGGATGGCCAAGCTCAGGTTACTCGTGACGTCAGTACGGCCTAGCGATCTCATGTGCGTCCAGCGCAGCGGAGTAGCGCGTCAGCAGCGCGTCGATGTCGGCCAGGAGGAGGCCGGCGGTTTCGCGGGCCGCGTCTACGTCGCCCTGGTCGAAGGCTTCCACCACCTCAGCGACATCGCCGCGAAGGATGGAAAGCGAGTCGCCCTGGATCAGTAGACCGGGGAACCGTCGACCGGGCAGGCGCACCACAGCGTTGTTCCCAGCGTCCGTGAGCAGCTCGACCTCAACACGTTCCATGAGGCCGTCCAACCTGACCTCACCAGGTGACATCAACGACAGCAGACAGGAACGGCGTTGGGCGGTCGTGAGCGGCCGGGCCATGCGCGGCCAAGTGCTCTATGAGGCGCACCCGATCGAACTCCTAAAGCGGGTGTCGCAGGTTCGAATCCTGCCGGGGGCACAGAGAAACACCAGTTCAGGAGCCCTCCCGTCCAGCGGACGGGGGGGCTCCTGCGCTTGCAGCACACATATGGCACACATGCCGTGGGGAGCTGTGGCGAGATGCCCATCAAAGGACGAGCTGGCCCGGCGCCGGTACGAGAAGTTGACCGACCGCCTTGAGTCGCTGATGCGGGCCGCACTCAAACCGCAGTACAAGGGCTACTACGGGCAGCTGATCCTGAGCGGCGACGATCTTGCGGAGATGGGCGATCTCGAGGACGTCCGGCGTGCTGCCCGGGGAGCGGGGCGTCGTCTCGGCTGGATGACAACCACCCAGATCGTCGGTGGCCGGCTCTTCGTCCGCGACGAGCGGGGGGTGCCCGAGGAGATCAAGCGGCTGGCCGGGGATGCGGCCGCTGCTGCGATTGACCGGGCCTGGGAGGAAGGCCGCCGGCCGCGGCTGACCTGATGCCAAGTGGGAGTCGCAAGGGGCCGTCCCACCGCACTGTTGCGGTGGGGCGGCCCCTTCGGTTACGGCTCCCCGGCACGGATTAGGCACACATCACGCGACGCCTTCCTCCAGGGCGGCCACCACCTCGGCTGCCTCGCGAGCCATCCGCTCAGCCTTCTCCAGCTTGGCCTTCGCCTTGGCCGGCTGCTTGGAACGCCGCTTGTGCATCTTCTTGGACACCTCGTCGAGGCGGTCCGGGAAGAGGTGCCCGTACGTGTCCAGGGTCAGCGCCGCGGACTTGTGGCCCAGCATCGTCTGTACGACGTTGACGTCCGCGCCGCTGGCGATGGGAAGCGAGGCCGCCGTGTGGCGCAGCTTGTGCGGGGTGACCTTGAGGTGCCCCAGCCCAGACCTTTACAACCGCCGGCGCGAAGAACCGCTGACGGAAGTTGCGGGCCCGCAGTCTCGGCCAGGAACCGCGGGATCGGTACGGACCGAAGCTCGCGGTTCTTGAGGGTGTCGACGTAGAGCTTGCCGTTGTCCTCGACGTACGCCTCGACGATGTGCGCCCGGCAGGCGTCCAGATCGACCCGTCCCACCTTCAGGCGGACGCCTCATCCCAGCGCAGACCTGTGTAGGCCAGCAGCAGGATGAACACGCGGTAGACGCCTGCCGCGTTGGCCAGCGCCTCGACCTCCATGTCGTCGAGGTAAACGTGGTCGGTCGGGACCGCCTTTGGCAGGGGCACTCCGACAGCCGGATTGGCCCCCAGTCGACGGG
This sequence comes from Streptomyces sp. NPDC019890, assembly GCF_044903445.1. Taxonomy (NCBI): domain Bacteria; kingdom Bacillati; phylum Actinomycetota; class Actinomycetes; order Kitasatosporales; family Streptomycetaceae; genus Streptomyces; species Streptomyces sp. NPDC019890. The sequence continues at coordinate 292,311 of NZ_JBJDQK010000004.1, read as the reverse complement.
ACTTGACCGCGTGGCCGAGGACCTGGCTGAGGATGACGTACGCCTTGCGGACCGAGCGCGGGCTGAGCTTCCGGCCGCCCGTCGCCTGGCCGGACAGCCCGCCACTGTGCCCGAGCACGCCGTGGTACTGGTCATCGCTCACAGCGAGGACCGGATACCGCGCCCCCGGTCGCCGTGGTGACGGTGGCGGCCTAGCGTGGAAGTGCCGGGGCTCACCCCAGCCGACGGTCGGCGACAGGGCCTCCTGTCCGGCCATCCGATCGGGATCCCTTGTCGGCGACAGGGCTCTGTTGTGACAGCCGCATGCACATCACCGGTGTTCGCGCCGACTGGTGGGACGGAGGCCGGAATGTCGCAGACGTCGTGGAGTGAGTACAGGCCGGGGCAGGGGTTTCCAGGGGTGGTGGGGCGGACGACGGACGAGTCGAGCCCGGCTTGGCCGCAGCCGTTGCGGGCGGTACCGGGTGCACCGAACGTGCTGATGATCGTGTTGGACGACACCGGGTACGGGCAGTTCGGCTGTTACGGGAGCCCGATCGAGACGCCGAATCTGGATGCGCTGGCCGCGGGCGGGCTGCTGTACAGCAACATGCACACCACCGCGCTGTGCTCGCCGTCGCGTTCGTGCATCGTGACGGGCCGCAACCACCACGCGAACGGGATGGCGGCGATCACGGAACTGGCCACTGGCTATCCCGGCTACAACGGGCAGATCCCGCCCGAGAACGGGTTCCTGTCGGAGATGCTGCTGCAGCACGGCTACAACACGTACATGGTCGGCAAGTGGCACCTGATGCCCTCGGAACAGGAGTCGGCCGCGGGGCCCTACGACCGGTGGCCGCTGGGGCGGGGCTTCGAGCGGTTCTACGGGTTCCTTGGCGGCGATTCCAGCCAGTGGTATCCGGACCTGGTGTACGACAACCACCAGGTCGAGCCGCCGGCGACGCCGGAGGAGGGCTACCACCTGACGGAGGACCTGGTCGAGCGGGCGATGTCGTTCATCGCCGACGCCAAGCAGGTCGCCCCGGACAAGCCGTTCTACCTCCACTTGTGCCCCGGCGCGACGCATGCCCCCCACCATGTGCCGAAGGAGTGGGCGGACCCTTACTGGGGGCGGTTCGACGACGGCTGGGACGCCTACCGCGAGCACACCTTCGACCGGCAGAAGCAGCTCGGCGTCGTGCCGGCGGACGCGCAGTTGTCCCCGCACGATCCGGACGTGCCCGCGTGGGAGTCGCTGTCCGCGGACGCGCGGCGCCTGGCCGCGCGGATGATGGAGGTCTATGCCGGGTTCCTCAGCCACACGGATCACCACGTCGGGCGGCTGCTGGACTTCCTGAAGGAGACCGGCGAGTTCGACAACACGCTGATCATGGTGGTCTCCGACAACGGAGCGAGTGCCGAGGGCGGGGTGACCGGTACCACCAACGAGCTGCAGTTCTTCAACAACGCCCCCGAGTCGCTGGAGGAGAGCCTGGCCAGGATCGACGAACTGGGCGGCCCGAAGACGTTCAACCACTACCCCTGGGGCTGGACTTGGGCGGGCAACACCCCCTTCCGGCGCTGGAAGCGGGAGACCTACCGCGGCGGCGTCAGCGACCCCTTCCTCGTCCACTGGCCCGACGGTATCCGGGCCCGCGGTGAGGTCCGCGACCAGTTCGCGCACGTCATCGACATGGTGCCCACCGTCCTCGAGGTGCTCGGTGTCGAACCGCCCGCAACCATCCGGGGCGTGACCCAGTCGCCCCTGCACGGGGTCAGCTTCGCCCACACCTTCGACGATGCCTCCGTGGCGAGTCGCCACCGCACCCAGTACTACGAGATGTTCGGCCACCGGGCGATCGACCACAGCGGATGGCGGGCGGTCTGCCCCTGGCCCGGACCCTCCTTCGCCGAGGCCGAGCGACCGTTCGGCGCGCCGATCACCATGGCGGACCTGGACGACCTCGACGCCCACCACTGGGAGCTGTACCACGTCGACGAGGACGTCGCCGAGACCAGGAACCTGGCCGAAGAGCACCGCAGCAAACTGATCGAGATGATCGCCCTGTGGTACGTGGAGGCCGGCAAGTACAACGTGCTGCCGATCGACGGCAGCGCGTTTGAGCGCGTGATGATCGAGCGCCCGCAAATCACCGAGGACCGGACCAGCTACACCCTCCGCCCCGGCACCCAAGTCCTGCCGGCCGCGGTGGCCCCCCGGGTCCTCAATCGCCCGCACAGCGTCACCGCCGACGTCGAGATCCCGCCCGGCGGAGCGGAGGGCGTCCTGCTCTGCCAGGGCACCAACGCCGGCGGCTGGTCGCTCTATGTCAAGGACGGCCACCTGCACTACGCCCACAACTACGTCCAGCGGGCCCTGTACCACGTGGGTTCGAGCGAAACCGTGCCCGAGGGACGGCACACGCTGCGCTTCGAGTTCGAGCCCACCGGCGCGCCGGACATCGCCCACGGCAAGGGTGCACCCGGCCGGGCACAGCTGTACATCGACGGCCGCCTGGTCGGCGAGACCGACATGCCCGTCACCACCCCCATCGCCTTCAATCCAGGCGGTATGGCCTGCGGCGCAAACCCGGGATCGGCCGTCACCCCCGACTACCGGGCACCGTTCCGGTTCACCGGCACCCTTCACACTGTCACCGTCGACCTGTCCGGCGACCTGATCGTCGACGCCCCGAGCGAGATGCGCATGCACATGGCCCGCCAGTAGCCGTCCCCCCACGCGTGGGGTGCGGATCCGCTCTGTCCTGGGCGCGCCCCGAAGGGCGGGTGACTCGGGTGACAGGACGTCACTCGCCGGCCTCCGGCCGCTGTGCCATCCGCTCGGCGTCGTTCGTGGCGCGGCCGGTGGCAGCGAGGAGGGCGAGCAGTGCGAGCACGGCCAGCAGGATGACGACCAGGAGCAGGATGGTCAGAGCCGTCGGGTGGTTCCAGAGCGCGAAGACCAGGGCCACGATCAGCAGGGCGGCCAGGGCGATCCACCGGCGGTGGGCCTGGGTCCAGGTCCCCACCCGGCCGGTGTGGACCTGGTGGGCGTAGGCCCACTGTGCCGTGGAGTCCGCGGCGCGCTCGGATGTGCCCCGGATGGCGCGCGGGAGTCGTCCGGGGCCGATCAGGTAGGCGCCGAGCGCGATGACCAGACCGAGCACGATCGCCGTGCGCAGGCTGACCCTCAGGAAGTGCACCAGCGTGTCGAAGACGGCAGCCGCGGCGGCCTCCGACTGAACCTGGGGCGGGAGGTGGTCCAGGTAGTAGCGGCGGGCGATGACCAGGACGATGGCCACGACCAGGCAGGCGAAGGCCGCGCCGAGAGCCGTACGGGCCAGCGCACGGCGGCGCCGGTGAGCCAGCAGCACACCGCACGCGCCGATCACCACGACGATCACGGGAAACCAGTTCCCGATCACGTCCAGCAGATGGGCGCCCTTGCGGATCTTCTCCAGCTGGTCGGACTGGAAGAGCACCATCTGCTTGTCGACGTCGGGGATCTTGGACGCCGGGGACACCCCGGCATCCACGAGCGCCTGTTTGACCTGGTCGACGGCTTCGCCGACATCGAGGGTGACCGTCCCGCCGTCCACCCCCACGGCACCACGGCCCTCGCCGGTGAGGGCGTGCACGACCGCGGCGTGGGCGCGCCGGTTGGCGTTCGTCCAGATCCGTTCGAAGCGGTCGCTCTGTACGAAGCGGGTGGCCACCTTCTCGACCGTGTCGTTGACCGCGGAGTCGATTTGCGGGCCCAGCCCCTTCACGGCCTGCGCGGCGCGTGGTGGCAGCCCCTGCGACTGCAGCCAGGCGGCGATGTCCGCGGCGGCCTGGCTGCCGTTCACCCGTACGTCGGCGGCATGGGTGATGCGCTTGACCGCCGCGTCCTCGATCGCCGGATCCGAGGCCAGCGGCGAGACCGTTGCCACATACCGGTCGGTGTCCAGAGCGATGTCGTGCACCCACACCGTGAGCAGCGCGACCGGCACCAGGATGCAGGTGAGCACGATGAGCACCGCCGAGACGGTGTTCCGCGTGATCCGTGCGGCCGCCGAGCCGTGCCTGCGCCCATTTTTCGCCGCGTCACCGGCGTTCCCCTCGGGGGCGGCATCGGGCTCGGACGGCTCGTGCGGGCTGGTCATGGGGACTCCAGGGCTCCTGAGGGATCGGCCTGCCTCCATTTCCGCCGCTCCACGGCGAGACGGCCCACCCAGGTGGGCCGTTCGGACCAAACGTGGTCAACCGCCTGGGGCGGTGCCCCCCTGCTCTACGGATGAGGTCCTTGCCCGTCATACACGCAGCGCGTCGTCTCCGCGCCCGCGCCGTACGAGGGGCCAGGTCGTCGCCCCGGCGGGTGAGGGCCCCTTGCTCGGCCGTGACAGCCGCCGGCTGGTCCGGAGCGAGTGCACCCCGCCGTTCCACTGCCCGGCGGCACCACCCGGCGTGTTCTCGTCGACTTCAGCGCGCAGTCCTTCGCCGACCTGTAGAAGGAGGCCATCGGCGCGTACACGCGGAAGGACGGGGCTGCCGCAGGGGCACAGGAGTCGACAGTCTGCCGGAATGTTCGGCGAGTGGATCCGGAGGGCCGGAACATGAGCGGTGGCGCCTGGGCCGGCGCGGCGATGGCGGGCGTCACCGCCACGTACGCCCTGTGCTCGCGCCGGCTGTTCTCGACGCCGCTGTCGTCGGCGATCGTGTTCGTCGGCTCGGGGATCCTCCTCGGACCGGCCGTGCTCGACCTCGTCGACCTGGAGCGCGACCCCGCACCGATCATCGCGCTTCTCGAAGTCGCCCTGACGCTCGTCCTGTTCACCGATGCCATGACGATCCGCAGACGGGACCTGCAGACCGGCGGCTTCCTGCCCGGCCGTCTCCTGGGCATCGGACTGCCGCTGAGCATCGGGGCGGGCTGGCTGCTTGCCTGGCCTCTGCTGCCGGGGCTGACGGTGTGGGAACTCGCACTCGTCGGCGCCGTCCTCGCCCCCACCGACGCCGCCCTCGGAAAGACTGCCATCTCACATCCCCGCGTCCCGGCACTCGTACGTCACGGGCTGAACGTCGAAAGCGGCCTGAACGACGGCATGGTGCTGCCCTTCTTCGTCCTGTTCCTGGCAGCCATCCCGGGCACGCACTATGCGGAAGAGGGCGTGGCGGGTGTCTTCTGGCGCGCCCTGGTGCTGAGCACCGCGCTGGGTCTGCTGGTCGGTGGCCTCGGCGGCCGGCTGCTGCAATGGTCCCGGGCCAGGGGATGGGTCACGCGGGAGTGGCGGCAGGTCTGCCTGCTGGCTGTCGCAGTCGCCTCATACGAACTCGCCGTCGTGACGGACGGCAGCGGCTTCATCGCCTCGTGGGTCGCCGGATTCGCCTTCGGGTTCGCCCTGCGCCGATACCGGGCCGGCGTCGAGGAGGAGGACCCGGACCGCACGGCCGAGTTCGCCGAGAATCTTGGCGGACTCCTGGCGTCGATCAGCCTTCTGGTCTTCGGGGCGGTGCTGCTCGGTCCTGCCCTGGAGCACCTGAGCTGGCAGATCCTCCTGTACGCGGTGCTCAGCCTCTCCGTCGTCAGGATGCTTCCGGTGGCCCTCTCGCTCGCCGGGAGCGGACTGCGGCCCCCCACGGTGGCGTACATCGGGTGGTTCGGGCCGCGCGGCCTCGCCTCCGTCGTACTGGCGCTGCTCGTGGTGGAGGAACATGTCCCCGGAGTGGAACTGCTGGGCAGGGTCGTCGCGATCACCGTCGGCCTCAGCGTCCTCCTGCACGGCGTCTCGGCCGTGGCCCTCGCCGAGCGGTACGGCCGCTGGTACGAGAAGACCGAGGCCGCCACCCGCGACCTGCGCGAGGGCACACCCGTACCCGAGAGCCCCGTGCGCCGCAGGCTCGGTCCCCTGGGCAAGCCCGAGACGTAAGGCGGCGCCCCTCAGCCACGCCTCAGCACGGTACTGCGGCGTGGCTCAGCCGTCTCCGTCCAGCAGCCAGCGCAACTCGATCTCAAGCCATTGGCTCTCGTGGCGCCACGTGTCCAGAGCGGTCACCAACTGGCGGCTCACGGCGCCGGCCGTCAACGAGCGCCACCGGCAGCCCGCGAGGACATCCACGAGTACCCCGATCCGCACGTCATGGCGGGTCACCGGTGCCCCGTCGGCCGCTCCATGTCCGTTGATCGCAGCGAGCGCGAGACGGCTGACCATGTCGGGGGTTAGCCCCCGCCACGCGTACGGCCTCAGCGCCTCGGTCACCGCGCGCACACGTGCATCGCTCAAGGAAGCCGACCGCACCATCGGAAAAGCCCTCCGCGATATCGCCATATATTGCGCAGATCGTAAAGGGCGCATTGGAGCACGTCCAGGCGCGGGTGTTCAGTGGGACGCATGGGTCGGGTCGGGACGTCAGGACCTTCTGCTTGGCGTGTCAGGTGTCGCTGACGGCCTGCATCAGCCGCTGCACGGCGACGCTCCGGTGGTGCCGCACTGGCGGAAGGACGTGGCCGTGGACGAGCTCGCGCCGGACTACCAGCGGCAGGTGCGCGGGCTGGAAGCCGCCCACCGCTTCCAATCGCCGCACGAGCGGTAGGACTTCCCGCATCTGCCTTTCAGGGCGGGCCGGTGACCGTCTCTCGGGCAGCCCCGCCAGAACGGATCCAGCACACATGAGGCTGGGAAACCCCGTAAACACGTGAGAACTGCTGAGGGGTGTTTTCCCAGGCCAGGCACCCCACAGCCGACGTTTCCGAAGGTCACAGACTCGCCCGGGGAAAACTCCTCAAGCGGGTGTCGCAGGTTCGAATCCTGCCGGGGGCACACGACCGAGGGCCAGTTCAGCGGGTTGATCCCCTCGAACTGGCCCTTTCGCGTGATCGCGGCCGTGCCACGCACGCGCCACAAAGCCCACTTCCCGAGATGCAGCCACCAGGGATGTCCGAGCGGGGCACGGGATGGCGCCATGTCCTCTCAGCTGTCGGCCGCGCCGATCGTCGATGCCGGGCGCGGCTGGTGGCTCCAGTCCCTGGGCTGCGTCTCTACGCTCGGCCCTGGGCCTCGGCGTCGGCGTCGGCAACCGCGATCGCGACACCGAGCGCCTTGGCGATGTTGCCGGCTGCCGTCATGACCCGGGCTGTGCCCACGATGGGGGCGATGGCGACCAGGACATCCTGCAGCTGGTCGGCGGTCATGCCGGCCTGGATGGCGGGGTCGATGTTGGCGACGTACGAGATCGGCGGAGCGTCCGAGGCGGCGAGGGCCGCAATGCGGGTGAGCATGAACATGTCCGGGGTCAGCCCGCACCGCTCAACCGAGTCGACCGTCATCGCGGCGAGGGTGTCCAGTACGGGGGTTTCAGATGCTGTGGCCATGGCGGGTGGTCTCCTGTTTGGTCTCGTGACGAGGATCAGCGGGCGGAAGAGGGCCCGCATCCCGGTGCAGCGTTACTGCTCGACCGTAAGTCCGTTCCCCGCGGATTGCCTGTCGAGGGAATCGCCCGAGAAGGGAGGCAGATCGGCGGCAACCGGACGGAACCTGCGGGCCCGCGCGGTGCGGTCAAGTGCGCTGTGGACGTTGGGGCGTCCAGGTGAGGAGGACACTGATCCCATGCCCCTACCCAAAACGCATCATTGCCCGGCCTGCTCGGACGATGCCTCGCCGGAGACAGTCCTTCACGAAGACCTCGTCGTCGGAGCACCGCTGTCCATGGACGATCTCACCGAGGCGCAGCGCCTCGACCGGTTCGCCCGCAAGTACGCGCACGACGGCTGCCAGGTCAGAGAGGTCCGGCGAGTCCCACACGACAGCTTGAGCGGCTACGCCTGGTCCGTCCGCTTCGTCGAGAGTTCCTGAGAACGGCATCGCGGGGCATTCCCGGGAGGCTGCCCCTCAGGAAGGCGCGGCAGACCGGAAGCCCTCCTGCCCAACAGGACAGAAAGGCTTTCGACTTGCGGCCGCCCGCCCACTCCTCAGCCCTCGCCGAGTGGGTGTACACCGACAAGCTCCAGCAGCGGCTGCACGCCGTCCTGGCTCAGGACTTGCCGAGCTTCAGGTCCCCGATCACCCCGATCCGGATGCCCAGCCACGGATACGTGTGGTTGTAGAAGACGTTGTCCTGCGGTTGCGGTCCAACCGCGGAGGGCCACAGCTGGTAGGCCGGGGCGTTGGAGATTCCGCCGTGCAGCCGCCGCCAGACCCGCACGGAGTTCCCTCCGGAGGGGGGCGGCGTGATCGTGTCGGTCCATTCGACCGCGTTACCGCCCTGGTCGAGCGTGCCCCACGGCGAGGTGGTCCTCGCCCGGCCGACCGTGCTGAGGCTGCCTTCGTAGAGGTCGGCGTAGATGAAGGGGTCCAGCCCGATCGGGTTGACCGTGGCGCAGGCCTCGGGATCCAGCTGGCCCGGGCACCAGCTCGGGGCCGGCTGGTTGGCGGCGTGGAACGAGGCCAGTGGCTGGGTCGCCGCGTTGGTGACATCGCCGGTCGTGGGGTTGAGGACGGTGGGGTTCGGGGCGGTCGCGTCGCCGTCGCCGAAGACTCCCGGGTTGGTCGGGTACTTCCAGTAGGAGAAGGTGCCGCCGCCGCTCGGGTCGTAGTAGGCCGCCTTGATCCACTCGTCCTGGCTCGGCACGACGAAGCCGGAATCATGGGCTCGGGTCGCATTCCGCCGGTCCAGGTCGTACATCCCGCGGTCGGTCCGTGCCGACAGTCTGACCTGGTAGGTCACGTAGCTGAAGCCCCCGTTGCGGCCGGTCTGCCTGGAGATCACCCGACCGTTGTAGAGCGAGTTGACGAAGCGCGCGGCCCGCAGGAAGTTCGCGAAACCGTACGGCTTGTTCGCCCATTCCGGAAAGGCCACCGAGTAGTGGCGGCCGTTGCCCGCCCGGGCGGAGAGGTTGATCTGGCCGTACTTCGGCCACGCCGACGAGCTCTCGGTGTCGTCATAGAGATCGAGGCGATTGCGTCCCTCGGGATCGACGGTGTTCAGGAACGCCACCCACTGCGCGACGGTGACCTCGAGCTTCCCGATCTCGTACGGGTAACTGACGCCGCCGACCGTCAGACACTCGGTCGAGGACTGAGGGGCATCGGCGCACGACTCGTAGACGGCGTCCGTGAACGGGAGAATGCCGACCGAGGGATTGCCGGGCGCGCCCACCTTGGCGGTCGTCAGAGTGATGACCGCGCCTTCACGGGAGTGGCCACCCCCGGGGGGATTCGGCTCGGCGGCAGCGGCACCGGAGCCGGCGATCGCGCACGGAGCGAGCAGCGCCGCTGCCCCGCACGTCGCTACGACGGCCCTGCGGAGGCGAGTGCGGCTGGAAACGAAGTGCATGGGCATACCCTTTTCGGCCATGGCAGCCCGCTCCTTCGGCACGGCACAGCGCGGAGCGGCCCGACGATCACACAACGGTTGACGTCACGCTAGCCCCGCCAGCCACTCTCCGCTTCCGATCCAACACGGGAAGTCACCGAAACATCGCACTCCCGGGAGGGAGTGAACCCCCAGGGACACATCACGCGGAGCCGTTCGGAGTACTCCGGAGGGGCACGGCATCCTGTGCGAGGGAGATCTCCTTGCGCAAAGCCGGGGTTACGGAGCCCACTTCGGGCCTAGGGTCTGCCCATGAGCCAGTACGCCACAGCGATACAGGACCAAGCAGAGGAACACGAGCACTTCGGGCCGAGCGGGCACGACATCCGTCAGCCCGTCCGCGTGCATGCGGTTCGCTGGCCCGATCCCGGCTGCACGGGGTGGGAAGAGGCCCGGACCATGTGCGGGCGTACGGCGGCCGGGATGGAGAAGGCCGTGCACACCGCTCCCGATCCCACCGCCTGGCACGCGCCCAGGTGGGACCTGCTGAAGTGCGGCACCTGCGACGAGGCCGTGCAGGCCGAGGCGGCCGCCGCGCAGCGTTAGGGGTGCCGGCTGCCGCCGCGCAGCGTTAGGGGTGCCGGCTGCCGCCGCGCAGCGTCGGGGCGCGCAGCGTCAGGGAGTGCACTCCGCCCGCATCTGCGCCGCCGCGTGGTGTGCCCCTTCGCGGCCACCGCCGAAGTCCTTGCCGCGGTCGACCAGCTGGACCGCCAACTGCTGGTTGCGGACCGGGATCTTCGCCAGGGTCAGGCCGCGGCCGCGCAACAACGTCTGGTTGACCTCGAAGGACCTGATCGTGCTGTCCTCGTCGTCGGGGTCCGCCAGGACGTGGTACGTCGTCGGATCGCCCGCCACGTCCTGGTCGCGGGGGGGCTTGGGGACGACCACCGCCACCGAGCAGGTCGTATAGCCGCTGCCCACATACCAGGACCACGTCGCCCTGCCGTTGCCGTCCTTGGTCGCGCTGCCCGACATCGGGACCGAGGTGAAGCTGCCGTCGCAGCCGTCCCCCTTGTGCCCGCCCGTGCTCACCTTGTACCAGCCGTCGAAGCCGTCGCTGAAGCGGCCGGTCTCGCGGTAGAGGCCGCCGCCGGCGCAACCGGGGCCCGCCCAGGCGGAGTACGGCGGTGAGGAATCGGACGGCGAGGTGCCGGGCTCGTCCGTGGGGGCGATGCGCTGCGGCGGGCCGCCGAGGTCGCCCGGGTCGAAGTCGGAGCCGGGGTCGTCGGAGGCGTTCGCCGAGCTCGATTCACCCCCGATCAGCGTGATCGCCGAGACGACCAGTGCAAGGACGGTCAGCACAACCCACCCGGCCAGGATGATCTTTCCGGTTCGGGAGAAAAGGGATAGACGTCCTGAAATCGTCTCGCCCTTCACCCAAAAGCCGCCCTGGGACCCGTCTTTCACGACGTCGCCACCGCCCGACGTGCTGTCGGGGCACTGCCACTAACGCACCATTCGCATCCCATGCCACACCTGAACCACTAGACCAACTACTCGGTATGCCAAGCCTGTCCACTATGCAGCAGCAGCCGGGACCGAGGTAGGCGTTAACGCCGGTAACGGTTCAGCGGAGTTCATCCGGGCACGGAGTACCACGCGGCAGCTGGTACGGAGCCGCCAGCCGGTACACCCCCGGCGCGGGCGCCAGCAGTTCGGTCCACTCGTCCCCCTCCGTGTCCTCCTCCGCCTTCAGCAGACAGCCGTGGAGATTGGTGAAGGCCTTGGGCCCGTCCTCGCGCTCCTTCGACTCCTGCGTCTCCTGCGGGCCCTTCACCTTCTTGCCCTGCTGGTCGACGATGCTCAGCCACGGCGAGTACGGCACCCGGATCAGCACCCGGCCCGCTTTCTTCACCTCGATCGTGAGCTCGCCCGCGCCCGCGTGGGCCACGGTCGCCGGCGGGTCGGCGAGCGGAATCGGGTCCTTCACCGCGAACAGCTGCCAGTTCACGTCGCCCCAGACCCGCGTCAGATACGGCTGCCCCTCGCGGACGAGTCGCGCCTCCTGCTTGGCCCCGCTGGAGTCGGGCGAACCCTTCGGCAGCACCACATAGTGGACCGCCCAGCGGTCCAGCCAGTCGCGGTAGCCCGCCGAGGTCAGCGTCTGGTCGTCGTCGTAGAAGAGCGGATTGCGCTTCATGTCCGCCTGCCGGTTCCAGCCGCGGGCCAGATTGACGTACGGCGCGAGCGCGGACGCCTCACGGTGGCTGCTGGCGGGGACCACCTCGACCCGGCCACGCTCGGCGCGCAGCTGCTGCAACCGGTTGACCAGCGGCGCGAGCTCACGGCTCCAGGACGCGGCCGGAGCCGTACGCACCATGTCGTCCACGGCCTTGAAGCCGATCCAGAAGTTCAGGCCGGCGAAGGCGATGACGAGCGCGTACCACTTACGGGACTTCGGCACGGTGTACGGCAGTGCCGCCAGCAGCACCACACCCGCGAAGAGCATGGGCAGCCGCGAGACGTTCGAGCCGATCTGGGAGTCGATCGCCCAGGTCAGCAGGGTGCCAAGGGTGTAGACCGCCGCGGCGGTGCGGACCGTGCGCCACTGGTTCGGTACGAGTACGAGGACGAAGACCCCGAAGAGGAACGGCAGCGAGGTCGACCAGAACGACATCGGCTGCGTACCGGAGAACGGGAAGAGCCAGGCGGACAGTGCCACGACCACGACCGGGGCGACGCCGAGGGCGTACGCGCCTGGTCTGCGCCGGTTCAGGAAGAGTGCCGCCGCGACGACGCCGAGGAAGAGGCCGGCGACCGGACTCGACGCGGTGGCCAGGCCGGCGAGCGGGGCGGCGGCCGCCGCCTTCGCCCAGCGTTTCCTCCTCAGACGGTGCGGCCAGCAGAAGACCGCGGCGACCGCGCCCAGCGCGAACATCATGCCGAGGCCGAAGGTCACCCGGCCGGACAGGGCGTTGCAGAGGAAGGCGAAGACACCGGCGAGCGCGCAGGCCAGCGGGTTACGGACGGCACGGACGCGGACCACGATCAGCGCGGTCAGGGCGGCCGAGACCGTACCGGCGACCATCATCGTCGAACGGACGCCGATCAGCGACATCAGATACGGCGAGACGACGCTGTACGAGACCGGGTGCATCCCGCCGTACCAGGCGAGGTTGTACGCGGAGTCCGGGTGACGGCCGACGAACTCGGCCCAGGCGTCCTGGGCCGCGATGTCGCCGCCGCTGTTCGCGAAGAAGAAGAACCAGAGCAGGTGGGTGAGCGCGGCGAGGGCGGTCGCGACGAGCACGGGGTGACGGGTCAGGCGGTCGCGGACGTCGGCGAGCGGGCCGGGATCGGCGCGGCCGGGCACGGGGGGCCGTATTCGCAGCCCGGTGTCGGGGCTGGTGGCGCCCGCCTGTGTCGGCTCAGCGGTGGTCACTGCGGCTCTCCCCGTCTTCCCCGGCTGTGCCGTTGTCCCCCGGCCTGCCCAACCTCCGACGTGCTGCTTGCGGTTGTGCTCACACTGACGTTCCACACTCGAAGACGCTGTCCCGGCGCCTTTGAGTTGCCCGGGACGCTAGCACGCGGGCGTCCCGGAGGCCCCGGGACGCCCGCGCCGTGCAGGCTCAGCCGAGCCGGGTCAGCTTGGCGCCGAATCCAGGTTCCGTCAGGTCCTGCTGGAGCGCGACCGGGGCGGTCACCTTGCCGGTGCCCGCGCCCACGGAGAGCTCGCCGACGACGGTGCCTGCCTTCGCGGAGTGCGGAACCGTCTCTGCTCCGTCCGTGAGCTCGATCGTGACGTCGAGACCGCCCCAGCCGACGGCCTTGAGTTCCTTCGTGGCAACGACTGCGGTGCGGCCGCCGAGGCCGTCGTCCACGTAACCGACGACATCGCCCTTCTTGACGACGGTCGCGGAGGTGACGCCCTGCTGGGCGGCCTTGATCATGGCGATGCTGTAGTCGATCGCCAGGTTCAGCTTGTCGTCGAGAATGGTGGCCTTCTGGGCGCCCATGGCGACACCGACGATGCGGCGTACCTTGCCGTCGACCTCGACGTTGGCGGCCCAGAGCAGATTGCCGCCGGCCGGGGTGGAGGAGCCGGTCTTGATACCGCCCACTCCCGGCTCGAGCAGGGCCTTGTCGTTGTTGTTGCGGATCGTCCCGTCGATGCCGGGGATCGTCGTCAGCGTCGTGTCCACGATCTTCCGGAACACGTCGTTCTGCATGACCGCCTTGGCCAGCTTGAGCTGGTCCTGCGGGGTGGACATGGTGGTGGACTTCAGGCCGCTGGGGTCCGTGTAGGTGGAGTCAGTCATGCCGAGGTCCTTGGCGGCGTCGTTCATCTTCTTGACGAACTCGGCCTCGGACGTGGCGTCCCAGCGGGCGAGCAGACGCGCGGCGTTGTTGCTGGAGGGAATCATCAGCAACTGCAGCATCTGCTTCTCGGTGAACTGCTGGCCCTTGGAGAAGTTCGCCCGCGACTCGTCCTTGTTGTTCGACTCGTCGGCCGCCTGCTGGTCGACGGTGATCTTCGGACCGACTTCCTGCCCCTTGAGCGGGTGGTCCCGGAGGATCACGTACGCCGTCATCGTCTTCGCGACGCTCGCGAGCGGTGCGGGCTTCTGGGCGCCGTACGTGCCGATGCTGCCGACGCCCTCGACCTCGACGGCGCCCTGGCCCTCGTCCGGGAACGGCAGGCTGAGCTTTCCGCCCTTGAAGGTGAAGGTGGACGCGGCGGAGAGGTCGAGCTTGGGGTCGGGGAGCGGGCGCAGAACCTGTACGACCGCAAAGATGATCAGGAGCAGGAGAACGAGGGGCGTCCAGATCTTGACCCGCCGGATGACCGTGCGGACGGGGGTCTGGGGCGGGGGCGGGGTGTTGGTCAGCTCGGCGAGCAGGTCGAGCGGCGGGAGCGGCGGCATGGGCTGCTGCTTGGTCCGCTCGGCCTCGGTGAGCGACGCGGGGGCCGCAGGGGCCGCAGGGGCGGCTTCGGGCTTGGCTTCGGGCTTGCTGGGAGCGGGTGTCGCTGTACCTTCGCCCCGCAGCGGCACGAAGGTGCTGCTCCGCCCGGCGGGGGCCTCGGGGCGGGATGCCGGGGGCAGCTTGAGGGCGGTGGTGGGGTTGTCGACGGCGGGCCGCCGGGGGGTCTTGAAGACGGCGGTGGGCTGATCGACCGGCTTGTCCTTGGCGGACGGGGTGGGCTCTGCGTCCGCGGATGCGGAGGCGCTGTCCTTGGCCGGCGGGGTGGGCTTTGCATCTGCGGACGCGCTGTCCTTGGCGGACGGCGGCGCGGCGGGGGTGGGCGCGTCGTCGGCGCCGGTGGTCTTACCGGCAGGCGCGGGCTGCGCTTTGGCGGAGGCCTCGTCCTTGGCCTCCGCGGGAGCGTCCTCGCCGGGGGCCTTGTCGGCTTCCGCGGCAGGGGCTGCGGCGCCCCCGTCGCCGGAGGTCTCGTCGGCCCCGTCGGCCCCGTCGTCGGTGTCGGTGCCCGTCTCGCCCTCCGGCGCGGGCTCGACGTCGGAGGAGGCACCTGCGTCCTCCTCGGGGGCAGCGGACGCGTCCTCGGCGTCAGGGGCCTCCGCGACAGGCCCGCCGGCATCCTCGGAGCCTCCCGCTCCGCCCGCGGCGTCCGAGGGGGCTTCAGCGGCCTCGTCCGGGGTCTCAGCGTCCGACGCAGCCGCGTCCGACGGGTCCTCCGCGTCAGGCGCGTCCGCAACCTCCGCATCCGGCACATCGGCATCCGTCGGCGCAACCTCCGACACGTCGGCATCCGCAGCCACGGCGTCAGGCGCCTCGGCGTCCGACGCACCCTCGACGGCCGAGTCCGCCGTCTCCGGAGCACCCGCGGCGTCGTGCACGTCCGACGCACCCTCGTCCGACGAGTCCTCCGCGTCAGGCGCGTCAGGCGCGTCCACGTCCGATGCAGCCGCGTCCACGTCCTCCGCGTCCCCGCCGTCCGACGAGTCCCCCGCAGCCGGCGCACCCGCAGCGACGGGCTCCTCAGGCGTGGGCTTCGCGTCGCCGTCGCCGCTCGCGACCCAGGCCGCCACCGCCGCCCGCAGCCGAGCGTCGTTCTCCACCGAGCCCGTCTCCGTGCCCGGATCCGGGGCCGAACCCCGCTCCGGCGGGAGCTTGAAGATCGCCGTCGGCTGGTCGACCTTGGGCGGCGACGCCTGGCGAAACACGGCGAGCCGCGGGTCGCGCTCACCCGAAGTCGTCTCCCCCGACGACTTCCGCTGCTCCGACTTGTCGGGGGACTCGCCCGCCACCGTGCCTCCTCCATGAGTCATGCGCCATGCACCGTACGTACGTATCTACGCGACAACACGGGCGCCGTCACGCGACAGCCCGTGTTGTCCGAACCATCTATCAGTGTCCTGTGTGAGACCGCTGTCCCGGTGCCTAGACGAGAACGACATACCTGCCGGTTCCCATAGAAACCACCCAGGCGCTCTCGACAGATGAATGTGAGAGGGGTCACCCTGTCATTCATCCACGCGGGGAGGCATGGATGGGCAGGAGCCGCAGAACACTTCCGGAGGAGCTACTGCTGCTTGCTCTGGACCCGACCACGGGTACCACAGCGCAGCCGCAGTCGCTCGACCTCGGCCTGGCCGGAGCCCAGCTAGTAGAGCTGGCTCTGGCAGGACGGATAGCCCCAGACGGGGATCGTATCGCCGTGGTGATGCCACGGCCGACCGGAGATCCGACTCTGGACTCCGCACTGGAGCTGCTGCGCAGACGCGGCAGTCCGGTACGGGCAGTCCACTGGATTGGCGGGCCCCGACTGGGGCTGCGCCAGATTTATCTCTCGCATCTGGAGCGGTGCGGCATGGTGCATGCCGTGGCGGGCCAGATGTGCGGAGTGCTGCCGACGACTCGCTACCAGGCGACGGACACGGCGATCAGCCGGGACATCAGGGCCCGGCTGGACAGTGCGATCCGCACCGGCGTACCGCCGGACCCGCGGACCGCGGCGCTCGCCGCGCTGGCCCACGCGGTCGGACTCGGCAAGCACCTCTACCCCGGGAACGAAGGGCGTTCCTCGAGGTCCCGGCTGCGGGATCTCATCAGGCACGACCCGATGGGCGGACTCGTGGCGCACGCCGTGATGGACGTTCAGAACGGTGCGGCCGCTCAGCCCCGCCGTAATCCCACCGCTGTGAACGGCAGCCGACAGCCGGCAGCCGTGGCGGCCGCCATGCAGCCACGCCACGGAAGCATGGCCCGCGTCGCCGCGCACTGACGCACCAGCACCACCAGAAACCGCAGCAACCGCAGAACCAGCACCACCCGCAGAACCGCCGCACCGACGTCCCCAAGGCCCGGTCCGGGAGCCGCACAGAACGCGCGGGGCAGCCTCACCGCTGCCCCGCGCGTTCGCGTATGTCGTCTGTGTAGCCATTTCGCAGCGGAGCCACGACCATTGGTGGCAGTCTGCTGAGCGGTAGATACGCTCAGCTACGCAGCCGGAGGTGCAGTTTCCGTGGCGTCCAACGTCAACCCCACCGTCAGGCGACGCCGATTGGGCCAGGAGCTGCGCCGGCTTCGGGAGCTCAAGGGCATGACGGCCGAAGAGGTGGCGGAGCGCCTGCTTGTCTCGCAGTCGAAGATCAGCCGCCTCGAGAACGGCCGTCGCTCCATCAGCCAGCGCGACGTCCGCGATCTGTGCGGGGTCTATGAGGTCGAGGACCACCGTATCGTCGATTCGCTGATGCAGATGGCCAAGGACTCCCGCCAGCAGGGCTGGTGGCACGCCTTCGGCGACATTCCGTACAGCGTCTACATCGGTCTGGAGACCGATGCCGCGAGCCTGCGGGTGTACGAACCCCAGGTCGTCCCCGGCCTGCTGCAGACCCAGCGCTATGCCGAGGCGCTGATCGCCGGTGCGTTGCCCGAGAGCGGCAGCTCCGACGTCGAGAAACGGGTCAGCGTCCGGCTGCGCCGCCAGGAGCGGATCAAAGAGGCTGAACACCCGCTGCGGCTGTGGGCGGTGATCGACGAGGCGGCGCTGCACCGTCTCGTCGGCGACAAGCAGCTGATGCGCGAGCAGCTCGAGCATCTGGTGGAGCTGTCCCAACTGCCGCATGTCACCGTGCAGGTGCTGCCCTTCGACATGGGCGCCCACCCGGGCATTCTCGGCCAGTACGCGATCCTCGAGTTCCCGGACGCCTCCGACTCCAGCGTCGTCTACATCGAGGGTGTGACGAGCGATCTGTATCTGGAGAAGGCCAACGACGTGCAGAGGTACAGCGTCATGTACGAGCATCTGCGCGCCCAGGCCCTGAATGTGGACCAGACCAGGCAGTTCATCGCGGACATCGCCAAGGAGTACGCCCGCTGAAAGGCGCGCCGTCAGGCTTGCAGAAAGGCCTGCAAAAAGGCCCTCAGAAGGGTGCCGGCCGCGAGGGAGGCCGTACGGTACACCCGCGCCCCCTCGCGGCGGAAGACCCGTGTGGAATATGCCATCCGGTCGAGTGAACGCCCGCCTCAGGCGCCAAGGGTGACGAGTACCTTCGATCACGCCAGCAAGAACGTTGGCGCACATCACACCACTCGCCGAAGCGGAGCAAACATGGCAATCATTGAGGGTGCCACGGAATCCTGGACGAAGTCCTCGTACTCCGGTGGAAACGGCGCTTGCGTAGAGGTCAAGTCCCCCGTCGTGGCGGCGATTGCCGTGCGGGACTCCAAAGCCCCCGCCGGGCCGTCGATCACATTCGTTCCCCAGTCGTGGAACGCCTTCGTGAACGAAGTGGCACAGGGCGCGTTCGATCTCGGCTGAACAAAAGGCCGAAGAGCCCGCCAGAGAGTTCAGCGAAAAGCACCACGAACGAACGCAGCACAGAGCACCATTGAACAGCGCACCACCCACCGGAGCCCTCTCGACTGGTCCGCCGTCCCGGCCGAGGGGGCTCGGCCATGCCCCCACGGCCATCCCCCACCCGCTTCCGTCAAGCCACCGCCGCGCTGCGGACCCGCGCCCGTCTCAACGCAGTTGATCGACGTAGCGGTCGGTTCCGGGAACCGTCGGGATGAAGGGAGCCACGAGCTCAACCCGCCCGAGCCCCGATTCGACGACCGCTGCGTCGAGTCCGGCGAACGTAGACTCCCAGCGCTCCCTCGGGTCCTCCTCGAGGAACCACAGCAGTGTCAGCCGGGTGTCCACGCCCTCCACCTGCTTCACATAGCTCATCCGGTCGCCCGGCAGCGGCGTCGGCCTGAAGACGGTCACCATCGCCGCGCACGAGCCGGCCAGCCGCTTCGGCAGATGCCTCGTACGCAGCCACTCCAGCAACTCCGCGCGCTGCTCGGGCCCGTCGGCGTCGATCACCTCGACCACCAGGCCCGCGTACGGATGGTCCAGCGCGTGAAAGTCGCGCGGTCCTGCCGCGCCGTCGCGGTAGACGGTCGCCTCGTGGTCCTGGAACGCCGTGAAGACATGCGTACGGTCCTGGTAGACGCGCCCGTCCCGGTTCAGCCGCTTGTTGATGCCGACGGTCCACTTCATATGGTCGGCGTAGCGGCCTTCGGTGATCCAGTACGTGGAGATGTAGCAGCCTGCCGTGACGGGCCGGGCCACCGCCGACTTCTCCGGGTAGCGCAGCTCCTGGAGGTCTCTGGTGGCGACCCAGCGCCGTCCCGCGTACATCCAGGGCATCGCCATCGCGCCCGCGTAGTAGTGGTCGTCCTCGTACCAGCGGTTGTACGCGTACTCATGGCCGGGATGCGGTTCGACCAGGGTGATCAGGGCGTGACC
The DNA here is from genome assembly GCF_044903445.1 of Streptomyces sp. NPDC019890. NCBI lineage: Bacteria > Bacillati > Actinomycetota > Actinomycetes > Kitasatosporales > Streptomycetaceae > Streptomyces > Streptomyces sp. NPDC019890. The sequence goes on along the minus strand of NZ_JBJDQK010000004.1, from coordinate 273,278 downwards.
CGGCCGCACGCCGTACGGCCCCACGCCCGCCAGTTCGGCGTACACCTCGCTGCGCGTGTCTTCTGTCATCCCTCCGGTGTATCTGATGATGCGTCAGTTGGGGAGAGGGGGGACGGCCCTGTCGAGCGGACGTGTACTGACGCCGGCCTTCCCTCCTCGGCACCCGGCCCGTACTCTGACGCACCGTCAGAGACAGGTCGGACCGTATGACGGACCTGTGCCGAACGGACCTGTGCCGAAGGAGCGCGCCATGCTGCTGCAGGGGAAGACAGTGATCGTCTCCGGCGTAGGGGCCGGACTCGGGCATCAGATCGCGGCGACGGTCGTACGGGACGGGGGCAACGCGGTCCTCGGCGCGCGAACCGAGGAGAATCTCGCCAAGTCGGCCGGCGAAATCGACCCGGACGGCACGCGCACCGCATACCGCGCCACCGACATCACGGACGAGACGCAGTGCCAGGCCCTGGCGGCGCTCGCACTGGAGCGCTTCGGGCGGATCGACGCGGTGGCCCATGTCGCCGCCTGGGACAGCTACTTCGGGGGCCTGGCGGACGCCGACTTCGAGACCTGGCAGGGCGTCATCGATGTGAATCTGCTGGGCACGCTGCGGATGACCAGGGCCTGTCTGCCGGCGCTGAAGGAGCGGGGCGGCTCGGTGGTCATCATCGGCACGCAGTCGGCGGTGGCCGCGCCCTCACAGGTGTGGCAGGCCGCGTACGCGGCGTCCAAGGGCGCGCTGACCTCGGCGATGTACTCGATGGCGCGGGAGCTCGGTCCGGACCGGATCCGGGTGAACACCGTGCTGCCCGGCTGGATGTGGGGGCCGCCCGTCCAGGCGTACGTCCAGTTCACAGCGCACACCGAGGGCGTACCGGAGAACGAGGTGCTCGGGCGGCTCACCGAGCGGATGGCGCTGCCCGAACTGGCCACGGACACAGATGTGGCGGAGGCGGTGACCTTCCTGGCCTCCGACCGGGCCCGGGCGATCACGGGTCAGTCGCTGCTGGTCAACGCCGGTGAACTGATGCGGTAGCGCTCGCCGTCCAGGGCTCGACTCCCCCGCCACCTCGTACGCAGCCCCCCGTCACCTCGTACGGAGCTCCCCTCCCACCTCGTACTCAACTCCCCTGCCACCTCGGGCCCTTCCACCGGCCGCACGGACAATCCCCCCGTGCGGCCCTTTTCCACCCTCACGTTGACTACATATGTGAATAGAGGTCAACAACTCGAACAATTTTACTCGCTCTTGACCCTTCGGGTCGTTGTCGTGACCGCTCGCATGGCCACACCATGAACGGCGTTCACAAGGCGGACCCCAGGAGGGGGCACATGAACAGTCTCGACTGGACCGTGCTCATCGGCTACTTCGGTGTGATGGTCGCGATCGGACTCTGGTCCCACAAACGCGTCGACAACGTAAGCGACTTCTTCACCGCCGGCGGCAAGATGCCCTGGTGGCTGTCGGGCATCTCGCACCACATGTCCGGCTACAGCGCGGTGATGTTCACCGGCTACGCGGGCATCGCCTACAAGTACGGTGTCACGTCCTTCGTGACCTGGTCGCTCCCGATCGCCATCGGCATCTTCATCGGCGCGAAGCTCTTCGCCCCGCGGCTGAACCGGCTGCGCTCCAAGCTGCATGTCGCCTCACCGCTGGAGTATCTGAAGACCCGCTACAACCTGAAGACGCAGCAGGCCCTCGCCTGGTCCGGCGTACTGCTGAAGATCGTGGACGTGGGCGCCAAGTGGGCCGCCATCGCCACCCTGTTGTCCGTCTTCACCGGCATGTCGCTCAACCAGGGCATCCTCATCACCGGTGTCATCACCGGCGTCTACTGCACGATCGGCGGCCTGTGGGCGGACGCCCTGACCGAGCTCGGGCAGTTCATCATCCAGCTGCTGGCCGGTCTCGCGATGCTGATCGCGGTCATGGGCAAGCTCGACGGCTTCAGCACCCTGTGGACGGTGTGGGACAAGCCGGAGCTGCAGGGCCACACGGACGCCACCGCCGGGCCGTACACCGTGACGTTCCTGCTCGCGTTCCTCTTCATCAAGACCTTCGAGTACAACGGCGGCATGTGGAACCAGGCGCAGCGCTATATGGCGACCGCCAACGCCCGTGAGGCCACCCGCTCGGCGCGGCTCTCCTCGATCCTGTGGTTCGTGTGGCCGCTGGTCCTCTTCTTCCCGATGTGGTGCGCCCCGCTGCTCGTGGAGGCGAAGAAGCCGGACGCTTCCGACTCGTACGCCCTGATGACCGAACAGCTGCTGCCGCACGGTCTGCTGGGCCTGGTCATCGTGGGCTTCTTCTCGCACACCATGGCCATGTGCTCCTCCGACGCCAACGCGATCGCCGCGGTCTTCACCCGGGACATCGCGCCGGTCCTCTCCAAGAAGGCCAGGGGCTGGTCGGAGCGGGTCGGTCTGATCGCCGCCCGGGTATCCACTATCTCCTTCCTGGCGCTGTCGATGGCGATCGCGACCCAGGTCAACTCGCCCACGTTCAAAGACATCATCACCGTCGTGATCAAGTGGGTGGCCGGACTGATGGGACCGATCGCGATCCCGTTCATGCTCGGCCTGCTACGGCCGTTCCGCAGGTCGGGACCGACTGCGGCACTCACCAGCTGGGCGGCCGGCCTGATCGCCTTCTTCTTCCTCAACTACGAGATCGACGGCACGGCCAGGACCGATGTCGCCCTGCAGTACCAGGTCTCCGTACCGCTGGCGATCTCGCTCGTGCTCTACATCGTCATCGGCATCGTCAAGCCGGAGGACACCCCCGAGCGGGACGCGGTCATCGCCCGTATCAACTCGGACGACGACGGTCCCGGCGGGGCGGGGCTCGGCGCCGCGACCGTGCCGGCGCCTGCCGAGCCGGCGCCCGCGGAGGCGAAGGTGCTGGGCCGCGAGGGCGCGGACGGCTGACGCTGTGCCCGCGCGAGGGCCCGGCTCCCCAGGGGTGGTCAGGAGTGGAGCCGGGCCCTCGTCCGATCTTCAGGTGCGCCGCGTCAGCTGCGTGGGTAGCGGGCCAGCCAGCCGGGCGAGGCGACCGTGGGGCCGTGCAGGGCCGGGCCCTGGGTCATCTCCATCGCGAAGTCGTCGGCGAGCTCCAGGATGGTCGGGCGGCCCTCCAGCTCGCAGAGCCAGGCGGGCGGCAGCGCCGTCTCGCCGTGCAGCGCGCCGAGCAGCGCACCGGTGACGGCACCGGTGATCTCCGAAGGCCCGTCGTGGTTGACGGCAAGACGCAGGCCGTGCCGGATGTCCTCGCCGACGAGGGCGCAGTAGACGGCGATGCCGAGGGCGTCCTCGGCGTGGTACCCCTCGCCGAGCGAGGCGATCCTGGCGGGGCTCGGAATGCCCTGGCGTACGGCGCCGAGCGCCTGCTTCAGGGCGTCCGTGACCGGCTGGTGCCCGGGGCGCGCGGCCAGCAGCGCCAGCGCCCGCTGCACGGAGCCGTCCAGCGTCTCGCCGCGGGCAAGACCGTGCACGATCACCGCGAAGGCGCCCGCCGACAGATACGCGGTGGGATGGCCGTGCGTCTGGGCCGCGCACTCCACGGCCAGCTGGCACACCAGCTGCGGCTCCCAGCCCACCAGCAGCCCGAACGGCGCGGAACGCACCAGCGCGCCCGCGTCCCGCGCGGCGGGGTTCTTGGGCGCTTCGAGAGTGCCCATGGTCTCGTCGCCGAGCCCGATGAGGCAGGCCGGGGCGGGATCGCGGCGGGTGTAGAGCCACTCCTCACGGGCGAGCCAGCCGTTGTCCTTGCGGCGCTCGTCGGGACCCCAGTCGCGCTGGGTCGCGGCCCATCTCAGATAGGCGCGGTGCACATCGGTGGGCGGATGCCAGGCGCCGGTGTCCCGGCGGACCTGGGCGCGGATCAGCCCGTCGACGGTGAAGAGGGTCAGCTGCGTGGCGGCGGTGACGGCGCCACGGCGCCCGTGCGCGGGCACGAGGTCGGCGAGACCGTCCGGGCCGTGGGCCGCGCGTATCTCCTCCATGGTGAGCGCCGCGACGCCGACGCCGAGCGCGTCGCCGATGGCACCACCGAGCAGGGCGCCGCGCACGCGGGCACGGAAATCCTGCTGCTCGGCCCGGCCCCAGACGGCTGTGGCTGTTGCGCTCACCGCACGCCCTCCCTGGACGTCGAACGTATGCCTGGCGCAGCACTGTAATCGAACGGAGAGGACGGGGTACTCCGCCGCCGGACCGGGGCCGTAGCCGGGGCCTGCCCGGCTACGAATCCGGGCCTGCCCTGCTACGAAGCAGGCGGGGGCGGTGCCAGCCGCTCGCGATGGGCCGCCGCCCAGCTGTAGGACGGGTTCAGGACAAGTGCCCGGTCGAGATCGGCCAGCGCCTCGGCCCGTCTGCCCAGCGCCTCGTTCGCCATCGCCCGGCTGCCCAGGGCCCAGGCATACGCAGGGTTGAGTTCGAGCGCCCGGTCGTAGTGGGCGATCGCCTCCTCGTAGCGGCCCATGAACCGGTAGGCCTCGCCGCGCTCGCCCACCGTCGCCGCGGTGTCCGGTGCCAGGCGGTCCGCCCGGTCGATGTCGGCCAGCGCCCCCTCGATGTCGTCGACCCGCAGCCGGACATGGGCCCGCTGCACCAGGGCCCAGACGTACTCGTCCCACAGCTCGATCGCCCGGTCCAGGTCCACCAGCGCCTCGGCCTGCTGCCCCTGCTGGTACTTGGCCTGGCCGCGGCTACCGAGCGCCCGGTAGTCGTCGGGGTTCAGCGCGAGCGCCCGGTTCAGCTCCGCTGTCGCCTCGGCCAGACGACCCGCGCGCCGGTAGGTCTCCCCGCGTTCGCGCACCGCCACCGACCAGTCGGGGATCAGCTCCTCGGCCCGGTCCAGATCGTCCAGCGCCCGCCCGAACTCGCCCATGGCCCGGTAGGTGATCGCACGTCCCTGATACGCCCAGGGATCGTCCGGGGCGAGGGCGATCCCCTGCCGGTAGTCGGCGAGCGCCTCCTCGTACGCCTCGACACGGAACAGCTGCCAGCCGCGGGCGAGATATGCGTCCGCCCGGCCCCGGGTGTCCAGCTCCGAACGGCCGAGCAGCAGGCCCAGCACCCGTACGGCGCCACGCCGTTCATCGGCGAGCTCAGCGACGCACGCACGCCCCCAGGCGCGCAGCTCGTCCGTACCGCTGTCCTCACCTGCCTCGGTGACGGCCCGCGCCCAGCGTCGCGCGACAACCACGCCCTCGCGGCAGGCCGCGACCCCGTCACGCAGCACAGCCGGCAGTGCCGACCTCGGCCGGGCGCACAGCAGGTGGTACGTCTCCTCAATGCGCGCCGCGCGCCAGGGCTCCGTCGCCCACAGCATCAGAGTGGAGATGCCGTCACCCGCCTCCGCGCACCGGGCCGCGAACACCTCGGCAAGGCGGGTGTGCGCAGCGGTCCACCGCTGCGGCGAGCCGGTGCGCCGCAGCCGCAGCATCGGGACCCGTACTACGTCGTGGTACTGGGCCCGGCCGCCGCGCTCGCTGACGAACGGCAGAGACCGCACCCAGCCGTACAGGCCCGCGGCTTCCTCATCCGCTCCGGCCCGGAACAGGTCTTCGTCGAGGCGGCGCGGCAGGGCGCCGTCGAGCGCGGCCGAGCGTCGAACCGTGTCCTCCTCCCATTTCAGGAACCGTTCCACGGCGGTGGCGCTGGGGTCGTCGACCGCGCCCGGGTTCTCCGCAAGCGTGGACACCAGAACCGGCAGCCGCCCCGAGAGCTGAAGCACTTCTCGGACGACCGTCTCGTCCACCACACCCTTGGCGGTGAGGAGTTGGCGTGCCTCGGTCTCGGTGAAGGGCCCGAGAGGGAGGTCGGTGATGAAGTCGACGCAGTCGGCCCAGCGGACCGGGTCGAAGGGGTGCTGACCTGCGGTGGTGACGACGACGTTCGCGGGCAGCGATCCGTACCGCTCGGTCGTGAGCAGATCGCGCAGCCAGACGTCGAGGAAAGGCCCCGTGCGCTCGTAGGTGTCGAAGAACAGCGCGATCCACGGAGCGCGGTCCGCGACCCGTTCCAGATCGGCGACGAGGACGGGAGTGAGGGACCGGAGCGGATCCAGGACCAGCTGCACATCGTCGTGGTTGCGAAAGCGCGCACTGAGCGCGGCGCGCAGCTTGTCGGTGCCCTGGGCGACTTGGGCGGGGTCGACGGCACCAGCCATCGCCCCGACCCCCGGGACGAGCCCGAGCCCGGCGAGACCCGCGCGGGCGGCGGCGAGCGATGCGGCGGACGGCTCCTGGGAGGCCGGGTCCGGCGCCGGGGCCAGTGCCTCAGCCTCGTACCGCCGCTGCCGATAGGTCGCCAGCATTCGGGCCAGCCCCTTGAGCGGGTGTTCCTGCCGCTCGAACCGGTCGCACAGGGCGGCCAGCGCTTCCGGGACACTGTTGACCGTCTCGTCGACGTACGCCGTCAACGCCCCGCGTTCACGCGCCGCGTCCTCCAGTCGGCGCACGAGGGAGGTCTTGCCGACGCCGGCATTGCCGTGGATGTGGAAGATGAACCGGTGCCGCTCGTCCTCCGGCGGGATGTCGAAATTCCCCCGGAACAGCGCCAGTTCGTCACGTCGCCCCACAAAGCGCATCCGGCGCTTGAAGAGTTCCTGCATCGAAGGACGCGCGCTCCCAGCCATGCGGGTCAGTCTGGCAGCAGGGGCAGCAGCTCCGGCAGATGTCCGTCCGACGCGGCCGCGGCCTGCTGCCGCTCCTCGGGCACCTCGCCGTACAGGGTCGTACGCGGCTTCGCCGGCCGTCCGGCCGCCTCCGCGATGGCGACGAGGTCCTGGACGGAGCGGTACGAGCCGTAACTGGAGCCCGCCATACGGGAGATGGTCTCCTCCATCAGCGTGCCGCCGAGATCGTTGGCACCGGAGCGGAGCATCTCGGCCGCGCCCTCCGCCCCCAGCTTCACCCAGCTGGTCTGGATGTTGGTGATGTGCGGGTGGAGAAGGACGCGGGCCATGGCGGTGACCGCGCGGTTGTCGCGGGCGGTCGGGCCCGGGCGGGCGATGCCTGCGAGGTAGACGGGCGCATTGGTGTGGATGAAGGGCAGCGTCACGAACTCCGTGAACCCGCCGGTCTCCTGCTGGATCCGGGCCAGCGTCCGGAAGTGGCCGAGCCAGTGCCGGGGCTGGTCCACATGCCCGTACATCATCGTCGAGCTCGACCGGATGCCGAGCTCGTGCGCGGTCTTGACGACCTCGATCCAGGTGGCGGTGGGCAGCTTGCCCTTGGTGAGGATCCAGCGGACTTCGTCGTCGAGGATCTCGGCGGCCGTACCGGGGATGGAGTCGAGCCCGGCTTCCTTGGCGGCGGTGAGCCACTCGCGGATCGAAAGCCCGGTGCGGGTCGCTCCGTTGACGACCTCCATGGGCGAGAAGGCGTGCACATGCATGCCGGGGACGCGGGTCTTCACGGCGCGCGCGATGTCGAAGTAGGCGGTGCCCGGCAGATCGGGGTGGATGCCGCCCTGCATGCAGACCTCGACCGCACCGACGTCCCAGGCCTGCGCGGCCCGGTCCGCCACCTGGTCGAGGGACAGGGTGTACGCGTCGGCGTCCGTACGCCGCTGGGCGAAGGCGCAGAAACGGCAGCCGGTGTAGCAGACGTTGGTGAAGTTGATGTTGCGCGTGACAACGTAGGTGACGTCGTCGCCGACCACCGTTTTACGCAGGTCGTCCGCGATCCGCGTGAGTGCGTCCAGCGCGGGCCCGTCCGCGTGGAGGAGGGCGAGGGCTTCGTCGTCGGTGAGCTTCGTCGGATCGTCCGCGGCCTGCTTGAGAGCCCCTCGTACGTCGGTGTCGATCCGGGAGGGCACCATGCCGGGCTGGGCGGCCTCGCGCAGGGCCTCCCAGTCGCCGTAGACCTCGTCGAAGTCGTCGCGCCGGTCGGAGGTGCGGCCGGTGGTGTCGATGGTCCGGTGCAGATCGGTACGACCGGCCGCGGTGAACCCTTCGTCGGGCTCCTGCCAGGGCAGGCCTTCGGGCTTCACATCGCGGGCCAGTCCGGTCTCCGCATCGGCCAGCGCCCGGACATGCGGCAGCAGCCGCGGGTCCAGCCAGGGCTCGCCGCGCTGCACGAACTCCGGGTAGACACAGAGGCGTTCCTCAAGACGGAAGCCTGCGGCCGCGGACTGCTCGGCGAGTTCGTCGATCTGCGGCCAGGGCCGCTCGGGGTTCACATGATCGGGCGTGAGGGGCGAGACCCCGCCCCAGTCGTCGATACCGGCCCCGATGAGCCGCGCGTACTCGCCGGCCACCAGGTTCGGCGGCGCCTGCAGACAGGCCGAGGGCCCCATGATGTGCCGCGCGACGGCAACGGTGGCGACCAGCTCGTCCAGCTCGGCGTCGGGCATGCCGCGCATCGCCGTGTCCGGCTTGGCGCGGAAGTTCTGCATGATCAGTTCCTGGATCCCGTGGTAGGCCCGGGAGATGCGCCGCAGCGCGAACAGCGAGTCCGCGCGCTCCTCGTACGTCTCCCCGATCCCGATCAGCAGGCCGGAGGTGAAGGGCACGGAGGAGCGCCCCGCGTCCTCGAGCACCCTGAGCCTGACGGCCGGCTCCTTGTCCGGGGACCCGTAGTGCGGCCCGCCCGGCTCGCTCCACAGCCGTGTCGCCGTCGTCTCCAGCATCATGCCCATGGACGGGGCCACGGGCTTGAGCCGCTGGAAGTCGGTCCAGGTCATGACGCCGGGGTTGAGATGCGGCAGCAGCCCGGTCTCTTCCAGGATGCGGATCGAGATGGCCCGTACGTACGCGATGGTGTCGTCATACCCGTGCGCGTCCAGCCACTCCCGGGCCTCGGGCCAGCGGTCCTCCGGCTTGTCGCCGAGCGTGATGAGCGCTTCCTTGCAGCCGAGTGCGGCCCCGCGGCGGGCGATGTCCAGGACCTCGTCCGGCGACATGAACATCCCGTGTCCGGCGCGCCGCAGCTTGCCGGGGACGGTGACGAAGGTGCAGTAGTGGCACTTGTCACGGCAGAGCCGGGTGAGCGGAATGAAGACGCTCTTCGAGTAGGTGATGACACCGGAGCGCCCCGCGGCCTCCAGCCCGGCATCCCGCACGCGCGCGGCGGACGCGGCGAGGTCTTCGAGATCGTCCCCCCGCGCCTGGAGCAGCACGGCGGCCTCGGCGACGTCGAGGGCGACCCCGTCCCTGGCGCGCTTGAGGGCACGGCGCATGGCGTTGGCGGTGGGCCGTACGGGGCGTCCGGGCTGGTGATCCGTCATGAATCGAGCATACGAGCGCGGGGGGCGGGGAAATAGCTGGCCTCGGGCGCAGCGGCACGGCCGAGGGCTGGCCCCCTGAGTACCTATGCCTAGGCATATTGGGCACAACCACGCATGTCCGGGCCCCGCGATGGACCGTAGCTTCGGTCTTATGATCGACGACCTTGAGATGCCCGACTCCCCCGCGAGGGCGGTGCTCCGCAGGGCTCTCGGCCTGGCGTGGTGGACGTTCATCGTGCTGATTGCGATGCCGGTGCTGCTCGTGCTCGGCCTGGTGATCACGTACCAAGCGGAGCGCGCGACACCGGAGGACTACCCCCGCGTCGCCCCCGAGGAGATGATGCGCCGCGCCACCAGCCGCTCCCAGGAGGCGTACGAGGTGCTGGGCTTCGACCGCGCCGTGCCGCCGGGGGTGGTGAAGCTCGGGGTGGGCACGGAGAACTACCTCTCGACCGACGACTGCTACCCGGGCGGGCTCGAGGGCATGGCCGATGAACCGGTGGACGGGGCATACCGGCTGTTCCACGGCTGGGCCCTCGACAAGGCCTCCGAGCAGGAGGCCCTGCCTGCGTTGCGGAGGCTGCGCGACCATCTGAAGGACACGGGCTGGCGCATCAAGGAGTACGGGGAGTCCCAGACCGGCGACGAGTGGAACCTGCGGGCGGAGCGGGACGGCCGGTCGGGAGACGACGGGAACGAGACCCAGCACTTCAACTGGCGTGCGGAGGACCAGCGGTTCTCCGGGAGCAGCGGGATGCCCTGCGCGTACGAATCCGAGGAGACGTACGGCGATCCGCTGACCGGCGTCCATCCTCCGGAGCTCCGTCCGGGCGAGGGGCAGGGCTGATGTCACAAGCGTCACCGAGGTCACTGGACGATGCTTCAGCAAGTGTTAGTGATATCCAACGATTTGATCGCTTTGATTCCATTGCATTCGAAAACTGGTTCGTGACAGCATGCCGCGCATGACCAGCAACGGGGACGGCATATCGGAGCCCGAACAGCCCTTGAGACTAACGGATTTGGCCGATTCGGTACCAGATTCAACTGCTGCGGGGACGGCACCGACAGTTCCCGCCGAGGATCAACTCGCTGTGGCTCGCAGGGAATTTGCAGTGTTGCTCGGGGAATTCCGGCGCACCGCCGTGCTGGTGCCGATCGACCCGTACGGAAGCCTGTGGACCGCGGACCAGGGCGGGGTTCGCTGGATCTGCGCCTTCTCGGACGAAGAGGCGCTTGCACAGTTTGCACGTGCGCAGGGAGACGCCGAGCGGGAGTGGACGTACCAGACGATCCTCGGCGCGCGGCTGCTGGATGTGATGGTGCCGATGCTGCCGGGGCCGGCGGGCGTGGCACTCGATGCGGGCAGTGACGAAGGCATGTTGTTCCCACCGGTGCAGGGCATCGTGCCCGACGCGGCGGCGGTAGACCTCGGGGGGATGGAATGAGCGGAAGCGATCCTGATCTCGCGGCGCCGGCAGTGGCGCTGGCCGCCATTGCGGCGGGCATCAACTTGGCGCATGCCGAGTTGAAGGACCTCGGGATGATCGGTGAGGCGTCGACCGGGCGGGGGTTCTCGGATCTTGCGTTGTCGGGGATGGAGTTGGGGCACAGCGGACTGACCGCGGAGTTTCAGACGTTCTGTGATCGCTGGGAGTGGGGTGTACGAGCGCTGACCTTGCGCGGGAATGCCTTTGCGCAGGGGGTGGGCCTGTCGGCCGGCTCGTTCGCCGAGCAGGAGCAGTACATCAAGGACTCGATCAAGATCGGCGTGAACTCGGTGAACGGGAACCCGCACTTGAGCGAGGACGACGTCAAGGCGATGAGCTGGGACAAGATCAGTACCCAGTCCGCGTTCGACGGTGCGGACTGGAGCGCCGAGTCCTTCTCCAAGGCCCAGAAGGAGGTCAACCAGACCTGGAAGAACACCGGGTACGACGTGATGGACGCGCAGATGGACTCGATGGAGCGCTCGGGTCTGATCGACCCGAAGATTCGTGACGCGATGGACGAGCAGATGCGCGAGACGTTCGATCCGTCGGAGGAAACGATCGCGCAGGCTGAGCAGCCGCGGTGGGGGGAGCACGGCTGATGCCGGACTGGGGAGGGTGGGTCGACAAGGGCGTTGATTTTGTCGACAAGGGGATCGACAAGGCCAAGGAGAAGGTCGGCGAGGGTGTCGACTGGGCAACGGACAAGGTCGGTGAAGGTCTTGACCACATGGGCCAGCACAAGCTGGCGGACGTGGTCGAGGACTGGGGCGACGAGACCGCCTCATCACTGGGCGCGGAAGTCGGTGAGCAGCAGCTCGGCCAAACCGAGGAAGCGAATGAGCTGATCCACGGCAACCCCGGGAAGATCGCCGAGTCGGTGAAGAACCTGCGGGACTTCCAGTTGGCGTTCGACCTGGTTGGCGCCGGGATGAAGAGACTCGACTCCAGCAACTGGAAGGGCGAGGCGGCCGACACCTTCCGGGAGAAGTTCCAGACACTGCCCACCGACTGGCTGCACGCGGCCGATGCCTTTGAGGACGCCGCCAAGGCTCTTGAGACGTACTCCAAGGCGATCACCAGCGCGCAGGGCAAGGCAAAGGAGGCGATCGCCCTGTACAAGGAGGGCGACGAGGCCTCCAAGAAGGCCGTGGACGCGCACAACAAGAAGGTCGACGCCTACAACGCCGCACGCAACGGCGACAACCCGCTGCCCAAGCCCGATGAGTTCTCCGACCCGGGCACGGCCAAACGCGAGCGGGCGCAGGAAATCCTCAAGGAGGCCCGCAGCCACCGCAACGAAGCCGCCGAGACCGCGAAGACGGCCGTCACCGCGGCGATGGCGCACGCCCCCAAGGAACCCACCGGCCGCAAAAAGCTCGAGCTCGAGCTCATGGACTACAGCCTGGGCCAGAGCTTCGAGCTCGCGCACTTCGGCGGCGGCATCGTCAAGGGCACGGCGGGCCTGCTCAACTTCGTCCGCACGGTCAACCCGATCGACCCGTACAACCTGACCCACCCGGCGGAGTACTACAAGGGCCTCAACATGACGCTCGCCGGGCTGGCGTCCACGGCCGCCAACCCGGACCGCGCGCTGAAGAACGCATGGGATGCGGCGAAGGGCGACCCGTCCGAGTTCCTCGGAAGACTGGTCCCCGAACTCGTCGGCACCAAGGGCGCGGGGCTTGTGCGCGGCGGCATCCGCGCCGGGATGAGGAACGGCGTCAAGCACGGACCATTCGACAACTTGGCAAGCAGGGGCTCTGGAGCCGACCTTCCACCGTTCGACGAAGTGAAGCGAGCCGTCTCTGAGAGCAATCCGCAGATAGTATCTCGCAAATGGCCGGATGATGATGGTAGGTATTATGCGAGTCGAGTCCTTAAAGGTGGGCGCCCGGACGGAGAAACCGTACTTGCCGGTCATGGGTACATCGAAGTAGGAGCGGGAGAAGTGGTCGTGCCGCCCGGAACGAACCTCTCGTTCTACGTGTCACACGGAGAAAGAATTCCCGGACTCAACGGCGTTGCCGTTGAAGGGGGATCTTATCCTGGGGCCGCTGTTGAAACTTTCGGCCCCGGCGATCGAATACCGAACTATACGCTCGCGCCACCCGAAGCAAAGGGGGCCGGCGGATTTACCGTATACGAGAATTCAAGAACAGTGGCGCAACGAACAATGCTAAGTGACCTGTTGAAACCTGACATGGGGAACGTACATTGGGCGGCGTGCCGCGAGTTCAAGTAGCATTATTGGTGAGCAATGGTTGACGATGTGGCAGGTAGATGCATGAGTAAGGATTTCCTGGTGGGAGAGTCATGGGTTCTGACAGATGTGACCCTGATTATCAAGAAGAGCGACCTCGACCCCGACGTAATCACGGCGCGCCTCGGCCTGAAGCCATCGGCCGTACGACCTCCGGGACCTGACCGTTGGGACCCCCGCGGAGACACTGATGGGCAATGGCGTCTCCAGTGCGACGAGCGCACCACGAGGGTATTTTCCGAACAGCTCGATGCAATTCTCAGAGCCGCAGAAGGCTGCGATCGTATCCTCGCGAGCATGAAGGTTGAAGGGTTCGATATCTCGCTCGCGGTGGGCGGGTACGCTGACAATGACTCGCAGCTGTCATTCTCCGCTTCCGAAATGACGAGAATTTCCCGTCTGGGTCTCCCTCTCGTACTTACTCCAAATCTGAATGAGCGTTGATCTCCAGCTCGAGAGGGATACACCATGATTCCGGCCAATTTCTGGGCATCGGTAAATACGTCGTTGGCGATCACAAAGAGAGAACTTGACCCAGACTTCGTCAGCAAGACTCTCGGTCTGCCTGAACCGACATCGAATAGCCACGGACCGGTTATCAATTCAGGACCGAGCTGGTGGGCCTACACGTTCGATGACAGCTTCGCTGGGGGTCTGGAGGAGCAAGTTCATTCACTAGTCTCCCAACTCGCGCCCCGCTTGGACCGGGTAGCGATACTCCGTAAGACGAGTCATGCGGTTCAAGTAGCAATCGCGGGCACAGTCGAGACCGGGTCGCGGTTGTTCGTTTCCCCCAGGGCCCTGGGTGAGTTGGCGTCGCTAGGCGTTCCTGTCTCGTTTACCAGTCTCACAACAACTGGGATGCCTGAGGAGGATCCACTGAGTTGGCTCGACTGATCCGCGACGCAGGTCGGCACGCCCAGTAGAGAGGTAAACCGGTGGAGATCGCTCAATACTCTGCAGGGTGAAACGCCTGTCGTCGCCTCCGCTGAATACTCTTCGAAGAGACCGCACAATGACGGAGTTACATCTACGACGGATAGGCGTCGACCGTTGCCAAGGGAGCTACCGCCACCTCCGCGCCCGCCCAGTGGCCGCCGACTTGCTGAAGAGCTGGCCGCGTACGCTATTCCATTCCTCGCCTCGTTCAACGACCGGGATATCACAATTCGTGGCGGAGGCGTACAAGCATGGTCGAGGCTAGCAGGATACAGATTCATTCCGTCGAAGAGTCGACCGAGTCCGGAGGGATTTGTATCGCAAGATGTGTCGGCGGAGTCGCGCGTGTCGGCCAAAACTTCACTGACGAGAGCGACCGGAAATCCGAGAACTCTGAGCTGCAAGTAACTCTGGATCAAATCGAACGGTACAGCGGAGTGTTTGTGGAGTTCTTCGATCCTCCCCATGCAGCGAGAATTCATCTCTCAGGAAAATCCGTCGCGACGCTGAGCAGAGGATCCATTATTGTTTCCAGGGCAGGAGATCCACACTCTTCGTAGAGACCTTGAGGTTCTGCGAACTGCAAAGTCCCGGGACTCGAGCACGGCGAGTCGTCACCACGTCTCAATCCCACTCACTGCAGCAGCAGTTCGGCCCAGACCGTCTTGCCGATGGTCCGGTCCTTGGCGCCCCAGGCCGTGGCAAGTGCCTCGACCAGTTGGAGACCTCGGCCCGACTCCGCGTCCGGGACCGGGGCTCGGGGCTCGGGTTCGCGGTCTCCGCGGGCGTCCGAGACCTCGATGCGGAGCGTCGTCGTGGTGAGCGCCAGGCGGAGTTCGAAGTCGCGGCCCGGGACGCGGGCGTGGGTGACCGCGTTCGCTGTCAGCTCGGCGACGATCTGTGCCGCCGAGTCGGAGACGTCGCTGCCGTGGGGGATACCCCAGCCGTCGAGTTGGTGGACCGCGAGGTGACGGGCGAGGCGAGCGCCCCGGCGGGTGGCGCTGAGGCGCTGGGTGAACTCGGTCGTGGGGGTGGTGGTTTCAGCTTTCACGTCACTGAGCGTGGCGGGTTCGCCGTACCCTGACCAGGAGTGTTCTCGCGACTCTGGGTAACTGTACGGGTACGGACGGCGGGCTGTACGGAGCGTCGGCCGTGCCGGAGAAGGCGGTACGGCATGGCCGACGAACGGCCGGAGCGGCCGGCTGAAGTGGACGGCACGGCGCATCTCTTCAGGGCTCTCGGCAAGCAGATCAAGGTCCTGCGGGAGCAGGCCGGGCTGAGCCAGCGTGAGTTGGGGGTTGCCGCGCACTGTGGTGAGGATCTGATCTCGGCGATCGAGCGGGGGGTACGGACGCCGCAGCCCGACTTTCTTGAGCGGGTGGATGAGTTGCTGACCGCCGGTGGCGTACTGAAGGCCGCCGTCGAGGACGTACGGGAGGCTCAGTCGAAGGCACTGACGCGGCTGGTGAAATCACCAGGAAGTCGACGTCACGATCACGGCCGTCGCCCCCGTCGGATCACGAGTCGACGCGGACAGCATCACTGGCTTCATCGTCCAGGTTAAACATCCCTCCTGGTGGTCCGCGGATGTAGCACCTCCGCAGGTCGGCGATCACCTGCATACGGTTGTCCTCGACGACTCCAGAGCCCCTCCCCGGCTCAGCGCACTCCAGAAAGACATCGACATCGCGCGGGAGCTGTGCAAGCGCGCGTGACAGCTTTGGTGCGTTCCGTCGACCAGGAAGCGGGAGTCATCCTCCGTGGCGGAGGAGTGGTCAGCAGAAGCAGTTCGGCCCAAACCGGGCATCTTAACAAGCATTTGACATCGCACCCCCAAGGGGAAGCAATCCTTCAGCGCATGATGGGCAACTTCTAGTTAATGCGAGAGAATCTAATGGCAGAACGGTGGCTGGAGTCGGAAACGTCACTGGGGCGTGAGATCTTTGGGCCGCTTGGAGGGATCGTAGAACTGGGCACTGTGGCCGCTTCGGGACCAAAGTCTCTACCGGAGATCTCCGTAGGCGAATTTGTCACAAGCCACCGCGACGAGCTGGATCGCATCCTGGCTGCAGTGCGGGACATCGGCGGCTTCCACCCCGAGACGATGGCAATCGTCGATGAGTTGGGTTGGCACCGCAATCACGAAATTACCGTGCCGTCGCTGCTCCTGTGGTCTGGTTGTATCGAGGCTTTCTCGCCACATCTGGAAGAGCCCGCCGCCGTGCGACGCATGGTTCGCATGGGCACTGATCTCCAGTTGGCCAATTTGATGCATGCGCTGGTGGGGGCCGCTTCGTCCAAAGGGCGTGCCGCGGAGCCGAACTCAGAGCTGATTATTGAAACCATGGGTAGCGCCGCGGCCTTGCTAGGGCTTGATCATGAGCGAGCGGTGCGGGACATCTTCCGAATGTGGCGAGTCGCGTTTCTCCCTAACATCTTGATGCCCTCATCAAAGTCACCGGAAGTTACTAAGTCGAATTTTAGGGAATATGCCCACATTCTGGAGAGAATGCTCGGGTGCAACGGAAACGCCTAGTAAGCAGGGATCCGGCATAGCCGCCTTGCAACCAGCTGGCGACAGCCCTCCACTTCGCCGATTGGGTAGGCGCTCACAAATGAGCGACACAGCGGGTTAGTCGTAAGGCACGTCGCTGATTCACATCCACTGGATCAACGAGGCGCCGAGCTCACGACAGCGACCGTTCCGCCCAGACCGTCTTGCCGATGACGCGGTCCTTCGTGCCCCACGTCGCGGCGAGCGCCTCGACGAGTTGAATGCCACGGCCCGTCTCAGAGTCGGAGGCGGGCCGGCTTGGCTCGGGTTCGCGGTCTCCGCGGGCGTCCGAGACCTCGATGCGGAGCGTCGTCGCGGTGAGCGCCAGGCGGAGTTCAAAGTCGCGGCCCCGGACGCGGGCGTGGGTGACAGCGTTTGCCGCGAGTTCCGCCACAATAAGGGCCGCGGAGTCAGAGAGGCCGCTCCCGTACGGGACACCCCAACCGTCGAGTTGATGGACGGCCAGGTGACGGGCGAGGCGAGCGCCCTGGCGTGTAGCCGTGAAGCGCTGGGTGAAATCGGTCGTGGGGGTGGTGGTTTCAGCTTTCACGTCACTGAGCGTGGCCGGTTCGCCGTACCCTGACCAGGAGTGATATCGCGACTCTGGGTAACTGTACGGGTACGGACGGCGGGCTGTACGGAACGTCGGCCGTGACCGAGAAGGCGGTACGGCATGACGGAAGAGCGGCCGGAGCGGCCGGCTGAAGTGGACGGCACGGCGCATCTCTTCAGGGCTCTCGGCAAGCAGATCAAGGTCCTGCGGGAGCAGGCCGGGCTGAGCCAGCGTGAGTTGGGGGTTGCCGCGCACTGTGGTGAGGATCTGATCTCGGCGATCGAGCGGGGGGTACGGACGCCGCAGCCCGACTTTCTTGAGCGGGTGGATGAGTTGCTGACCGCCGGTGGCGTACTGAAGGCCGCCGTCGAGGACGTACGGGAGGCCCAGAGCAAGGCGCGGACGCGGCATCCGGACTGGTTCCGGGACTATGCGCGGGCTGAGGCGGAGTCAGTCGGGCTGCATGACTACAGCAATCAGGCCGTTCCTGGTCTGCTTCAGACTGAAGACTATGCGCGAGCGATCTTCACACAACGACGACCGTTGCTCGATGAGGAGACCATCGAGAAGCGCGTGGCCGACCGGATGGCCAGGCAGCAGATTTTCCAGCGCTGGCCCGCCCCAACGTTCAGTTACGTGCTGGAGGAGGCCGTACTGCGGCGCCCGATCGGCGGACGTGCCGTTCACAAGCACCAGTTGCGTCGGCTGCTTCACGTTGGACGGCTTCGGACCGTGGAGCTACAGGTGATGCCAAATGATCAAGAGGAACACCCGAACATGGACGGTGCGTTCATTCTGTTGGCTCCCAAAGGGCGGCAGCAGGTGGCGTACACAGAGGTACAGGGCTACTCCCGGCTGATCACCGATCCGGAAGAAGTCCGCGTCTTCGCCGAACGCTATGGGATCATCCGGGCGCGGGCTCTCACCCCACGGGAGTCTCTGTCCCTGATCGAGAAGGTGCTGGGAGAGCTATGAACACCGAGCAGTTCCGCTGGTTCAAGAGCAGCCACAGTGGGGGCGAAGGCGGCGCCTGCGT
Source organism: Streptomyces sp. NPDC019890 (assembly GCF_044903445.1). Lineage (NCBI taxonomy): Bacteria > Bacillati > Actinomycetota > Actinomycetes > Kitasatosporales > Streptomycetaceae > Streptomyces > Streptomyces sp. NPDC019890. The sequence continues at coordinate 255,212 of NZ_JBJDQK010000004.1, read as the reverse complement.
CGAGGTCGCCACCTCCCCGACCGCCATCCGCGTCCGCGACTCCAAGGTCATCGACAGTCCCCAGCTCTCTGTCGCTCCCGGCGCCTGGTCCGTTTTCGTGTCGTACACGGGGCTGCTCCCTCTGGACTAGCCCCACCGCGTGGCTCCCCGGCGCACCCCCGCCCCCTCGTCAGGCTCGGGCCGCATGAAGACGCCACGCCTCATCGTCCTCGCCGCGCTGTCCGCCGCTGCCCTGCTTCCGACGGGCGGGCCGCGGACCGTGCAGGCTCCGGGTGCGCCCGGGGATCACACGTACTGCGCGTACTCGTCCAGCGCCCGCAGCACCTCCGCCTCGCCCCCCGGCGGCAGTTGCAGCACGACCTCCTCCGCACCCAACTCCGCGTAGTGCGCCAGCTTCCCCGGCGACGGCAGGACCGCGTACGGCACCACCTGCAGCTTCTCCGGGTCGCGGCCCGCCGACTCCCAGGCGGCCCGGAGCACCGGGACCGACTCCGAAAGGCCCCGCCCGCCGATCGGGAGCCAGCCGTCCGCGTGCTCCGCGATGTGGGCGAAGAGCTTCGGTCCGGCCGCGCCGCCGATGAGGGTGCGGGGCGCGCCGCCCGTGGGCTTCGGGTAGGCGTATGACGCCCGTACGGAACCGAACTCGCCCTTGTACGCCGTCGGTTCGGGCGCCCACAGCGCGCGCATCAGCGCCATCCGGTCCCGCCCCAGCTCCCGCCGCGTCGACCACTCCACGCCGTGGTCCGCGGCCTCCTCCCTGTTCCAGCCGTAGCCGATGCCGAGCGTGAAACGTCCGCCCGACAGGTGGTCGAGGGTCGCGATCTGCTTGGCCAGGTCGATCGGGTCGTGCTGGGCGATCAGCGTGATACCCGTGCCGAGACCGAGCTGCGAGGTGACCGCCGCGGCCTGGCCGAGGGCGACGAAGGGGTCCAGGGTGCGGCCGTACTCGGGAGGCAGTTCGCCGCCCGCGGGGTACGGGGTCGCCCGCTCCACCGGGATGTGGGTGTGCTCGGGCAGATAGAGGCCGGCGAAGCCGCGCTCCTCCAGCTCGCGGGCGAGTCGTACGGGCGTGATCGTCTCGTCCGTGAGGAAGATCGTGGTCGAGATCCGCATACGGAACCCTCCGTCGTCATCTCTGGTGACGGCCAACGGTATGCCGTACGGTGCCACATGCCGAGAGCCCGGCAACCACGGGGAGGAACCACATCATGATGCGTCTGCGCATCGCCACCACGGCACTTGTGCTGTCCGGAGCCCTGCTGGCCGGTGCGCCCGCCGCATCTGCTTCGTCGCCCGCCCGCACCACCGCAGTCGCCGCGGTGCACAAGGCCCCGGCCGCGGCGCCCGAGGCCGGTTCGACCGTCACCCAGGCGGACGTCACCACCGTCAGCGAGGGCCGCAAGAGCAAGAAGAAGAAAAAGAAGAAGAAGGGCTTCGGGTCCGGGCTGGTCATCGGCCTGATCATCGCCATCGCGCTACTCGTCGTCGTCGCACTGCTGCTGTCCCGCCGGAAGCGGAGCAGCGACTAGCTCCATACCGGCTGATGCACGGAATCATCACGGTTTGGCCTATTCGCCGCCACGGACTAACCAACCGCTTAGCATGATGGCCTCCCAACGCTGGAGGGCTCATGTACACCAGTCCCGTCCCTCCTCTCGAGTCGCTTGAGCCGCTCGGGCCACTCGAGCCCCTCGAACTCTTCGGCCGGGTCTGCCGCCGCCTCCTGCACCGCGGCACGGATCTCGCAGACTCCGTCGTGGACCAGATCCGCGCCGAGGTGCCGTACTACGCCGACCCCGTGCTCGCACCCCCCGACCTGCGGCAGACCGTCGGACTGGGCATCAGGCTCGGGCTGGAGGTCAGCCTGGATCCGGGCAGGATCGTGGACGTCGAGCGGTACACCAGAGAGCTCGGCGGACGACGAGCGGAACAGGGCCGCCCCCTCGACGAGGTGCTGCACGCCTACCGGGTCGCCGGCTCGGCCGTCTGGAGCGGAATCGTCAGCACGGTGGAGCGTGACGGGCTCGGCAACATGCGTCAGCTCGTGCATGTGGCCGAGCTGGTGTGGAAGCAGAACGACCGCGAAGCCGTCATGCTCGCCGACGCCTACCGGCAGGTCGCCAAGGGCGTCGCCAGCCGGCACGGAGAACGAGTCCGGCTGATCCTCGCCGCGCTGCTGGAGGGCCGCAACGAACCCCAGTTCACCAAGGACGCGGCGGCCATCCTCGATCTGCCGCTCGACGGACGTTTCGCGGTGGCGGTGCTGAAGGCCACGCCACCGTACGGGCGCGTCCCCGAAAGCACCCCGGAGCTTCGCGGCATCCGGATCCTGCGCCACAACTACGGACAGAGCGACGTGCTCGTCGTCCATCTGGGCGATCTCCCACTGGACGCGCTCGCTTCCGGACTGGACGCCGGCCCCGGGCTCCGGATCGGAATCAGCCCGGTCGTCCAGGGTCTCGACAGCCTGCCCCGAGCGCGTGACATGGCCGGCCTCGCCCTCGGCACGTGCCGCGCCGACGGTGAGGTCGCGCGGCTCGACGCCCGCATGCCCGACGGGCTGCTGATCTCGCGTCCCGACCTGTCCGCCGAACTGGCCCGCCAGGTGCTGCGGCCCGTGTACGACCTGGAACCCGCCGACCGCGACACACTGCTCGACACCCTCCGTGTCTGGATCGAGAACGGCGGCTCCGCCGCCCAGGCCGCCCGGCGCATGTTCTGCCATCGCAACACCGTGCTCAACCGCCTGCGCCGCTTCGAGCAGATCACCGGACTGGTGCTCGCCCGCCCCCGCGACCTGGTGCAACTGACCCTCGCGCTCGACGCCCACCTGCTCCTCGGACCGGCTGTCGCACTCGGCAACAGCGGCACCGGCTACGAGAGATTGGGCAGCAGCACATCGATCTCCTAGCAGCATTGGGAACGGACAACAGCGCGCGCTCAGCGCATGGACGGGCCTGGTTACACGTGCTCTGGTGAGCCCCGAGCGCAGGGAACCACCCACGCCCGTCCAGGAGAGCGCCATGGCCTACGAGCACGCCCACCACCTACATCACCAGCCACGGCCACCCCGCCCCGGTATGAGCTTCGCGCTTGTCAACGGCCTGGCCCTCGCCGTACATCTGGTGCTCGCCTGCTCCGCCGAAGACTTCCTCAGCAACCGTGTCTGGGGAGAGATGAACGTCGGCGTGCTGGCGCTCCTCCTCCAGGTTTTCCTGCTGCTGTGGACGGCGGCGCGGTACGACCGCCGCAAGGACGGACGCGCCCCGCACGAGCAGGACGTGGAGCAGTACTGATGAACACTGACATCCTGCTCGCCGCGCCCGACCTCCTGGACACCGACACCCGCGCACTGGTCCTCGGGGGCTTCCTGGCGTTCATCGTCCCCATCCTGTTCATCTGCGTTCTCAGTGGCCCTGAGAGAGACCGGGTCAACGACTTCTACACAGCCAGTCGCAGATTGCGTCCCCTGCGGGGGGCTCTCGTGCTGTCCGGCGTGTACCTGTCCGCGGCCACGGTGCTCGGGACCACGGGAAGCGTCGCGGTCTTCGGCTACGACGGCCTGTTCATCGCCCTGTGCACCCTGCTGTCACTCGGGGTGCTCCTGCTGCTCGCCACTCCCCTGCGCGAGCGCGTCGGCTACACCCTCGGAGACACCTTTGCGCTGCGGACCCCGGGGCCCGCCGTGCGAATCGCGGCCGCCGTCGTGACCTTGAGCGTCTGCGTCCCGTACCTGGTCGTGCAGCTCTCCGGTGCGGGAGTGACCACCACGACGCTGCTGGGAGTGTCCGGTCCGGGCGCGGAACAGACAGCCGTCGTCATGATCGGCCTGCTGGTCGTCTGCGCCACGGTGTTCGGCGGCATGCGTGGCACGGTCGTGATTCAGGCGATCAAGACGGTGGTGCTGCTCGGCGCGGCCCTGGCTGTGACGGCCGTACTCCTCCATCGTTTCCACTGGAGCACCGACTCCCTGGTCGACGCCGCCGGAGTGGGCAGCGGCCGTCCCGCCGGCTATATGCGTCCCGGCCTCCGGTTCGCAAGCAGCACCGAGCCGGAAGGCACCCTCGACTTCATCGGCCTGATGATCACCATCGTGCTGGGAGCGGCGTGCCTGCCCCACGTCGCCATGCATATCAACACCGCTCCCGACGCGGCCACCGCGCGCCGCACCGTGCGCCACACCATCTTCATCGTCGGCGCCTTCTGCCTCACCCTGGCGCTGATGGGCCTGGCAGCCGCCGGGTTGATCGGAGCCCCGGCGATCATGGCCGCGGATCCGGGAGGCAACAGCACCCTGCTGCTGCTCACCAGCGAGCTGGCGGGCGGCTCGGCCACCGACACGGGCGGGGCAGTGCTCGTCGTTCTGGTTTCGTCCGCCGTGTTCCTCACCACGCTGGCCGTCGTGGCGAGCGTCACGCTGGCAGCCGCCGGGGCAGTCGCCCACGACCTGTACACGCATGTCCTGCGCCGTGGACGCACAACCGAGGGCCGAGAGGTGGCCGCCGCACGGCTGGCGTCCGCCGGCGTCGGACTACTGAGCATCTTTCTGGCGGTCTGGGTCCAGGGATGGAACGTCCTCTTCCTGTCGGCTCTCTCCCTGGCAGTGGCGGCCTCCTGCCTGCTTCCGGCACTGGTGTACTCACTGTTCTGGAGCGGCTACACGCGAACCGGCCTGCTCTGGACGCTGTACGGAGGCCTGTTCAGCGCCATCGGACTCCAGATCTCCGGCCCGGTCTTCTCCGGAAACCCCCTGTCCCTCTTCCCTGAGTGGCACCTCGACTGGTTCCCGCTCCAGACGGTCGCCCTCGTGTCGATGCCCGTGGCCTTCCTGCTGGGCCTGGTGGGCAGCAAGGTGGGCAAGCGACGGGTGCGGCGGGTGCCGGCGGTCGCGGAGCATGCCAGGGCATGAGGTTCTCGGGCGGTCCGCGAAGCACCCCGCAGTACCCGCAACAACGACGCAACCTGCCAACCCCCTTCCCTTGTACGGCCGTTCACTGCTCAATACCAGGGTTTGAGTGCATCACTCCTGTCCTTCTCAACACCCTGGGGAGCCGACGGCATGTGCAACGACGAAAACTCGGCACAACACGCGGCACAACATGCGGGACAACACGCGATGGGTAGACGCGGACTGCTCGTGACGGGAGCCGCTGCGGCGCTTACGTTGGGCACTGTGAGCTTCGCGAACGCCGCCCCGAACCCGGGCAACGGCGAGAACACCGAGGACGAACACACCCAGGTCGTACGCGGCACGCTGCCGCCCGGCTCCCCCGACTTCGTCTATCTGCCCGTCGAGATCCCGCGCGGTGTACGCGAGCTCCGCGTCTCGTACACCTACGAACGGCCGGTCGTCCCGGCCGGCACCCAGGGCAACGCCCTCGACATCGGCATCTTCGACGAGCGCGGCACCGAGCTCGGCGGGAAGGGCTTCCGCGGCTGGTCGGGCGGCGCTCGTACGGAGTTCTTCATCCGCGCGGACGACGCGACGCCCGGCTACATCCCGGGGCCGGTGCGTCCCGGCACCTGGAGCATCGCGCTGGGGCCGTACACGGTCGCGCCGCAGGGTCTCGTGTACGAAGTCACCATCACGCTGCGGTACGGCGCGCCCGGCAAGACCCCGACGCCGGTCTATCCGCCGGAGCGGGCCAAGGGGCGCGGCCGCGACTGGTACCGCGGCGACTGCCATCTGCACTCCTGGTACTCGGACGGCAAACGCACCCCCGCCGAGATCGCCGCGCTCGCCCGCGCCGCGGGGCTCGACTTCATCAACACCTCCGAGCACAACACGCACGCCGCGCACCCGCACTGGGCCGACCAGGCGGGCGACGACCTGCTGATCCTCACGGGTGAGGAGGTCACCACGCGCAACGGGCACGTGGTCGCGCTCGGCACCGACCCGGGGACCTTCGTCGACTGGCGCTACCGGGCCCGCGACAACCGTTTCGGCCACTACGCCCGCGTGATCCGCCGCGCCGGCGGCCTGGTCGTCCCGGCCCATCCGCACGCCACCTGCATCGGCTGCAACTGGAAGTTCGGCTTCGGCGAGGCGGACGCGGTGGAGGTGTGGAACGGCGCATACACCCCCGACGACGAGGTCTCCCTCCAGTCCTGGGACAACACACTGGTCGCGTCCGTACGCTCCGGACGGCGCTGGACTCCGGCGATGGGCAACAGCGACGCGCACCGCCACCCGGACCCGGTCGGCACCCCGCAGACCGTCGTCCTCGCCGAAAGTCTCACCCGCGACGCGATCCTGGACGGCATCCGGGCCGGGCGCAGCTATGTCGCCGAGTCGAAGGCGGTCTCGCTCGACTTCTCGGCGGCGGGCGGGCGCGGCCAGCACGCGGGCATCGGCGAGCGACTCCACGTCGAGGCCGACGATCCGGTGACGGTACGTCTGGAGGTCACGGGTGCTCCGGACTGCTCGGTGCGCTTCGTGACCGACCAGGGCGTGCTGCACACGGCGGCGCTCGCGGCGTCCGGGACGGGGGCGGTGGAGTGGCGTACGACGGCCTCCTACGCGGCGTACGTTCGGGCGGAGGTGCGGCATGCGGTGGTGGTCCCGGGTCTGCCGGGCCCGCTCGCGGCCTTCACCAACCCGATCTTCCTCGGTACCTGAGCGCCGGAGAAATCACCGGCACGAAGCGCCGGTTCGGCTCCTTGGTGGGGAGACGAACCGGCGTGCCGCCGCGGCTGTGGCGTGCGGAAGGCCTCAGCCGGGCCACACCACCGCCTGCATCTCGCTGTACGCGTGCAGCGCGTACGACCCCACGTCCCGGCCCACACCGCTCCTCTTGAAGCCCCCGAAAGGCGCCTCCATATTGCGGCCGATGGTGTTGACCCCGACGCCCCCGGCCCGCAGCAGACCCGCCACCCGGAACGCCCGCGCCACATCGCCCGACCAGACGTAGTCGAGCAGGCCGTAGTCGCTGTCGTTCGCCAGCGCCACGCCCTCCTCCTCGTCGTCGAAGGGCACGACCACGACCACCGGGCCGAAGATCTCCTCCCGCACCACCCGCATGTCGTTCGTGCAGTCCGCGAAGAGTGTCGGGGCGACGTAGAAGCCCCTCTCGTACGCGGGGCGCTCGCCGCCCGCGACCAGGCGCGCGCCCTCCTTCTTCCCCAGTTCGATGTACGACTCGACCCGGTCGCGGTGGGCCGCGGAGATGACCGGGCCGACGACGGTGCCCTGCTCCGCCGGGTCGCCGACCTTCATGTACGTCAGACAGCCGGTCAGCTTCTCGACCAGGAGGTCGTAGATGCCGCGCTGTGCGATCACGCGCGTCGGCGCCGTACAGATCTGACCGCTGTAGAAGGAGAACGTGGTCCCGATGCCCAGTACCGCCAGATCCACGTCCGCGTCGTCGAAGACGAGTGCCGCGCCCTTGCCGCCAAGCTCCATCAACTGGCGCTTCATAGTGCAGCCGCAGACCTCGGCGATGCGCTGCCCGACGGCCGTCGAGCCGGTGAAGCTGACCATGTCGACGTCCGGGGAGTCGACTGCGGCCTCGCCGACGGCGGGCGCGGAGCCGGTCACCACGTTCACGACGCCCGGCGGCGCGCCCGCTTCCGCCAGGGCCTCGGCCAGGCGATAGACGGAGAGCGGATCCTGCGGGGCGGGCTTCACGACGACCGTGTTGCCCATCGCGAGCGCGGGCGCGACCTTGCCGGCCGGGTTGGCCCACGGGTTGTTGTACGAGGTGATGCAGGTGACGACGCCGACCGGGCGGCGTACGGCGAGCGCCCCGAGAACGCCCGCCTTCCCCATCGGGCCCGCGGCGTTGATCTGCGGGGGCAGCGCCTGCTCCACGGGCTCCAGCGCGCCCTTCGCATACCGCCGGAAGCGGGCCGCGCCCACCGCGACCTGCATGCCGCGCGCGGTGGCGGTGGTCGCGCCGCTCTCGGCGCGCGCGAGGGCGGCGTACGGCTCGGCCTCGCGCTGGATGATGTCGGCGGCCGCGTCGAGGATCCGGGCACGCTCCTCCGGTTTCGTGCGCGACCAGGCGGCGAAGGCCTCGCGGGCGGCGGCGGCCGCGGCGTACACCTGCTCGCGGCTCGCTTCCGGGGCGAGCCCCACGACTTCCTCGGTCGCCGGGTTGATCACCTCGTAGTGGCCGCCGTCCGGCTCGACCCACTCTCCCGCAATGAACAGCCGCTGTGCGTACAGCCGCTGTGGGTCGTTCGCTTGGCCTTTCGCCTGGCCTTTCACTTGGCCCTTCACTTGGCCCTTCACTTGGTTGACACCGTCCTTGTGTCGCGGCCCGAGCGCAGCACCTTGCCCGGCACCGCGCCCGTCACCCGGTCGTCCCGTATCGTCTCGACGCCGTTGACCCGCACCGACACGATGCCGATCGCCTTCGCGTCCAGGCGCGGGCTGTCGCCCGGCAGATCGTGTACGAGCGTCGCCGGGCCCGCCTCGATCCGTGCCGGGTCGAACAGGACCAGGTCCGCGTGCCAGCCCTCGTGCACACGTCCGCGTTCGCGCAGGCCGAAGAGGCGCGCCGGGTCGTCGGTGAGCATCTTCACCGCCTCCTCCAGGCCGACGAGCTTGCGGCCGCGCAGACAGTCGCCGATGAAGCGGGTGGTGTACGGCGCCCCGCACATCCGGTCCAGGTGCGCGCCCGCGTCGGAGCCGCCGAGCATGACGTCCTCGTGCTGCCAGGTCTGCCGGCGCAGCTCCCAGGAGGCGGGGTCGTTGTCGGTGGGCATGGGCCAAAGGACCGTACGCAGCTCGTCGTTGGCGCAGATGTCGACGAGGCAGTGGAAGGCGTCCTGCCCGCGCTCGGCCGCGATGTCCTTCACCACCCGCCCGCTGAGGCCCTCGTTCTCCTTGGAGTAGGTGTCGCCGATGACGTAGCGGCCGAAGTCGGCGAGGCGGCGGAAGACGCCGGCCTCCTTGGATTCGGCCCGCTGGAGCATTTCGGCGCGTACGGCGGGGTCGCGGAGTTTTCCGATCCGCTCGGGGACGGGCAGGCCGAGGATCTCGCCCCAGCCCGGGATCAGATTCAGCGCGCAGAAGGTGCCGAGCGACATGTTCATGGGCGTGAGGATCGGCATGGTGAGGGCGACGATCCGGCCGCCGCGTCGGCGGGCGCGCTCGCCGGGGATCAGCTGGCGCGGGACGCGCTCGGGGACGGAGGCGTCGATGGTGAGGACGTTCCAGTTCAGCGGCCGTCCGGCGGCCACGGTCATCTCGACGAAGAGATCGATCTCCGCGTCGCTGAACTGGTCGAGGCAGCCCGCGACGATCGCTTCGAGCTGGGTGCCCTCGTGCTCGGCGACGGCGCGCGACAGTGCGAGAAGTTCTTCCGGCTCGGCATGGCGCGAGGCGACGGGTTTGCCGTCGCCGTCGGAGTGGGTGGAGGACTGGGTGGTGGACAGACCCCACGCGCCCGCCTCCATCGCGTCGTGGAAGAGCCCGAGCATCTCCTCCAGTTGCTCGGGAGTGGGCTGACCACCGACCGCGTCCGGGCCCATGACATACCTGCGCAGGGCGCAGTGACCCACCATGAAGCCCGCGTTGACGGCGATCCGGCCGTCCAGCGCGTCCAGGTACTCGCCGAAGGTGTGCCAGTTCCAGGGCGCGCCCTCCTCGAGGGCGACCAGGGACATGCCCTCGACCTTGGACATCATGCGGCGCGTGTAGTCGGCGTCCTCGGGCCGGGCGGGGTTCAAGGGGGCAAGAGTGAAGCCGCAGTTGCCGCCGGCGACGGTGGTCACGCCGTGGTTCATGGAGGGGGTGGCGTACGGGTCCCAGAACAGCTGCGCGTCGTAGTGCGTGTGCGGGTCGACGAACCCGGGCGTGAGGACGAGCCCGGACGCGTCCTCGCTCGTCACGGCCTCCTCGTCGACGGTCCCGGGGGCGGCGATGAGGGCGATGCGGCCGTCCCGTATCCCTACGTCGGCGACGTACGCGGGCGCGCCGGTGCCGTCCACGACGGTCGCGGCGCGAATGAGGTGGTCGAGCATGACGGATCCCTTCCGTACGCGGATGGTTCGTGGCCCCGGCCGGGGCGCCGCTGCGGCAGGCCGCTGCCGAGGGGGGCTCCGGCCGGGGCGGGGGGCGGCGGTCCGGGAGGCCGCCGCCGGTCTCTGGGGGCGGGGGGCTTTCCCCCTACCCGCCCTCCCCCTACGGCCTGGCGGCCGTGGGAGGTACCCCCATCCCGTAACTGGGGACAAGCCCCAGACCCCTCGCGCCTGCTGCGCGGCGCGGACTCGGGGGCTTCGCCCCCGGACCCACGAACGCGACCTTCGGCCGCGTGTCCTCAATCGCCGGACGGGCTCAAAATGAGCCCCTCCGGCGATTGAGGCGCGGGGGGCTGGGGGCTTGCCCCCAGTTCGGGAAAGGCCGGCCTACGACCCCGACGCCTCGCGGAACCTCGTCGTCCTGTGGACCGGATCCGTGTCGATCTTCGGGATCACATGCTCACCGATCAGCCGGATCGACCTCAGCGTGTCCTCCCGCGAGATCCCGATCGGCAGCCCGAAGCTCAGCTGGTCCGCCCCCGCCTGCTCCCACCGCTTGCACTGGGTCAGGACCTCGTCCGGGTCGCCGCAGATCAGCAGTTCCTCGGCGATGAGGAGTTCGATGATCTCCTCGTTGAACTCGGGCAGGGTCTCCGGCCACACGGGGAAGCCCTCGGGCCGCGGGAACGTGTCGTGGTAGCGGAAGACCAGCGACTGGAGATAGTGCAGCCCGCCGCCCGCGGCGATGCGCACCGCCTCCTCGTGCGTCGGCGCGCAGATCGCCGTCGATGTCACCATCACGTTGTCGTTGACGAAGTCACCGACCGGCTCCGCCTCGATGATCGCCGTCTTGTACTGCTCCAGCACCCACTCCATGTCGGAGACCTTCTGCACGCTGAAGCCGAGGACCCCGAGCCCCTTCTTCGCGGCCATGGCGTACGACGGCGGCGACCCGGCCGCGTACCACATCGCCGGGTGGGACTTCCCGTACGGCTTCGGCAGCACCTTGCGCGGCGGCAGCGACCAGTGCTTGCCCTGGAAGCCGACGTACTCCTCCTGGAGCCACATCTTGGGGAATTCGGCGATGGTCTCTTCCCAGAGTTCCTTGGTGTAGTTCATATCGGTCACGCCCGGTATGAACCCCAGGATCTCGTGCGAGCCGGCGCCCCGCCCCGACCCGAACTCGAAGCGGCCTTCGGAGAGATGGTCGAGCATGGCAACCTTCTCGGCGACCTTCACGGGGTGGTTCACGGGCGCCAGCGGGTTGAAGATCCCCGAGCCCAGATGGATCCGGTCCGTCGCGTGCGCGAGGTAGCCGAGGAACACATCGTTGGCCGAGAGGTGCGAGTACTCCTCCAGGAAGTGGTGCTCGGAGGCCCAGGCGTACTTGAACCCGGACTTGTCCGCCTGGATGACGTACTCGGTCTCCTCCATCAGCGCCTTGTGCTCGGCGAGCGGGTCGGTCTCGGCGCGCTTGCCGACGTATCCCTGTACAAAGAGCCCGAATTCCAAGGGGGTTCACCGTCCCTACGTTTCTGACATACCGTCAGATCTCTCGATGCCGTCGACTGTTCCACCGCGCACAGGCGCCGTCAATACCTGATGACCAGTCAGAAGAGGCCGACGCCGGCCAGCCAGCCGCCGTCGATGACGAACGGCTGCCCGGTGATGTACGAGGAGTCCTCGCTGCTCAGGAAGAGGGCCAGCCTCGCCACCTCCTCCGGCTGCCCGATCCGGCCCAGCGGCACGAGCTTCTTGTAGAGCTCCGCCACGGCGTCGGGGTCCACGCCGTCCGGATTGCTCATCGGGGTGTCCACCGCGCCCGGGCAGATCGCGTTGACCCGGATCTTCCTGGCCGCCAGTTCAAGCGCGGCGACCCGGGTCAGCCCGAGGATCGCGTGCTTGGTCGCGGCGTACGCACCCACGCCCGCCATTCCCGTCAGGGCCGTGTACGAGGCGGTGTTGACGATCGTGCCGCCGCCCGCCGCCTCGATCTCGGGCGCGACACTGCGGATGCCGAGGAAGGCGCCGACCTGGTTGACCTGCGTGATCAGCTGGAACTCCTCCAGCGGGGTGGAGACCAGCTCGTTGAAGCGGAGGATTCCGGCGTTGTTGACGAGGCCGTCGATCTTGCCGAAGGCGTCCTTGGCGGCCGCGACGGCGGCGGCCCAGTCGGCCTCCCGGCTCACATCGAGACGGACGTACGCGGCAGTGCCCTCACCCAGCTCCTCGTCCAGTTCCTTGGCCAGCGCCTCACCCTGGTCGTCCAGCACATCGGCGAGCACCACCTTCGCACCCTCCGCCGCGAAGAGACGCGCCTCCTGCTCGCCCTGGCCGCGCGCCGCGCCCGTGATGAGGACGACGCGTCCGTCGAGCTTTCCCATGTCACTCTCCTCGGTTCAGGTGCGGAGCAACGCCCGCGGCGAAGGCCGCCATCTGGTCGGTGAGTTCCGTGCGGCTCCGGCTGCGGAACCGGATCTGGATCTGGTGCACGCCCATCGCGGCGTAGGCGCGCAGCGACTCGGCGATGGCGTCGGGCTTGCCGGTCAGGGTGCGCCGCCCGATGTCCCAGCTCGCGTCTCCCACATACAGCGGCTCGGTGATGGCACCGATCTCGATGGGTTCGGTGATGCCTGCTTCTTGGCGCAGGGCCTTCAGCCTGTCTATCTGGGCAGGGAGTTTCGTACGCGGGTCACCCTGGGGCAGCCAGCCGTCACCCCGTACGGCTGCCCGGCGCACGGCGGCGGTCGAGGAGCCGCCCACCCAGAGGGGGATCCGCTCCTGGACGGGCCTGGGCCGCTGCCCGAGCCCGCTGAAGGAGAACCGTTCGCCGCTGAACTGCGGGTACTCATCGGGCCCGAGGGCGGCCTTCAGCGCGTCGATCGTCTCGTCCAGCACGCGCCCGCGGCCGGTGAAGTCGGCACCCAGCGCCTCGAACTCCTCCTGCACATGCCCGGCCCCCACCCCGAGGATCAGCCGCCCGCCCGAGAGATGGTCGACGGTGGCGTACTGCTTGGCGGTCACGAGGGGGTGCCGCAGCCCCACGACGGCGACATGGCTGAGCAGCAGGACGTGCTCAGTGATCCCGGCGAGGAAGGCCAGGGTCGCCACCGGGTCGTACCAGACCGTCGACATCGCACCGGCGAGCCGCCGCGGGATCGCCACATGGTCGCAGGTCGCGAGGTAGGCGAACCCGGTACGGTCGGCCGTCCTGGCGATCTCGGCAAGATCCTCGGCGCCGGTGTCGGCCTCCCACGGCTCGGCGTAGAGGGTGCTCTGCGACTGGACCGGGAGCTGCATCCCGTACGACAGCCGCCCCTTGGGCAGTACCTGCACATGCACCGCGACGCCTCCCTGCCTGAGCTGACGCTTCGTCAATTACGACGACGGAGGTCATCGTCGTACCTGACGAACCATCAGACAAGAGGTGTGCGCAGGGCGCCGGAATCAGCTCACATCGAACCCCAGCGCGGTGGCCATGACGGCGGCCTGCTCCAGGTCGATCTTCGCCCCGGCGAGCTCGACGGTCAGAGGGTCGAGCGAGGACAGATCGCTGCCACGCAGATCGGCCCCGGTGAGCTTGGCACCGTGCAGCATCGCCCCGGACAGATCGACCCGGGCGAAGGTCGCCCCCTCCAGCCGGGCGGCCGTGAGATCGGCCTCCCTCATCCGTACGCCCTCGAAGACCGCCTTGCGCAGATCGGCCCCCGGCAGCCCGACGAAGGACCAGTCCCCGCCTGCCACCGCGAAGAGGCTGAAGGTGCACCGCTGGAAGAGGCTGCCGACGGTCTTGCACTGCTCGAAGCGGGTGTCGAAGAACGTGCACCCCTTGAAGGTGCAGTTGGTGAACGCGGCATTGGTGTGCCGCGATGCGTTGAACTTGATCCCGGAGAAGGTGCACTCGTCGAAAATGCCGCCGTCGTTGACGACCTCGGTCCAGTCGGAGTCGTAGAAGGTGTGGCGCGCGAATCTCTGCCCCGACAGATCACGGCCGTACCAGTCCTCGCCCCTGACGACGAGCTCCTTGTCGGGGACAGGAGGCTGGTGGGAGAGGGGATCGACATTGGCACGCTCACGCCTGATGGACATGCTCCGATTGAACACCCCGCCACTGACAACGGCCCTTCGGGCAGGAAACAGCCGGGCTCAGCCGAGCAGGGCGTAGACCGTGGAGGCTCGGGCCGCCACATGCTCGGAGCCCTCGGCCGTCATCGTGATGTCCGCGAACGCCATCCGCTTGCCGAGCTTGGTGATCCGGGCGTCGACCAGTACATCGGCGCCCACGACCGCGCGCTGGAAGGTACTGGACTGCTGCACGGTCGTCATGGGGACGAAGGCACCGCGCGCCGAGGACACGGCGATCACCGTGGCGGTGTCCGCAGCGGCCATGAGGGCCTGCCCGGAGATTCCGCCGCCTTCGCGGGCCAGCCGGTCCGACCACGGCAGCCGCAGCACGGCGTGGAGTTCACCGGCCTCGACGACGGTCAGGCCCAGGTCGAGCACCCAGGGGGCGAAGTTGTCGGCGAGGATCTTCTCGGCTTCGGCGAGGGGCAGCGTCATGTCCCACATGGTGGCGGCGGCACAGACAAAAGTCACGGTGAGACCCCCACCACCGTCCCTGCCGGGGCGCACGCGCCGGGAGCGCTGGGAGCGCGGTCGGCGCGGTATCCCCAGGGCGCCGGGCTACGCCCCGGGGCCCGGCCACAGTCCGTCCGCCGTAAGCCCCAGCAGCTCGATCGCATTGCCGCGCACGATCCGCTCCACCACGTCCGGCGCCAGGTGGCCCATCTGTGACTGACCGACCTCCTTCGACTTCGGCCAGGTCGAGTCGGAGTGCGGGTAGTCCGTCTCGTACAGGACGTTCGCGACCCCGATGGCGTCCAGGTTCTTCAGCCCGAAGGCGTCGTCGAAGAAGCAGCCGTAGACATGCTCGGCGAAAAGCTCGGACGGCGGCCGGTGGACCTTGTCCGCCACGCCGCCCCAGCCGCGGTTCTCCTCCCAGACCACGTTCGCGCGCTCCAGGATGTACGGGATCCAGCCGATCTGGCCCTCCGCGTACATGATCCTGAGGTTCGGGAAGCGCTCGAACTTGCCGCTCATCAGCCAGTCGACCATCGAGAAACAGCAGTTGGCGAAGGTGATCGTCGAGCCGACAGCCGGTGGGGCGTCCGCCGAGGTGGACGGCATCTTCGAGGACGAGCCGATGTGCATCGCGACCACCGTCCCCGTCTCGTCGCACGCCCGCAGGAAGGGGTCCCACTCGTCCGTGTGGACGGAGGGGAGGCCGAGGTGCGGAGGGATTTCCGAGAAGGCCACGGCCCTCACTCCCCGCGCCGCGTTACGGCGGACCTCGGCCGCCGCGAGCTCCGCGTCCCACAGGGGGATGAGCGTGAGCGGGATGAGGCGGCCGTGCGCCTCGGGGCCGCACCACTCCTCGACCATCCAGTCGTTGTACGCCCGCACGCCGAGCAGCCCCAGCTCGCGGTCCTTGGCCTCGGTGAAGGTCTGGCCGCAGAAGCGCGGGAAGGTCGGGAAGCAGAGCGCGGACTGGACGTGGTTGACGTCCATGTCAGCGAGGCGCTCCGGCACGCTGAACGAGCCCGTACGCATCTGTTCGTACGTGATGACTTCGAGCTTGATCTCGTCGCGGGAGTAGCCGACGGCGGTGTCGAGGCGGGTCAACGGGCGGTGCAGATCCTCGTACACCCACCAGTCGCCCATCGGGCCCTCGTCCCCCTTCGCGCCCATCACAGGGGCGAACCTGCCGCCCATGAAGGTCATTTCCTTCAGCGGCGCACGGACGATGCGCGGGCCGATGTCCTGGTACTTCGACGGGAGCCGGTCCCGCCAGACGTTGGGGGGCTCAACCGTGTGGTCGTCCACCGAGATGATCTTCGGGAAGGTCTCCATGTGCTCCACCGTAGCGTTGATCTGACGGTTCGTCAGCTAGTAGGAATGGTCAGGCGACCCCTCTGGTGCATGGACACCCCGGAACTGCTCGACGCCCTGAAGGCGAAGAAGGCTCGGGGAAGCGGAGGAGCGGACCGGTGAAGATCGTCAGAAGTGGTTTAGCCGACAACCGGACGCGGGCAGGGGGGCGAGGAGGAAGTGCCCCGCTGCTGACGGGGCCGCCCCGCACAGGGCAGACTGTCGAGGGCGATACCGGCAGTTCGGGGGCAGGGGGCAGCTATGGACCGTGACAGCGGGCCACGAGTACCGGAGCAGCGCGCTCCGGTGCAGGGCGGCGTCATTGACCTGCGCTTCAGTGTGCTCGGCCCGGTGCGTGCCTGGCACGGCGGGGAGAGCCTGCCGTCCGGGTCGCCGCAGCAACGTGCCCTGCTGGCCGCGCTGCTGCTGCGCAACGGCCGTACTGCGACCGCCTCCGAGCTGATCGACGCGATCTGGGGCGAGGACCCGCCGTCCCAGGCGCTCGCGGCCGTCCGTACGTACGCGTCCAGGCTGCGCAAGGTCCTCTCCTCGCAGGCCCTGGTCAGCGAGTCCGGCGGCTATGCGCTCAGGGTCAGGCGCGACTCACTCGACCTCGCGGTGGCACAGGAGCTCGCCACCGGGGCGGAGAAGGCGCGCGCCGCCGGGGACCGCGGACAGGCCCGCGTGCTGATCAACAAGTCGCTGGGGCTGTGGGACGGCGAGCCGCTCGCCAATGTGCCGGGGCCGTACGCCGAGAACGAGCGCGCCCGTCTTGAGGAGTGGCGGCTCCAACTCCTGGAGACCCGGCTCGACCTGGACCTGGAGGTCGGCTGCCATGCCGAGGCCGTCTCGGAGCTGACCGCGCTCACCGCCGAGCACCCGCTGCGCGAGCGGCTGCGTGAGCTGCTGATGCTGGCCCTGTACCGCAGCGGACGGCAGGCCGAGGCGCTCGCCGTGTACGCGGACACGCGCCGGCTGCTCGCCGAGGAGCTCGGCGTCGACCCCCGGCCCGAACTCGCCCAGCTTCAGCAGCGCATTCTGCAGGCCGACGCGGAGCTGGCCCGCCCGAGCGAGGAGCGGGCCTCGGCCCCCCAGGTCACCCGGCCCGCGCAACTGCCCGCCACTGTCCCGGACTTCACCGGGCGCGCCTCCTTCGTACGCGAACTGGGCGACCAGCTCGCCACCGCCGAGGGCTCCGTCATGGCCGTCTCGGCGCTCGCGGGCATCGGCGGCGTCGGCAAGACGACTCTCGCGGTCCATGTGGCGCACGAGGCCCGGCCGCACTTCCCGGACGGTCAGCTGTACGTCGACCTGCAGGGCGCCGGCAACCGCGCGGCCGAGCCCGAGACCGTGCTCGGCGCCTTTCTGCGCGCGCTGGGCACCGCGGACTCGGCCATTCCGGACACCCTCGACGAGCGGGCCGCGCTCTATCGCTCGACGCTGGACGGCCGCCGGATCCTCGTACTGCTGGACAACGCGCGTGACGCCGCCCAGATCCGGCCACTGCTCCCCGGTACGGCGGGGTGCGCGGCCCTGATCACCAGCCGGGTCAGGATGGTCGACCTGGCGGGGGCGCATCTGGTCGACCTGGATGTGATGTCGCCGGAGGAGGCGCTGCAGCTCTTCACCCGGATCGTGGGCGAGGAGCGGGTCACCGCGGAGCGGGAGGCGGCCCTCGATGTGGTCGCGGCGTGCGGTTTCCTGCCGCTCGCGATCCGTATCGCGGCGTCGCGGCTCGCGGCGCGGCGCACCTGGACGGTCTCGGTACTGGCCGCGAAGCTGGCGGACGAGCGCCGCCGCCTCGACGAACTCCAGGCCGGAGACCTCGCGGTGAAGGCCACCTTCGAACTCGGCTACGGCCAGCTGGAACCGGGCCAGGCCCGCGCCTTCCGCCTGCTCGGCCTCGCCGACGGCCCCGACATGTCGCTCGCCGCGGCCGCGGCCGTACTCGACCTGCCGCCTCAGGAGACCGAAGATCTGCTGGAGGCGCTGGTGGACACCTCGCTCCTGGAGTCGGCGGCGCCCGGCAGGTATCGCTACCACGACCTGGTGCGTCTCTACGCGCGTGCATGCGCCGAGCGCGACGAACATCCGCCGGTGGAACGGGAGTTGGCACTTTCGCGACTGCTCGACTTCTATCTGGCGACAGCGGCGAAGGTGTTCGCGATCGAGCGCCCGGGCGACCGGGTGGTCGACCATCTGGAGCCCACGTCCTACGAGGGCCTGGCATTCACGGACCGGCACGATGCGCAGGACTGGCTGTACACCGAGGCGAACTGCCTGCTGGCGTGCGCGCAGCAGTCGACCACCGACGACCGTTTGCGGCGTGCCGTAGACCTGCTGTGGGCCGCACAGGACCTGACGGAGTCCGGCGCCAACTCCAAGGTGTACGAAACCGTGGCTTTCTCGGCACTCGACGCAGCGCGCGCCGCCGGCGACGTCCGTGCGGAAGGGCGCGCGCGAACCTCGCTGACCAATGTCCATCTGGTCGCGGGCCGCTACGACGAGGCGGACAAGGAAGCCAAGCAGGCCGCGATGCTCGCGGAGTCGGCAGAGGACCCGGCACCGGTCTACTGGACGGACAACGACCGCGGCATCATCGCCCTGGTCCAGGGGCGCAACCACGAGGCCATAGACCATCTGCGCCGTGCGAGGGAGGGGGCCCGAGCCGACGGCAACCTGCCGTGCGAGGCGAGTGCCCTGTGCAACCTCTCACGCATCCATGTCGCCATGGGCCACACGACGCAGGGCATCTCGCTCGCCGAACAGGGCATCGCGATATACGAACGGATCGGGCACACGCTCCGGCTGGCCAATGCCCGTTACGCACTCGGGGTTGCGCTCACTCAGGCCGACCGCCACACCGAGGCGCTGGAACAGCTGGCCGAGGCACTGGAGCAGTTCGAGACGAACCGACAGCGTCTGTGGGAGGGGACCACGCTTTTCCGAATCGCTCAGGCGCACCTCTCGGCCCGCCGCCCGGCACACGCCGCGCAGCATGCCGAGCAGGCGCTCGCGATCGGCTGCATGGGCGGCGACCGGACCCGGGCCAACGTGCTGACTACGCTGGGCAGGGCGCTGGACAGCCTGGGCCAGACGGACCGCGCACGTGCCTGCTGGCGCGAGGCGCTGTTCCTGCACGAGCAGTCGGGTGCAGCGGAGGCCGAGGAGGTACGTGGCCTGCTCGCCCCGCTCAGTGCGGCGTGACAGCCCGCGTGACAGCTCCCTGCCAGGACGTTCATCGAATGTTTATGCTCGTCCGACATGCTCCATAGCAGTCGATCCGTCGCGTCGGGGGGCAGGCGGATCACCTGGGACCCACACCTCAGCGGGGGGTGAGCCGGTCCCCCGGCCTTCTGTCCGGCGACCCTCGGGGGAGTTGCCGGGCAGAAGGCCACCTTCGGTAAAGTCGGGCAATCCCATGGGGGACAGAAAGATGAGCAACACCGAGAAGAAGCCAGAAGAGTTCACCACGATGGACCACCACGCGCCCGCGCCGCCGGTCGGCGGATTCAGCGCCGACGGTGCCGTCACTCCGTTGGACCACCACGCGCCGGTCCCGCCGGTCGACGGTGCCGCCACCCCGTTGGACCATCACGCGCCCGTGCCGCCCGTCGACGGCACCGTCACCACGATGGACCACCACGCGCCGGCCCCGCCGGCCGACGGCACCATCACCACCATGGACCACCACGCACCGGCCCCGCCCAAGGGCTGATCCGGACTCCACTCGGACGGGGTGCGGCCGCGACGGCGCGGAGGGGAGCCGTCGCGGCCGCGGCATGTCCGGATCCGAACCGGGGAGAGCGGCACCCGGCAAGGAGCCGCACCCTCAGGCCCGCGACCGCGACCGCAGTTCCGTCTTCAGCACCTTGCCGCTCGCATTCCTCGGCAGCTCGCTCACGAACTCGACCTCCCGCGGCACCTTGTAGTTCGCCATCTCCCGCCGCGACCACGCGATCAGATCGTCCGCCGTGAGCGTCGAGCCCCGGTGCCGTACCGCGTACGCCTTGCCCACCTCGCCCAGTCGCGTGTCGGGGACACCGATCACCGCGATGTCCGCGATATCCGGGTGCAGGCCCAGCAGTTGCTCTATCTCGGCCGGGTAGGCGTTGAAGCCGCCGACGATGAACATGTCCTTGATCCGGTCGGTGATACGGAGATTGCCCGCCGCGTCCAGCACGCCGACGTCGCCGGTGTGCAGCCACCCCTCCTCGTCGATGACCTTCGCCGTCTCGTGCGGGTCCTCGAAGTAGCCCTGCATCACATGGTGTCCGCGCACCAGCACCTCGCCCGGTTCGCCGGGCGGAGCCATGACGCGGACCTCCGTGTCGGGGATCGCCCGCCCCGAGGTGGCCGCGATCGTCGCGGGAGCGTCGCCGCGGCGGCACATCGTGACGATGCCGCTCGCCTCCGAGAGGCCGTACGCCGTCAGCACCGTCGCGATCCGCAGCTCGCTGTGCAGCCGTTCGACCAGCTGGAGCGGAACGACCGCCGCGCCCGTGACCACGAGACGCAACGCGGACAGATCGTGCTGGTCGCGGGCCGGGTGGTCGAGCAGGGACTGGTGCAGCGTCGGCGGTCCCGGCAGCACCGAGATGCGCTCGGCGGCGATGTTCGCAAGCACCGTGTCCACGTTGAAGACCGGCTGCGGCACCATCGTCGCGCCCCGCGTCAGACACGCGATGATGCCCGCCTTGTAGCCGAAGGTGTGGAAGAACGGGTTCACGATCAGATAGCGGTCCCCCTCGCGCAGCCCCGCGAGCTCGCTCCACACGTCGTAGCAGCGCAGCGTCTGGGCGTGGGTGATGACAGCCCCCTTGGGGCTGCCGGTGGTGCCCGAGGTGAAGATGATGTCGGAGGGGGCCGAGGGGTCCACCGAGTCCGCCCGGGTGCGTACCTCGGCCGCCGGGACGCCGTCGCCGCCCGCCAGGAAGTCCTTCCAGGTGCGGTAGTCCTCGGGCGCGCTGTCCGCGAGGACCACGACCTGCTCCAGGTGCGGCAGATCCACCTCCGCGCGGCGCAGCGAGGCGACGTACGAGGTGCCGAGGAAGGTGCCGGTGACGAAGAGGAGCCTTGCACGGCTGCGCCGGAGTACGTACGCGGCCTCCGTGCCCTTGAAGCGGGTGTTCAGCGGCACCAGCACCGCCCCGGCCGTGACCGCGCCGAGTGCCGAGACGATCCAGTCGAGGGTGTTCGGGGCCCAGATGGCGACCCGGTCGCCCGGTTCCACTCCGGACGCCATGCAGGCGGCGGCCGCGCGCTCGACGCGCTCGCCGAGTTCGCCGTACGAGACACTGGTGCGCCCCTCGACGACGGCCTCCCGGCCCCCGTACCGTCCGGCGGCGCTCTGCACCAGCCTCGGGATGGTGCCCCACTCCAGATCGCCGCGCATCGCAAGCCCTCCTGCCGTCCCCGCAGTAGCCGACTCAGTAGCTGACTACCCGTCAGATTAGCTGTACCCTCCCCCACATGGCGAGCCTCAAGGACGCAACCGCGATAGCCGGGATCGGACAGACCGCCTTCGCGAAACAACTCCCCGAATCCGAGAAGACCCTGGCCTGCCGGGCCATCCTCGCCGCGCTCGACGACGCGGGCATCGACCCCTCGGAGGTCGACGGCTTCGCCTCGTACACGATGGAGGAGACGGACGAGGTCGAGATCGCGAAGTCCATCGGCGCCGGTGATGTGACCTTCTTCGCCAAGGCCCCCTACGGCGGAGGCGGTTCCTGCGCCACGATCGCCCATCTCGCCGCGGCGATCACGACCGGGCAGGCGAGTGTGGGGGTCGCCTGGCGCTCCCGCAAGAGGGGCTCCGGACCCCGCCCCTGGAAGAACACCGCCGTCCAGCTCCCCACCCCGGGCCAGTGGACCCGCCCCTTCGGACTGCTGCGCCCCGCCGACGAGATCGGCATGCTGGCGCGGCGCTATATGTACGAGTACGGCGCCACCCGCGACCATCTCTTCAATGTCGCCCTCGCCTGCCGCAACCGCGCCAACCAGAACCCGGCCGCGGTGATGTACGAACGGCCGCTGACCCGCGACATGTATATGACCTCGCGCTGGATCAGCGAGCCGCTCTGCCTCTTCGACAACTGCCTGGAGACGGACGGCGCGCTGGCCTGCGTGATCGTCGGCGCCGAGCGCGCCCGCGACTGCCGCCGGCCGCCGGTGTACGTGCACTCCGTCGCCCAGGGCCTGCCCGCCCAGCACCACGGGATGGTCAACTACTGGAACGACGACCCGCTCACCGGGCCCGCCTGGACGGCCGCCCGACAGCTGTGGAAGCAGGCCGACTTCGGCCCGCAGGACGTGGACGTCGCCCAGATCTACGACGCGTTCACCCCGCTCATACCGCTCTCGCTGGAGGGCTATGGCTTCTGCGGGCGGGGCGAGGGCGCGGCCTTCACCGAGGGCGGCGCGCTGGAGATCGGCGGCCGGCTGCCGGTCAACACCGGCGGCGGCGGCCTGAGCGAGGCGTACGTACACGGCTTCAACCTCATCAACGAGGGCGTGAAGCAGCTGCGCGGCAGCTCCACCGCGCAGGTCCCGGACGCCACGACCTGCCTGGTCACGGCGGGCGAGGGAGTGCCCACTTCGGCCCTTCTGCTGAGGAGTTGAGATGCTGACACCGCTGGTCGACGAGGACGGCGCCCCCTTCTGGGAGTACGCCGCACAGGGCGAACTGCGCGTCCAGGCCTGTGCGTCCTGCGGCGAGCTGCGCTTTCCGCCCCGGCCCTGCTGCCCGCACTGCCACTCCTTCGACAGTCAGTGGCGCAGGATGAGCGGCCGCGGCCGCATCTGGTCGTACGTACTCCCCCATCCGCCGCTGCTGCCCGCGTACGCCGCCCAGGCCCCGTACAACGCGGTCGTCGTCGAACTCCTGGAGGCCCCCCGCATCCGTCTGGTCGGCAATGTGGTCGCGGCGCCGGACGCCCCGCTGAACTCGGTGGACCCGTCGCGGCTGCGCATCGGTGCCGGGGTGAAGGTGGCGTTCACGACGCTCGCGGACGGCGGCGTCACGGTCCCACGCTGGCTGCTGGAGCGGGCATGAGCATCCGGGTCGAGGCCGTCAAGGAGACCGGGGTCGCGCTCGTCACGCTGAACCGGCCCGAGAAGCACAATGCGATCGATCTGGGGATGGCGGACGAACTGGCGGCGGTGTGGCGGGGGTTCCGCTTCGACGACACCGTACGGGCGGTGGTGGTGACGGGCGCGGGCACCACGGCGTTCTGCACCGGCATCGACCGCTCGGTGGACGTGCCGCAGCCCTCGTCCCCGTACACGATCGACGATCCGCTGATCGCGATCGGACCGAAGGCGAACGACCTGTGGAAGCCGGTGATCGCGGCCGTGGAGGGGATGGCCTGCGGCGGGGCTTTCTATCTGCTCGGCGAGAGCGAGTTCGTGGTGGCCTCGCGGGAGGCGACGTTCTTCGATCCGCATACGACGT
The DNA here is from genome assembly GCF_044903445.1 of Streptomyces sp. NPDC019890. Lineage (NCBI taxonomy): Bacteria > Bacillati > Actinomycetota > Actinomycetes > Kitasatosporales > Streptomycetaceae > Streptomyces > Streptomyces sp. NPDC019890. The sequence continues at coordinate 231,865 of NZ_JBJDQK010000004.1, read as the reverse complement.
ACGGCATGGTCAGCGCGTACGAGACGATCCATCTGGCGCAGCGGATGCCGTTCGGCGAGGTGGCGCGGATGGCGCTGATGGGAACGGCGGAACGGATCTCCGCGCAGCGGGCCTACGAGACGGGCCTGGTCTCGGAACTGACCGACCCGGGCGAGGCGGCGGTGGCGGCGGTGCGAGCCGCGGAGGTGGTGGCGTCCTACCCGACGGAGGCGGTGCAGGGGACGGTACGGGCGGTGTGGGCGTCGCGGGAGCCGGCGAGGACGCAGGCGCTGGGGCTTGCGCCGCACTTGATTGCGCTCGGGAACGTGTCGCCTGAGCGGCAGGCGGAGCGGTTCGCGGGCCGCGGGAGCGAGTACCGGGTGCGGTGACTTTCCGGGGCTTCGCCCCCGGCCGCTCCTCAATCGCCGGAGGGGCTGAATCTCAGCCCGTCCGGCGATTGAGGACTGGGGGTCTGGGGGCGAAGCCCCCAGTTGGGGTCAGGCCGCGGTGCGGGTCGCGCTGATGACTTCGCACTTCTTGTATTCGGAGCCGTCGCCCGACCCCGTGTACGGCGTCGTCGCCACGCTCGTCTCCGACGCACCCGCCGCGACCTTGAGGTCGTCCACCTTGGCGATCGCCATGTCGACGCTCTCGCCGAGGTCGCCCTTGAACTGCATGCTCACGTCGTAGTCGTACGTCAGCGAGTCATTGTTCGTGACAGTGATCTTCGCGGTGAGGTTCTTGCCCGAGGCGTCGAGCTTGCACTCGTCGATCCTGACGTCCCGCTCCGCCTTGTGCGCGCTGGAACCACCGCCGGTCAGGGAGCCGGTGGAACCGCCCGACGTGGTGGCGTCGTTGTCGTGGCTGCCGCCGCTCGTGCCGCCGCCGCTGCTGCTACTGCTGCTTCCATGGCTGCTGCCGCCTCCGCAGCTGCCGCCGTGGGAGCCGCGGGCTCCGGTGAGCGCGACGACTGCGATGCCGAAGACGGCAATGGCGCGGACATGACGGATCTTCACGTTTCAACCCCCGTTGAAAGTGTGGATGTGCGGCTCGAGTTGACGAGCGCATGTCACCCTAGCAGCGCTTGATCGCCGCCTTCGCCACGTCCGTCCCAGAGCGGGGGTGAACAGACCAGGACGCGGTATTCGCGTCCGTGACGGCCGTCGTACCAGTCACGGAAGGGGCCCGTACGGCGGCCGTCGCCTCGATGAGAGCGGGGATGGAGCCGATGATGGTGCGGACCACCGCCGACGCCTGACTCGCTGTGCCGCTCTCGATCACGACGCTACGCCCGGACGGTTCGGGTCGCCATAGGGAGCGGCTCGCATCTCGACTGCCCGCATCCCGGCTAGCGCGCCCCGCCCCTCCCCGTCGCCGTGCCCTTCACCGCGTCCAGCGCGTACACACAGCGGTCCTTGCTGCACGCGTACACCACACCGCCATCGGCCACCGGAGAGCCCGTGATCTCGCCGCCCGTCGCCAGCTTCCAGCGGAGCTGGCCGCCGCTCGCGTCCAGCGTGTAGAGCACATGGTCCGCGGAGCCGAAGTGGACCCGGCCGTCCGCCACCACGGGTGCGCCGATGACCTCGCCGCCCGCGGCGAAGCGCCACATCGGGGTGCCCGTCACGGCGTCCAGAGTGTAGAGCGCGCTGCCGCTGCCGACATGGACATTCCCGCCCGCGACGAGGACCGGTTCGGTGGACTGGCGCGACTCGGTGGCGATACGCCAGCGGTCCTTGCCGGTCGTGGCGTCGAGCGCGTACACCGTGCCGAGGTAGTCGGCGAGGTAGACGCCGCCGCCCGTCACCGCCGGCCCCGGTGCGAAGACGGGCGGCGAGAGGAACACCGCGGGCGACTCGAAGTGCCAGCGGACCAAGCCGTTCGCGATGTCGATGGCGAGCACCCGTGTGCCGGCCGCGACATACACATAGCCGTCGGACGCGGGATGCACGCGGACCGGCACATTGCCGCAGGACGCCGCGTCGCCGATGGGGTACGTCCAGCGCTCGACGCCCGTACGGGCCTCCAGCGCGCGCAGCCTCGCGTCCTTCCACACGTACACGGTGTCGCCGAAGATCGCGGGCCCGGCCTCCTGGGTCTCGAAGTCCGACTGCGCCCCGGTGGTCTCCCACAACTTCTCGCCATTGGACGCCTCCCAGGCCTGTACACCGCCGCCGCGCGTCCCGGTCAGGACGGTGCCGCGGTCGACCTTGAGGGAGTACACCCATGCGTCGGTCCCCAGCCGCCAGCGCTCCTGGCCGTTGGCCGCGTCGAGCGCGTACAGCGTCGGCCCGTCCGAGGCATGGATACGGCCGCCGGCGACGGCCATCGCCCATGCCACGTCCCTGGTCTTGAACTGGCGGCGGCCGCTGCCGACGTCCAGGGCGTGCACCTCGAAGGAAGTGACGTACAGCAGATCCCCGGCGACGACGGGCGTGCCCCAGACGTCGTTCGACATCCGGAAGCGCCATGGGCGCCAGTGTCCCGCGGCCCCGTCCGGGGGCGAGGCGGGCGGCGGCACGGGCGCCTGGGCGGGAGCAGGGCCGGGCGGAGGCAGGGGGCTGGTCACGGCCCCGTCGCCGTTCAGACCACCGGGCGGGCGGATCCAGCCGGTCGCGGGACCGGCCTCGGCGACCGCGCTGCGGCCCGGGTCGGCGACCCGGGGGCCGGGGCCGATCGGGACCTTGGCGCCGGGCAGCCGCACCGGTCCGGCGGCCGCTGCCGCGGGCGCGGCCTGTCCCGTACGCGGGTCGCTGCCACCGTGCCGCGCGGAGTCCCAGTCGGCGCCGGGCCGGGGCGGATGCTGCGGCGGTGCCTGGGGAGCGGGCTCGGCGGGGCGCTGCGCGGGGGCGGGGGCAGGGGGCCGCCCGCCGCGACGCAGCTCGATCATCGCGGTGGCCCGCTGCGGCAGCCATGCCGAGGCGGTCCCGCTGTCGTCGCTGCCTGAGGAGAACAGATGCGGGGCGAGCTGCGCCTGAAGATCCTCGGGCGTGGGCCGCAGCCCGGCCTCCATCTTCATGCAGGACTCGATCAGCGGCCGGAGCTCGTCCGGCAGCCCCTCCACGTCCGGGCCCTCGCGCAGCAGCATGAAGACCGTCTCGACCGGGTTGGCGCCGTGGAAGGGGGCGTGCCCGGTCGCCGCGAAGACCAGCGTGGAGCCGAGCGAGAACACATCGCTCGCGCCGGTCACGCTGCGCGAGTCGCGCGCCTGCTCCGGCGACATGTACGCGGGTGTGCCGACCGCGACATTGGTCATGGTCAGCCGGGTGTTGGAGACGCCGGACGCGATACCGAAGTCGATGACGCGCGGCCCGTCCTCCACGACCAGCACGTTCGACGGCTTGAGGTCGCGGTGGACGAGGCCCGCGCCATGGATGGACTGCAGCGCTTCGGCGATGCCGGCCGCCAGCCAGCGCACCGCCTGGGCCGGCATCGGCCCGCACTCATTCACTATTTCCTCGAGGGAGGGGGCGGGCACATACGCGGTGGCGAGCCAGGGCACGGCCGCCCGCGGGTCGGCGTCCACGACTGCCGCCGTGTAGAAACCGCTGACGGCCCGGGCGGCCTCCACCTCACGGGTGAAGCGGACACGGAACAGCTGGTCCTCGGCGAGCTCGGTGCGCACCGTCTTGATCGCCACCCGGCGGCCGGACGCCGACCGGGCGAGATAGACCAGCCCCATACCGCCGGCACCGAGCCGTCCCAGTACCTCGAACGGACCGATCCGTCTCGGGTCATGCTGCGTCAGCTGCTCCATACCTGCCTGCCACCTCCCCGTACGGGCCCCAGATCGAAATGGAGCCCGTTCATCACAGCCCCGTGCAGCGTCTCACCACCGAGACCCTCGGCGGTGCAGCGTCTCACCACCGAGACCCTCAGCGGTGCGCACCCTGATTCTTCCTGTCTCGGGCGACGGTTGCGAACCCGGGGGCGGATCGGGGTGTCTCACCCGCTTTCGGGCACGGGCCGGGAGGTGGAACGGTTCAGCCGCGCGCCGCCAGACGCCCGCTTCCGCTTTTCAGGCCGTCCTGGCCTCGGCCTCCGGTTCCGGATCCACCTCCGGCTCCGGTTCCGGTTCCGACTCCTGTCCCGGCAGCGACGCGGACTCCGCCTGCGGCTCGGCGAGTACGGCGAAGGAAGCCCCCTGGTTGTCGGCGAGCACGGCGATACGCCCGTACGGAATATCGAAGGGCGGCGCCTGGACCCGGCCACCGAGACGGGTGACGGCAGCGGCCGTCTCGTCGCAGTCGTCGACGCAGAAGTAGATGAGGAAGTGGCCGGGCATCTCGGCCGGGAAGGCGTCCGTTATCACGCTCCGGCCGCCGATGGCGGTGCCCTCCCCCGGCTCCGTACCGGCGGGCGACCACATGCGGAAGTCGACGGAGGCGTCGGACAGGTCCGTCCCCTGGAAGCCGAAGACTGACTCGTAGAACGGGTCGACCCGTTCCTTGTCCCGCGAATAGACCTCGGTCCAGCAGAAGGAGCCGGGCTTGCCCTGCATCTCGAACCCGTCCCGGTCGCCCGGCTGCCAGGCCCCGAAGACCGCACCACCCGGATCCGCGGCGACCACGACGGTGCCGGACGTGCCGACGGGCTGCCGGTCGACGATCACCTGACCGCCGGCTTCCCTGATCTTCCTGACCAGGATGGTTGCGTCGGAGGTGGCGAAGTAGACGCCCCAGACGGTGGGCATCCTGCCGTCACTCTTGGGCACCAGGGCGGCGACAAGTTTTTCGTCGCTGTAGGCGTCGACCTGCAGCCCTTCACCGTGCCGGAAGGTCCAGCCGAACAGCTCACCGTAGAAGCGCTTGCCCGCCTCCACGTCAGGGAGCGCGGCATCCACCCAGCACGGCGTGCCCTCTGCGAATGCGGCCATGGATGCGGTTCCTTCCATGTGCGGGATGCGGCGGGTGTGGTGCCCGTCACACTCAAGCTAGCGGGGCGGCGCGCGGGTCGCAGGGGATCGAGTCGAACGGTTGTCCATTTGTCAGGACAATGAGGCATCCACCCGCCGACGGCGGCACCAGGAATCGTCGACTTGTCCACGAAAGTTATCCACAGGCTGTTGATAACACTATTCGTGCACCCCATTTGCAGTCGGCCGAATCGCGCGCCGATCACCCCTCGGTAAGCTGACGGCATGACAGGACAAGTACGCACCGTCGACGGCCGAGTGGCCGGGCGACGCGGCCAGGCGACGCGGCAGAAGCTGCTGGACTGCCTCAGCGAGATGCTCAGCTCCTCGCCGTACCGGGACGTCAAAGTCATCGACGTGGCCCGGAAGGCGGGCACTTCGCCCGCGACCTTCTACCAGTACTTCCCGGACGTCGAGGGCGCGGTCCTCGAGATCGCCGAGGAAATGGCCAAGGAGGGCGCGGGGTTGACCGAACTGGTCTCCGGCCGCTCCTGGGTGGGCAAGGCGGGCTGGCAGACGTCGGAGGAACTGGTCGAGGGCTTCCTCGACTTCTGGCGTCGCCATGATGCCATTCTGCGGGTGGTGGATCTTGGGGCCGCGGAGGGGGACAAACGGTTCTACAAGATCCGCATGAAGATCCTGAACTCGGTCACCAACTCTCTTTCGGACGCGGTGAAGGACCTGCAGTCCAAGAGCAAGGTGGACAAGGACGTGAGTCCGGCGGCGGTTGCGGGGGCGCTGGTGGCGATGCTGGCGGCGGTGGCGTCGCATCAGAAGGGGTTCACCACGTGGGGCGTGAAGCAGGCTGAACTGAAGCCGAATCTGGCGCTGTTGGTGCATCTGGGTATCACCGGCAAGAAGCCGACGAAGTAGCTGCGCGCGCCTGCGTCGAGTCCTGTCATGCCGACGGCGGTCCCTGCGGGGGGCGCCGTCGGTGCTTTTTCCCCCGCCCCGCCCCTGCTCGAACCGGGGGTAGAGGTACGCGGGGCTGACGCCCCCACCCCCGGGAGCGCCGGCTCCGCGGCACGATGTGCCCCGGTGCGGCGGCCACGCCGCCGCGTGTGTGGGGTCCCTATTCGCCTCGCCAAACGTTGTCGAAGGCCGCCTCCTCGATGGCTCGCCGTTGCCGTTCGGCCTCCAATTCCCGCACCGCGTCATGGACGGCGGCGAGCACTGTCGCCACGGCGTCGTCGGCCACGCTCGGGGAGTTTTCAGTCCGCTTGTCGTCGATTCCGGCGGCCGCCGCAAGGACGGCGAGGATGGGCTCACCCGATGTCCAGCGGTCCGCCGCCAGGCGGCGATCGGGCGAATCGGCCAGCTCCGTGCGACCGGTTCGGAACAGCCCCCAGCGGCGGCGTCGTCCACGAGTGAGCTGCCCTTCCGCCTCAAGAACGGCCAGATAGGCCGCGGACAGGCCGCGGCCCCTGCGCCACAGCCAGTCGTCGACCGACTCGTACGGCGCTTGCCGGGCAAACGACGACGCGGCCTCCTCCAACAGGCGATCAGCTATGGCCGGCCGATAGCCCGGCACGATGTGATCGCCTTCCAGCGTGACGGCTTGGGCATCCAGGAGGTCGATCAGCTCGGCTCCCGCGAGCGCGAGCGACAGATCGCCTCGCTCCAGAGGACGGCTGGACGCCATGTCTATGGCAACGATCAACAGGTCCCGCGGTGTGGTCATGAATGGCTCCACGTCACCTCAAGAAGCCGGAGGCGAACGGCGTCGTGCGCCTGATGGACCTCGGCCCGCCGGCGACACTCCCGTACACGAGCTTACGGAGCGAGAACGGCAGCTGCATCCCAAGTGTCGGGGGTGCGGGGCGCAGCCCCGCACAGCCCCGCACAGCCCCGCACAGCCCAGCGGGGAAGCGCTAGCGCCGCGTGAGGCGGAAGACGCGGATTTCGCGGGACACCCGGGCCTGGTACGTCGCATACGGCGGCCAGAACGTCAGCGCCTCCCGCCACACCGTCTCCCTTTCCACGGACTTGAGCAGGCGCGCGTGGACCGCGATGGCCTCGCCCCTCCAGTTGATCTCCGCATCGGGGTGCGCCAGCAGGTTCGTCGTCCAGGACGGGTGAGCCTCGCGGCCGAAGTTGGAGCCGATCAGGACCCAGCCGTCCCCCGACGGCATGCACGCCAGCGGCGCAACCCTCCGCAGGCCGCTCTTCGCGCCGCGGGCCGTCAGGACGACCCCCGGGAGCATCTGCGCGCTCAGCAGCACCCGTCCCCGCGTCAGCCGGTGCACCGTACGGTCCAACGCCGGGACGAAATGCGGTGCGATCTTCGCGAAGGCACGGGTCGAGGAGATCTTCTGGACGAGACGGACGCCAGGAGCCATCAGCCCCTCACCCCCGGCGCCGCGAACAGGCCCGCCGCCTCCGCCGCCCGCCCGCGCAGCCGGTGCGCCGGGCCGAAGAGCAGCTCGTCCCCCGCCGCCCGTTTGAAGTACAGATGCGCCTCGTGCTCCCACGTGAAGCCGATGCCGCCGTGCAGCTGGACCGCCTCCCCCGCAACCACCCGCAGCGCCTCCAGGCACTGCGCCAGCGCCAGGCCGCCGGCCTCCGGCGGGTCCCAGGCCGCGAAGTACGCCGCCGAGCGGGCCGCCTGGATGCGTACGTACAGATCCGCCAGCCGGTGCTTGACCGCCTGGAAGGAGCCGATCGCCCGGCCGAACTGCTCGCGCGCCCCGACGTACTCCACCGTCCGGTCCAGCGCGCTCGCCGCCGCGCCGACGGCCTCCGCCGCCAGCATGGCCGCGGCGCCCGACCCTGCCGAGGCCAGCGCCCCCGGCACGTCCGCCGCGTCGTCCGCGCCCAGCAACTCTGCGGCGCAGTCGCGCAGTTCGATACGGGCCTGCGGTCTCGTCTCGTCCAGCGATGTCTGCCGCACCCGGGAAAGCCCCACCGCGTCCGCCGCCCGGACGAGGAAGAGCAGCGTGCGGCTGCGCGCGAAGCCACCCGTGTGCGCCGCCACCACCAGCAGCCCCGCGCTGTGCCCGTCGAGGACCTGCGCGGCCTCCCCGAAGAGGAGCCAGGACCCACCCTCGCCCGGGCGCGCCTGGACTCCGCCGGCCCGGCCGCCGCCCGCCCACTCCCCCGACCTGTTGTCGCCACTCAGCCCGAGCGCCAGTGCCAGGCCCCCGCCGGGAACGGCGAGAGCGCAGGTCAGCGAGCCGTCCGCGATCCGCGGCAGCAGCTCGTCGCGCTGCCCGGCCGTCCCCAGCGCGGCGATCAGGGGTGCCGCGAGCCCCGCCGTGGCCAGCAGCGGCGACGGCAGCAGCACCCGCCCGGTCTCCTCGCAGGCGAGGGCAAGCTCGGTGAGGCCGCAGCCCACGCCCCCGTACGACTCGGGCAGCGCGAGGCCAGGCAGGCCCAGCTGTTCGGACAGCTGCGCCCACAGCTGCGGGTCGTACCCCGCGGCGGTGCGGACCGCGGCCTTGACCTCGTCCGGGCCGGACCGTTTGGCGAGCAGGTCGCGCAGGGTGCGGCGGATCTCGTCCTGTTCCGCGGTGAAGGCGGTGTCCATGGGATCCCCTCCGATCTGACGGTCCGTCATATTAGAAGGAGGAACCCCATAAACACAGAGGCGCGTTCAGCAAACATCTCCGGGAGCCGCCGCGGTCGCCCGCAGCAGATCCTGTACGAGCTCGTAGTCGATCGACTCCGTACGCCGGAACCGCAGGCATCCCCTCCCCATGTCCTGGTCGGCCAGCCGCTCCTCGAAGCCCTCCCGCACATCCGGACGCATCAGATAGAAGGAGACGTACTGCTTCTGATTGGCGAAGGCGATCTCCGGCTCACCACCCTTGCGGCGATAGCAGGGCATGCCCCACGCCATCACCTCCTCGTATCCCACGAGCTGCGTACGGCACAGCTCCCGGATCCGGATCAGGGCCGTCAGCCGGTCCTGCTCCGCCACCTCGGCGAGGTAGGCGTCAACATCTTCGGCGGCACTTCTGGGCATACGCCCCACGCTATCTGATGTACCGTCAGATTCATGCCTTCCACTCCGCGCAAGGTCGCCGTCGTCGGCATATCCCTCTCGGACTGCGGCCGCGTCGACGGTCCGACGCCCTATGCCCTGCATGCCCAGGCCGCCCGCCGCGCACTCGCCGACTCCGGCCTGCCGCGCTCGGTGATCGACGGCTTCGGCTCCGCCGGACTCGGCACACTCGCCCCCGTCGAGGTCGCCGAGTATCTGGGCCTCAAGCCGCACTGGGTGGACTCGACCGCCGTCGGCGGCGCCACCTGGGAGGTCATGGCGGCGCACGCGGCCGACGCGATCGCCGCCGGGCACGCCAACGCCGTCCTCCTCGTCTACGGATCGACCGCCCACGCCGACATCAAGGCTCGGCGGCGTACCTCCAACCTCTCCTTCGGCAGCCGCGGACCGCTCCAGTTCGAGGTCCCGTACGGGCATACGCTCATCGCCAAGTACGCGATGGCCGCCCGCCGCCATATGCATGAGTACGGCACGACGCTGGAACAGCTCGCGGAAGTCGCCGTCCAGGCCAGGGCGAACGCCGCGGCCAATCCGGACGCGATGTTCCGTGAGCCGATCACGGTCGACGAGGTGCTGGACGGGCCGATGATCGCGGATCCGTTCACCAAGCTGCACTGCTGCATCCGCAGCGACGGCGGCTGCGCGGTACTGCTCGCCGCGGAGGACCATGTGCCGGACACCGCGAAGGACCCGGTGTGGATCCTCGGCACCGGTGAGTACGTCTCGCACACCACCATGTCGGAGTGGGAGGACTTCACCGTCTCCCCGGCGGCGGTCTCGGGCCGCCTCGCCTTCGGGCGCTCGGGCCTCACCCCTGCCGATATGGATATCGCCGAGATCTATGACGCCTTCACCTACATGACGCTCGTGACGCTGGAGGACCTCGGTTTCTGCGCAAAGGGGGAGGGCGGCCCGTTCGTCGAAAAGGGCCGGCTGAGGCGGGACGGCGAACTGCCGGTGAATACCGACGGCGGTGGCCTGTCCGCCTGTCATCCAGGAATGCGCGGGCTGTTTCTGCTGGTCGAAGCCGTACGGCAGCTGCGCGACGAGGCCGGCGGCCACCAGGTGCACAAGCCGGACGGGAGCACTCCGCGGCTGGCGGTGGCGTCCGGCACGGGCGGCTGGTTCTGCTCGTCCGGGACGGTGGTGCTGGGCCGGGACTGAGGGACCCGGGGGCCACCGTCGGATGGGCAGCTTGGCCGCGGTGAACGGCAGTCACACAGTGGCGTACGGGCACCGAATGAAACGGACTCCCCCTTCATGTCGTCTTCTCGAACAGAGTGTGTGGCGCTGTGCGGGTGCACGGTCGCCCCGGCACGGCGGACGAGGGGCGGAGCGGCGGCATGCGTGTTCTGGTCGTGGAGGACGAAAAGATGCTCGCCGACGCGATAGCGGACGGGCTGCGACAGGAGGCGTTCGCCGTCGACGTCGTGCACGACGGGGAGGCGGCCCTGGAACGGCTGTCGGTCAACGAGTACGACGTGATGCTCCTGGACCGTGATCTGCCCAGGCTGCACGGCGACGAGGTGTGCCGACGGACCGCCGCCTCGGGAACCGACGTACGGATACTGATGCTGACCGTCTCGACGACCGTCGCCGAGAGGGTCGCCGGGCTCAGTATCGGCGCGGACGACTACCTCGCGAAGCCCTTCGCGTTCGCCGAGCTGGTTGCCCGCATCCGGGCGCTCGGTCGCCGGGTGCGGCCCGCGGCGCCGCCTGTGCTGGAGCGCTCCGGCATCCGGCTCGACCCGCATCTGCGCGAGACGTATCGCGGCGGCCGTCATGTGGCGCTGTCGCGGAAGGAGTTCGCGGTGCTCGAGGAACTGCTGCGCGCGCAGGGCGCCCCGGTCTCGGCGGAGATGCTGCTGGAGCGGGTCTGGGACGAGAACATCGACCCGTTCACCACCATCGTCCGGGTCACCATCCGCGGCCTGCGCCGCAAACTGGGCGAACCTCAGATCGTGGAGACCATCACCGGTGTGGGATACCGCATCCGGTGAGTACGCCGAAGGACGCTCCCCCGAACCCGCCCGACCTGAACCCGCCGAACCCGAACCCGAGTCCGGCGAACCCGAATCTGTCCTGGCGCGGAAGCCTGCGACTGCGGCTGACAGCGGTGTTCGGCCTGCTGTTCTTCATCGCCGCCGCGGCCGTCCTCGCGGGGGCGCTCATTCTGGTCCGCAACAGCATGCAGTACAGCCTGGACATCGTCTTCTCGCCCGGCCACGCCGCCGACAGCGACGCGGCGACCAAGAGCATCATCATGGAATCCATGCGGGCGAACCTGCTGACCAAGGGCGGGCTGACCGTCCTTGGCGTGGGGCTGCTCGCCACCACGGCCGGGTGGCTGGCCGCCGGCCACCTGCTGCGTCCCCTCAGCCAGATCACCTCCACCGCGGAACGCATCGCGGGGCGGACCCTGCACCGGCGTATCGCCCTGGACCTGCCTCCGGGTGAAGTCAAGCGCCTCGCCGACGCCTTCGACCGCATGCTCGACCGGCTCGACAGCGCCTTCGCGGGCCAGGAGCGCTTCATCGCCAACGCAGCCCACGAGCTGAAGACCCCGCTGGTCATCAACCGCACTCTGGTCGAGGTGGCGATGAACCGGCGCGACGCCCCGGCGGAGATCCACCAGCTCGGCGAGAACCTGCTCGCCGTCAACGCCCGCCATGAGCGCCTCATCGACGCCCTGCTCACGCTGGCCCGTGCCGAGGACGCGCTCACCGACCGCGTCCCGCTGGACCTGGCCGACGTCTGCTCGACGGTCCTCGCGGCCGCCGAGCCGGAGGCCGCACGGCTCGGGATACGGCTGGAGCCGTCCCTCGGGCCCGCGCCCGCCGTCGGCGACCCGATCCTGCTGGAGCAGCTGGTCCGCAATCTCGTCGACAACGCGGTCCGCTACAACGAGCGCGGCGGCTGGGTGCAGGTCGGCACCCGGCGCGGCACGCACGGTCCACAGGTCGTCGTGACCAACACCGGCGCGATGATCTCCGCGCATGAGATCCCGGTGCTCTTCGAGCCCTTCCGCCGCCTGACCGACCGGGTGGGATCGGCGCGCGGCAGTGGCCTGGGCCTGTCCATCGTGCGGGCGGTGGCACAGGCGCACGGCGGCAGCGTGAACGCCGTACCCGGGCTCGCCGGAGGCCTGTCCGTCCACGTCGCGCTGCCCGCGCAGTATGCCGTTGCCGGTGTGAAGCGGGTGTGAGCACAGGTGCTCACCGCGGGTTCACATGCCGGCCTGTGGAATCAGGGCCATGAGTCGCCGTCGGAAAAGCCGGAGTCGTAAGAGGCGGAAAAGGAAGCAACCCCGCTGGGGGATCGTGACCTTGTGCATCGTGGTGCTGGGCGGGCTCGCGCTGTACGTCATGGCCGGGCAGCAGCACGGCAGCGAGCAGGCCGCCGCGTCGGCGGGACGTCCGGGCACCGGCGCCCAGGCCGGGCAAGAACCGAAGGTGGCGCAGCGCGGCCGCGAAACCTTCACGCGGGCGACCGGCAGCTCTCAGCTGTTCGGCAAAGGCAGGCCGTTGCGCTACGGCGTGGACGTGGAGGACGGCATCGGCCAGGACCCCGACACCTTCGCCAAGGAGGTCGACCACATCCTGGCCGACGCCAGGGGCTGGACCGCGAACGGCACCGCCTTCCAGCGCGCCGACGGGCCGCCCTACGACTTCACGGTCCATCTGGCCTCGCCCGACACCACGGACACCCTGTGCGCCAAGTACGGGCTGGACACCGGAGGCGAGGTCAACTGCAGCGGCGGTCCGGACGTCGTGGTCAACCTCAAGCGGTGGCTGCTGCTCAGCCCGTACTACAAGGGACAGCCCGACATGTACCACGCGCTGATCGTCAACCATGAAGTCGGCCACCGTCTCGGCCGGGGTCACCAGGGCTGCGCCGGCCGCGGCAAGCCGGCCCCCGTGATGATGCAGCAGATCAAGGGACTTCACGGCTGCACGCCCAACGCCTGGCCCTACGACTCCGACGGGCGCCCCATCGACGGCCCGAGCGCCCCGTAGGCCTTCCCGAGCGCCCCGTAAGCCTTCCTGACCCGTGGCCTCGGGCCGCCCACCGTGAGGAACATCGAGGAACATTCATGATCGAGGCAGTACTGCGCGCCACCCCGCTCTTCTGGCCGGGTGCGCTGCTCTCCGCACTGGCCGGGCTGCTGTGCAGCCGCCGACTTGGCCGACGGCTCGGGGCCCACCCGCTCGCCGCCTTCCTCCTGGTGCTCGCACTCGGCGGGATCGCCACGTTCACTCTGCTGCCGGACATCAACTCGCATTACCTGGACAGCCTTCGCTACGCAGAGGGCGGCTACACGGCCCAGTGGCACGCCCCTCGGCTCGCCGAACTGACCTCCGTCAACCAGAACAGCCTGAACGTGGCGTTGTTCGTCCCGCTCGGAGTTGCCGTCGCGCACATCCGCCCGGGGAAGGCAGCGGCGTGGTCAGCGGTGGCCGCGGCCGCGCTGCCCTTCGGGATCGAGGCGACGCAGTACGCCGTGCCCTGGCTGTTGCGCGCCGCCGACCTGCAGGACATCGTCGACAACCTCCTCGGCCTCGCGCTCGGGCTGTTCGCGGGGCACGTTCTCGGCCTCGTGGCCCGCGCAGCCGCCCCCTTGCGGAGAGCTCGAAACGGCCCTCCTAGGGGGAGTCTTGGAGCAGCCGCTCAACCAGGGCCGTGATCAGCTCGGCCGCCTGCTCCTCCGGGAAAACGTCGGGCAGCGTGAGGCGCTCCACCACCAGCCAGTTGGCCGCCAGATAGATCATCCTGACCGCGTCGGCGTCGCCGGGCAGACCGGAGGCCAGATGGTTGGCGACATTCGCCTCGACGTCCTCGCTGACGCGCTCGGTGAGCAACGCGCGCAGCTCGGGGCGGCGGGTGGCCTCCAGGCGCAGTTCGAGGAGGGCGAGGTATCCGGTGCGGAAGGCCGTGACCCGCTCCACCACGTCGCGCACCAGCTCCGCGGTCCGCGCGGCGGTGGCCGGGCCGGTGAACATGGCCTCCATCGTCGCGTCGTCGGGGCGCAGCCGCTCGTAGATCCGGCCGCCGGCCTGGTTGAGCAGATCGTCGCGGTTCGTGAAGTAGTTGGACGCTGTGCCCATGGGGACCTCGGCCTCGGCGTCGACGGCCCTGAAGGTGAGGCCGCGCGCGCCCTCCCGGGCGAGCACTTCGATGGCCGCGTCCACCAGCGCCGCGCGCCGGGCCAGGTTCTGCCTCATCTGCGTCCTCTCGATCACCGCACCCGGGCTGATGCCGCGCACCCGGGCTGATACCACTGCGAGTGTAGTACTTTGCCCGTATGGACAACGATCGGCAGGACACCTTCCGCAAGCTCCTGCACGCACAGCGGGTTTGGGACACCAGGCTGCCCGCCTTCGACCCGGCCGCCGCGCCCGCCGCCCCGCTGCCGCTCTTCCACCGGTGGTTCGCCGAAGCAGTGACCGCGGGCCAGACCGAGCCGCACACCATGACCCTGGCCACGGTGGACGAGCAGGGACGTCCCGACGTACGCACGCTGATGCTGCACGACGCGGACGAGCGCGGCTGGCACTTCGCCTCGCACGCCACCAGCGCGAAGGGCCGGCAGCTGGCCGCGCACCCGGAGGCCGCGCTGGGCTTCTACTGGGCCGCGCAGGGCCGCCAGATCCGCGTCCGCGGCCGGGTGACGGCGGGCGGCTCCACGGAGAGCCAAGCCGATCTGCACGCCCGCTCGACGGGCGCGCTCGCCGCCGCGCTCACTGGTCGGCAGAGCCAAATCCTCGACTCCCAGGAGGAGTTGGAGACGGCATCACGGTCAGCGTGGGAGCGGGCTCAGACCGAGCCGGACGCGCCCGTGCCGACCTGGACGCTGTACGTGCTCCAGCCGTACGAGGTGGAGTTCTTCCAGGGCGACGAGCGGAGGCAGCATGTCCGGCTGCGCTACCGGCGCGAAGAGGACGCCTGGGTACGGGAGTTGCTCTGGCCCTGAGCCGGGCGGCGGAACACCGGTATCATCTCCGCGCCCTCCCCGGCCTTGAAGGCGACCACCAGATCCATGCCGATGCCCAGCTCGCTCTCCGGGCAGCCGACGACTTCGGTCATCATCCGCGGCCCCTCGACGAGATCGACGACCGCGGCGGTGTACGGGACGCGGTCACGGAACGGCGGCAGATCATTGCGGTGCACGACGGACCAGGTGTAGAGCGTGGCGCGGCCGCTCGCCCGTTCCCAGTCGACGTCCTCGCTCCAGCAGTGCGGGCAGAACTCGCGCGGATAGTGGTGGGCCTTCCCACAGGCGTGGCAGCGGCGGATCAGCAGCCACCCGTCGGCCGCGGCGTCCCAGAAGGGGCGGGTGAAGTCGTCGACTTCAGGCATCGCGGTCATCAGAAGAGTCCGAGCGCACTGTCGAGGGACCAGGTCTGCCAGGACATGGCGGCGAGGGCGACGAACGATATGAGCGCCATCATGGCGTTCTGTCCCTGTTCCGCCCAGTCGTGGATCATCAGAATGAGATAGAGCAGATTGAGGAGCAGCCCGCCGACGAGGGCGATCGGGGTCAGGAAGCCGACGATCAGACCGAGGCCGAGAGCGAGTTCGGCATAGACGACGATGTACGCCATCACCTTGGGGCGCGGCTCGACCACCGTCCTGAAGCCGTTCTTCACAGCCGGCCACTTGTGCTTGCCCGCGACGTCCGCCGCCCAGGCGATGCCGGTGCCGCGCTCGAACCAGCCCTTCTTGTCCTTGTGGCGCCAGCTCTCCAGCCACCACAGGCCGAGACCGATGCGCAGGACGGCGAGCCACTCGGCGCCGGTGAGCCAGACGGTCTCCATCCGGAACTCCCTCTCTCCACTTTCTGACGGTACGTCAGTTCAGCGGATGCGGCAGTGCGCGCGCAAGAGGCCTGCATGCGTGATCGATTCGCAACCGATTCCCGTCTTGACCGAGACCCATCATGTAATCAGGTGATTACGCTCAGGTTCATGGCGGACGAACAGGACATCGACCTCACGAACGACCGGCCCGTGTACGTCATCGGCGGCGGCCCGGGAGGTCTCGCGGCAGCCGCGGCGCTGCGTGAACACGGCATACGGGCCGTGGTGCTGGAGAAGTCCGAGTCCGTGGGCGCATCCTGGCGCCGCCACTACGACCGGCTGCACCTGCACACCACCCGGAAGCTGTCCGGGCTGCCCGGGCTCGCGATGCCGCGGTCGTTCGGGCGCTGGGTGTCCCGGGACGACGTGATCCGGTATCTGGAGAAGTACGCGGAGTTCCACGAGCTGGAGATCGTCACGGGCGTCGAGGTCTCCCGTATCGAGCAGTCGGGCTCCGACTGGCTGCTGCACGCGACGGGCGGCCGGCAGCTGACCGGGCGCGCGGTCGTGGTGGCCACCGGCTACAACCACACCCCGCGGCTGCCCGACTGGCCCGGCCAGGACACGTACACCGGGGAACTGCTGCACGCGGGCGAGTACCGCAACGCCGCGCCGCACGCCGGCAAGGACGTGCTGGTCGTCGGTGTCGGCAACACGGGCGCGGAGATCGCGGTCGACCTGGTGGAGGGCGGCGCGGCGCGCGTCCGCCTCGCCGTACGGACCATCCCGCACATCGTCCGCCGCTCCACCGCGGGCTGGCCGGCCCAGCGCACCGGCATCCTGGTCCGCCGGCTGCCGGTACGACTGGTGGACCGGGCGGGCGGGATCATGAGCCGGATCTCCGTCCCCGACCTCACCGAACAGGGCCTGCCACGCCCGGACACCGGCCTGTACTCCCGGGTCCGCGAGGGCGCGATCCCGGTCCAGGACGTGGGCCTGATCGACGCGGTCCGCTCCGGCACGGTCGAACCGGTCGCCGCACTGGAGTCCTTCGACGACGGCAAGGCGGTCCTGGCGGACGGCACCCGGATCTCCCCGGACACGGTGATCGCGGCGACGGGCTACCGCCGCGCACTGGAGGGCCTGGTCGGCCACCTGGACGTCCTGGACGAGCGCGGCAGGCCACTCACCCACGGCGGCCGTACGCCGGCTCAGGCGCCGGGGCTGCACTTCACCGGGTTCACGAACCCGATCAGCGGGATGTTCCGCGAGCTGGCGATCGACGCGCGCAAAATCGCCAAGGCGCTGTCCAAGGGCTGAATCGCGCCGTCTCCCCCGTGCCCCGGGCGGGTAGTCAATCAGCATGAGCCCGTTCCGCCCCGGCGCCGAATCCGCGGGTCCCCGCCAGGCTTTGTGTGCAGGGATGTTCCTGACAGGTCGTCAGTTCTGTAATCTGACTATGCGTCAGTAACTTGGCCGACGAGCAGGAGCGGGGCTCAGCGATGCTTGGATCTACTCACGGCACCCTCACCTCCGACCTCCGCGCGCGCGTCGTGGCCTGCGGCGAGCACCCCCGCAATGCCGTCCATGACACGACCTCGGTCACCGCGACCGACGGCGATCTGGACGTCGGCGGGCGGCCGCTGTACGCCCCCGTGCCCGATCTCGACCGGTTCTTCCGGCCCGCGTCCGTCGCCGTCGTCGGGGCGTCCGACGGTGACGGGCGGCCCAATACCGGCATCACCCGGCAGCTCATCGACTGGGCCGAGCGCGTCGGGGCGCGGCTCCATCCCGTGCATCCCTCCCGCGCGAGCGTCTTCGGCCTGAGCTGCGTTCCCTCCATCGGCGATCTGCCCGAACAGGTCGATCTGGCCGTGCTGCTCGTCGCCGACCCGCTGCCCGTCATCGAGGAACTCACCGAGGCCAAGGTCAAATTCGCCGTCGCCTTCGCCTCCGGGTACGCCGAGACCGGGGCGGAGGGCGCGGCCGCCCAGGCGCGGCTGGCGGCCGCGGTGGAGCGGTCGGGGCTGCGGCTGCTCGGGCCGAACACCAATCTCAACGCCTTCGAGAAGTTCCGGGACGACCTGGAAGGCCCGGCGATCGCGCTCATCACCCAGTCGGGGCACCAGGGGCGGCCCGTCTTCACCATGCAGGAGCTGGGCGTACGGCTCTCCCACTGGGCACCCACCGGCAACGAGGCCGATCTGGAGACCGCCGACTTCATCTCGTACTTCGCCGAGCGACCCGAGGTCGGGGCCATCGCCTGCTATGTGGAGGGGCTCAAGGACGGACGCTCCTTCCTGCTCGCCGCCGACCGCGCGGCCCGGCGCGGGGTCCCGGTCGTCGCGGTCAAGGTCGGGCGGACCGAGACCGGAGCGCGGACGGCCGCGTCGCACACCGGCAAACTGACCGGCGCGGACGAGGTCGTGGACGCGGCGATGCGGCAGTTCGGCGTGATCCGGGTGGACGGGCTCGACGAACTCCAGGACACCGCCGCCCTGTTGGCGCGAGCCCGCACGCCCGTGGCTGACGGGGTCGTCGTCTATTCGATCTCGGGCGGCACCGGCGCGCACTTCTCGGACCTGGCGACCGCGGCGGGGCTGCGGCTGCCGCGGCTCTCCGAGGCCAAGCAGGCCGAACTGCACGCGTGGATACCGGAGTATCTGAGCGTGGCGAACCCCGTCGACAACGGCGGACACCCGGTGGGCGACTGGCGCGGTCGCAAGATCATCGACGCGATTCTGGCGGACCCGGCCGTCGGGGTGCTGATCTGCCCGATCACCGGCCCCTTCCCGCCGATGAGCGACAAACTGGCGCAGGACCTGGTGGACGCGGCCGAGGCGACGGACAAGCTGGTCTGCGTGGTGTGGGGGTCGCCGGTGGGCACCGAGGCGGCGTACCGCGAGACGCTGCTGGGGTCCTCGCGGGTCGCCACGTTCCGTACCTTCGGCAACTGCATCACGGCGGTACGTGCCTATCTGGACCATCACCGGTTCACGACCGGCTACCTCTCGCCCTTCGACGAGGCACCGCGCACCCCGTCCCCCTCCTTCCGCAAGGCGCAGGCACTGATGCGTCCCGGCAAGCAGCTCAGCGAACACGCGGCCAAGTCGCTTCTTCGGGCGTATGGAATCCGCGTGCCGCGCGAACAGCTGGTGACCAGCGCGGCGGCGGCGGTCAGGGCCGCGGGCCTGGTCGGCTACCCCGTCGTCATGAAGGCGTCCGGGACGCAGCTCGCCCACAAGACCGAACTCGGCCTGGTCAAGATCGGGCTGACCTCGGCGAGCCAGGTCCGCGACGCCTATCGCGAGCTGACCGACATCGCCCGCTACGAGGGCGTCGACCTGGACGGAATCCTGGTCTGCCAGATGGTGGAGCGAGGCGTCGAGTTGGTCGTCGGTGTCACCCAGGACGCGCTGTTCGGGCCGACGGTGACGGTCGGGCTCGGCGGGGTGCTGGTCGAGGTGCTGCACGACGCGGCGGTGCGCGTGCCGCCCTTCGGCGAGGACCAGGCACGCGCGATGCTCGGCGAACTGCGTGGCCGCGCCCTGCTCGACGGGGTCAGGGGCGGGCCGCCGGTGGATGTGGACGCGCTGGTGGAGGTCGTACTGCGGGTCCAGCGGATGGCTCTGGAGCTGGGCGACGAGCTGTCCGAGCTGGACATCAACCCCTTGATGGTGCTGCCGCGGGGGCAGGGCGCGGTGGCGCTGGACGCGCTGGCGGTGTGCCGATGAGTTCGGACGTACTCCACCGCGTGGAGAACGGCGTCTCGTGGATCACGCTCAACCGGCCCGAGGCGATGAACGCGGTGACCCGGGACCAGCAGGAGCGGATCATCGCGCTGCTCGCGGACGCCTCCGCGGACCCCTCCGTGCGGGCGGTCGTGATCACCGCCACCGGCAAGGGCTTCTGCGCGGGCGCGGATCTGCGTGGGACGCCGGTGGCCGGTGAACGCGTGGCGGGAGACGTCGCCCGTACGATCCGGCTCGGCGCGCAGCGGCTGATCTCCGCCGTCCTGGACTGCGAAAAGCCGGTGATCGCGGCGGTCAACGGCACGGCGGCCGGCATCGGCGCGCATCTGGCCTTCGCCTGCGACCTCGTACTGGCCGCGGAACCTGCCTCGTTCATCGAGGTGTTCGTACGCCGGGGGCTCGTCCCGGACGGCGGCGGCGCGTACCTGCTGCCGCGGCTGGTGGGGCCGCAGCGCGCGAAGGAGCTGATGTTCTTCGGCGACTCGCTGCCGGCGTCCGATGCCGAGCTGCTCGGTCTCGTCAACCGGGTCGTCCCGGCCGACGACTTGGCGAAGACGGCGCGCGAGTGGGCGGACCGGCTGGCGGCCGGGCCGACGCGCGCGATCGCCCTCACCAAGCAGCTGGTGAACGCGTCGCTGGACGCGGACCGGACCACGGCGTTCGCGGCGGAGGCGGCGGCGCAGGAGATCAATATGACGACGCGGGACGCGAATGAGGGGGTGGCGAGCTTCGTGGAACACCGCACGCCCGAGTACCGGGGGCGCTAGGGGGTGTCCGCAGGTGTCCAGAGCGGTCCATCCCTTCCAATCTGACGAACCGTCAGGTTCAATGGATGGCGTGATGGGACACGCAGGGATGGCCGCCACCGCCGTCCGATACCTCCGCTCGGTCGGGGCCCCCGCGGCCACCGAGCCGTTCGAACCTCCCCCGGCTACCGCTGGGAGGTACCCCCACCCGCGGCCCGATCTGCGGGCCGTTGGGGACGACGAGCGGCTGCCGGTCGAGCCGGGCGAATTCCGTCGTGTGCTGGGGCACTTCGCGACCGGGGTCACCGTCGTCACGGCGTACGACGACCACGGGCCGGCCGGATTCGCGTGCCAGTCCTTCGCCTCCCTCTCCCTCGACCCGCCGCTGATCGCCTTCATGGTCGCCCGCACGTCGACGACCTGGCCGCGCATCGCCCGCGCAGGGGCCTTCTGCGTCAACGTCCTGGGCGCGGAACAGGGCGAGCTGTGCCGGGGCTTCGCGGTCAGCGGTGCGGACAAGTTCACGGGGGTCATGTACGACCGCGCGCCGGTCACCGGGGCGCCGCGCCTCGACTCCGCACCGGCCTGGATCGACTGCACGATCCAGAACGTGCACACGGGCGGCGACCATCTGATCGTGGTGGGCCGGGTGGCGGCGCTGGGCGCGGTCGACGAGGGCGCGCCGCTGCTCTTCCACCGCGGGAAGTTCGGGCGCTTGGCGGACTGACCCCCGCGCCGTGAGGTGTGCCACCGCCCGCGTGCCCGGCGGACCGGGCGTGCCCAGCGGTCCAGGCAGACCCGGCCGGCCGTGCGTCGGGATGACCCAGGCCCAGCTCGCCGAGACTACCGGCCTTCAGCAGCCCACCGTCGCGCGCTTCGAGGCGGGCGGGACGTGCCCACCTTGCCTCTCCTGGAGCGCCTCGCCTCGGCACTCGGTATGCGGCTCAGCATCGGCTTCGAGCCGCTCGACCGAGCAAGCTGAGCAGCTGGTCGAGCAATCGGTTCGGCCCGTTCCTTGAGCAAGGGAATCCAACGCCAACGGCTCCGGCCTCCGCCGGATCTGGTCGTGGGCGGCGGCGTACGGCTACCAGTCCTCCGTGGTGATCAGCCGGCCGCCCTCGGTCTCGATCCGTAGCGTGCCCCTGTCCCCGTACGCGGCGTGGCGCCAGGCCGCGAACGCGGTGGCCACCCGGTGACCGCTCTGCGTGTCGTCCGCCGTGTAGGAGACGGTGACCACGGCCTGGTTGACCGCTCCCACCTTGCGGACCTTCACCACGTCGAACGCCAGGCCGTCGTCCGCCTTGGTGCCATGGGCGGCGAGATGATCGCGGAAGTCACGGGTCATGACGAACCATGTCGCGGACGAGCAGGGGTCATCGGCGGTGTCGTCCGTCGTACGGTCGGGCTGCTCACCGGCGTCCTCGTCGGTGGTCTCCTCCGGTACACCGGTGTCCTCGTCCGTCGGCACCTGCGGCTCGCCGGTGTCCTCGTCCGTGGTCTCCTCCGGTACGCCCGTGTCCTCGTCCGTCGGCACCTGCGGCGCGTCCCACTCGTCGTCACTCGTGTCGTCCGTCGTGCAGTCCGGCCCGGCGGACGAGGACACGGACGGGGGCGCCGCCGCCCCCTCGGACGTCCGGCCAGCCGCCTGCTGAGTACCGCACCCCGCCAGAACCGCGCAGCACAGTCCGGCCACCGCCACCTGTGCGACGGCCCGCGTCATCGACTTCGTCCTCATCGAAGCACCCCCTTGCGTGCAAGAGGGGATCAAGCTGCCCCAGGTTGCCTCCCGGCCGCGGTCAGACGGCCGCCGCGGGCGACGGGAACTCGGGCCGGCGGCGGATCACCAGCGCCATCAGCGCCGCCGCCGCGCACAGTGCGCCCGATGCGTACCAGACCATGTCGTACGAGCCGAACACGTCCCGCGCCAGGCCACCGGCGAAAGCCACCAGCGCGGCGCCCACCTGGTGCGAGGCCAGCACCCAGCCGAAGACGATCGCGCTGTCGTCGCCGTAGTGCTCGCGGCACAGGGCGATCGTCGGCGGGACAGTCGCCACCCAGTCCAGGCCGTAGAAGACGATGAAGAAGACCATCGGCGGGTGGACGGAAGGAGCCAGCAGCATCGGCAGGAAGAGCAGGCTGATGCCACGCAGGGCGTAGTAGACCGCCAGCAGACGGCGCGGCGAGATGCGGTCCGTGAACCAACCGGATGCGACCGTGCCGACGACATCGAAGACGCCGATCACCGCGAGGAGTGATGCGGCCGCCGTGATCGGCATGCCGTGGTCGTGGGCCGCGGGCACGAAGTGGGTCTGGATCAGGCCGTTCGTCGAGGCGCCGCAGATCGCGAAGGTGCCCGCCAGCAGCCAGAAGGGGCCCGTGCGGGCGGCCGAGAAGAGCACCGTCACGGCGCGGCGGGCCGCGCCCGGCACCGGTACGGGCTTCGGGGTGAACTCCTTCGCGCCGTACGGGGCGAGCCCCACGTCCGCCGGGTGGTCACGCAGCAGCAGCCAGACGAACGGCACGACGGTGAGCGCGGCGAGGGCGACCGTGATCGACGCCGGGCGCCAGCCGTGCTGCTCCACCAGCCAGGACAGCAGTGGCAGGAAGATCAGCTGGCCGGAGGCGGACGCGGCCGTGAGGATGCCGGTGACCAGGCCGCGGCGTTCGGTGAACCACCGGTTGGTGACCGTCGCCGCGAAGGCGAGCGCCATAGAGCCGCTGCCGAGGCCGACCAGCAGGCCCCAGTAGAGGATGAGCTGCCAGGACGAGGACATGAAGACGGTCAGGCCAGAGCCCAGGGCGATCACCGTGAGGGCGACGGCGACGACGCGGCGGATGCCGAAGCGGTCCATCAGCGCGGCGGCGAACGGCGCCGTCAGGCCGTAGAGCGCGAGATTCACCGAGACCGCGAGGCCGATCGTGCCGCGCGACCAGTGGAACTCGCTGTGCAGCGGGTCGATCAGCAGACCCGGCAGGGAGCGGAACGCGGCCGCGCCGATGATCGTCACAAAGGCCACGGCGGCGACGAACCACGCACGGTGGACCCGGCCGGGGTGACGGCGGGGGGCGATCGGAGTGCTGTCCTGAGCAGGGTCCTGGGCGGGTTCCCTGGCGGGTTCCTGAGCGGGGAGTCCGGTTGTCTGCGTCACGCCACACAGCATCCAGTGGCGTGTTCACGCCGGGCGAGTGGCCCGAGAGACAGCGTTCGATAGGATCGGGCCATGGGTGAGGGCGTAAGACATCGAGTCGTCGTGCTGGCGCTGACCGGGCTGCTCCCCTTCGAGCTGGGCATCCCGCACCGGATCTTCGGCCGCGCCAAGGACGCGGACGGCAACCCCCTGTACGAGATCGTCACCTGTTCGGTCCGGCCCGGCCCCGTCCGTACGGACGCCGACTTCGACATCCACGTCGAGCACGGGCCTGAGGTGCTGGCCACCGCGGACACCGTCGTCGTCCCCGCCTCCTACGAGCTGGGCCCCGTCTTCGAGGAGGGCCGGCTCACCGACGAGCTGGCCGCCGCGCTCGCCCACATCCGGCCCGGCACCCGCATGGTCGCCATCTGCACCGGCGGCTACGTCCTGGCCGCCGCCGGCTACCTCGACGGCCGCCCCGCCACCACCCACTGGTCGTCCGCCGAGCACTTCCAGCGGCTCTTCCCGTCCGTCAGGGTCGACGCGGACGTCCTGTTCATCGACGACGGCGACGTGCTCACCTCGGCGGGCGTCGCGGCCGGGATCGACCTGTGCCTGCACATCGTGCGCCGGGACCACGGCACGGCCGTCGCCAACGAGGTCGCGCGCCGTACGGTCGTACCGCCGCACCGGGACGGCGGGCAGGCGCAGTACATCCACCGGCCCGTCCCCGAACCGCAGTTGGCGACCACGGCCACCGCACGGGCCTGGGCTCTGGGGCGCCTGAACGAGCCGATCCAGCTGCGCGACATGGCCGAGCAGGAGTCGATGAGCGTACGGACGTTCACGCGCCGCTTCCGCGAGGAGGTCGGCGTCAGCCCCGGGCAGTGGCTGGTGCAGCAGCGCGTGGAGCGGGCCCGGCACCTGCTGGAGTCGAGCGACCTCTCGGTCGATCTGGTGGCCCGGGACTCGGGCTTCGGCACCGCGCAGTCGATGCGTCAGCATCTCCAGGCGGCGCTCGGTGTCCCGCCGACGGTCTACCGGCGCACCTTCCGTACCGGCAGCGGGAATTCGTGACGGATGGTCAGAAGGTGAGGACGCCGCGCGCCACCCGCCCGTGGTGCGCGTCGGCCGCCGCCTTCGCGAAGTCCTCGATCGGGTAGGTCTCGGTGACCAGTTCGTCCAGCAGCAGCTGGCCTTGCCCGTACAGCTGGGCGTAGAGCGCGATGTCGTGCTGCGGGCGCGAGGAGCCGTAGCGGCAGCCGAGGATGGACTTGTCCAGGAACATGGCCGCGGGCACGAAGGACGCCTCGGCCGTCGCCGAAGGCATGCCGAGCAGGATCGCCTGCCCGTGCCGGTCGAGCAGTTCGATCGCCTGCCGGATCAGAGCGACGTGCCCGACACACTCGAAGACATGGTCGGCGCCGGTCGGCAGGATCTCCCGTACGCCCTCCGCCGACCCAAGGAAGTCCGTGGCCCCGAACTGCCGCGCCAGCGCCTCCTTCGTCTGGTTGGAGTCGACGGCGACGATCGTGGACGCGCCCGCGATCCTGGCGCCCTGCAGGACGTTCAGGCCGATGCCGCCCGTCCCGATGACGACGACACTCTCGCCGCGGTCGACCTTCGCGCGGTTCAGTACCGCTCCGACACCCGTCAGCACACCACAGCCGATCAACGCGGCGGAGGTCAGCGGCAGATCGGCGGGGATCTTCACGGCCTGGACCGCCTTGACGACGGTGCGTTCCGCGAACGCGGAGTTGGCGGCGAACTGGAACAGCGGTTCGCCGCCGCGGGAGAAGGGCTGTCCGGGCCGGCCGATCGCCTTGCGGCACATGGTGGGGCGGCCGCGGTCGCAGTCCGCGCACGCGCCGCAGTTGGCAAGGGTGGAGAGCGAGACATGGTCGCCGGGCGCGACATGGCGGACGCCCGCGCCGACCGCCTCGACGATGCCCGCGCCCTCGTGCCCGAGGACGACCGGGACGGGGAAGGGGATCGTGCCGTCGATCACGGACAGATCGCTGTGGCACAGCCCGGCGGCGGCGACGGCGACCAGGACCTCGCCGGGTCCCGGGTCCCGTATCTCCAGATCGTCGACCACCTGGGGCTGTGTGCCGTCGAAGACGACGCCTCTCATCTCGGCTCCCTCGGTAGGCCGAGCACCCGCTCGGCGATGATGTTGCGCTGGATTTCGTCCGAGCCGCCGTAGATCGTGTCGGCGCGGGTGAAGAGGAACAGGCGCTGGAGGGCGTCGAGTTCGTACGGCTTCTCGCTGCTCCAGTCGCAGGGGCCGACAGCCGCGCGCGCACCGCGTACGGCCATGGCGAGCTCGCCGAGGCGCTGGTGCCAGCCGCCCCAGAGCAGTTTGGCGACGCTGGGGGCGCCGGGGTCGGCGGTTCCGCCCAGGGTGCGCAGGGCGTTCCAGCGCATGGTGCGGAGTTCGGCCCACTGGCGGACGAGGCGTTCCTCGAGTACCGGGTCGTCGGCGGCGCCGTTCGCCACGGCCAGGCCGATCACCCGGCTCAACTCCTCGGCGAAACCGATCTGTTGGGCGAGGGTGGACACCCCGCGCTCGAAGGCGAGCAGGCTCATGGCGACGCGCCAGCCGTTACCCTCGCCGCCGACGAGATGCTCGGCGCGGGCCTCGGCACCGT
Source organism: Streptomyces sp. NPDC019890 (assembly GCF_044903445.1). Taxonomy (NCBI): domain Bacteria; kingdom Bacillati; phylum Actinomycetota; class Actinomycetes; order Kitasatosporales; family Streptomycetaceae; genus Streptomyces; species Streptomyces sp. NPDC019890. The sequence goes on along the minus strand of NZ_JBJDQK010000004.1, from coordinate 205,891 downwards.
CGAAGAAGACCTCGTTGAACTCACTGGTGCCGGTCATCTGGCGGATGGGCCGTACGTCGACACGGCCCGGCTGGTCCATGGGTACGAGGAGGAAGGAGAGGCCGTGGTGGCGCTGCGAGCCGGGCTCGGTGCGCGCCAGCACGAAGCACCAGTCGGCGTCCTGCGCGAGGGAGGTCCAGATCTTCTGCCCGCTGATCCGGTACGTGTCGCCGTCGCGCACCGCGGCGGTCCTGATCCCGGCGAGGTCGGACCCGGCGCCGGGTTCGCTGTAGCCCTGGCACCAGAGTTCGTCGCCGCGCGCGACGGCGGGCAGGAAGCGGTCCTTCTGCGCGGTGGTGCCGTGAGCGATGAGGGTGGGCGCGAGGAGGTTCTCGCCGATGTGCCCGACGCGGGAGGGGGCGCCGGCGCGGGAATACTCTTCGGCCCAGACGACCTGTTGGGTGAGGCCGGCTTGCCGGTTGCCGTAGCCGGGCTCGGCCCAGCCGATCCCGATCCATCCGGCGGCGCCGAGTTCGCGCTCCCAGGCGCGGGGGGTGGCGCCGCGCTCGAGCTCGCTGCGGGGGCCGCCGGGCCGGTCGGCTTCGGCGTGGGTCCCGCCGAGGTGTTCGTCGAGCCATGCGCGGGCGTCCGTGCGGAACGCTTCGTCCAACGGGCCGAAAGCGAAGTCCACGTCTCCTCCAAGGAGTTGAAGTTCCCCCTTCCCGTAACTGGGGCTTCGCCCCAGGCCCCGGGACGCCCTCCGGGCGTGTCCTCAATCGCCGGACGGGCTTGATTTGCTCGGGTCAGTCCGAAACGGCAGCGGGGCCAAAATCAAGCCCCGCCGGCGATTGAGGCGCGGGGTCTGGGGCGGAGCCCCAGGGCAGGGCGTAAGCCGGCCGAACTATCCGGCCCGCCGAACAAATCAAGCCCCGCCGGCGTTCGAGGCGCTGGGGGTCCCCCACGCCCGCAGGGCGTCGGGGCGGGTTCGGGGGCGGAGTCCCCGTCCGGGGTACGGGGTGGAGCCCCGGCTAAGCGTTGGGGCGGTCCGACGACGACGCCGCGCGGGCCATTTCCTCCAGGCGTTCCAGCATCGGCATCGGGTCCACCCCCACCGTCCCCGGCAAGAAGTCCGCGATCTTCTCCGGGGTCCATGCGCCCTCCGCGTAGCCCGCCCGCAGTTCCCTCGGCTGTGCCCACACCGCGATCTTCGGGCCCGCGATCGTGTACACCTGGCCCGTGATCCGCTCCTCGCGAGCCCGGTCGGAGAGCAGATAGACCACCAGCGCCGCCACGTCCTCCGGGTCGCCGATCTCCTTCAGTTCCATCGGGACGTTCGCGGACATGCGCGTACGGGCCACCGGCGCGACCGCGTTCGCCGTTACGCCGTATTTGTTCAGGCCCAGCGCCGCGCTGCGGACCAGCGAGATGATTCCGCCCTTCGCGGCGGAGTAGTTGGCCTGCGCGACCGATCCCTGATGATTCCCGCTGGTGAAGCCGATCAGCGTTCCGCCGCCCTGTTTGCGCATCACTGCCGACGCCGCGCGGAAGACCGTGAACGTGCCCTTCAGATGGGTGGCGACCACCGGGTCCCACTCCTCCTCCGACATGTTGAAGAGCATCCGCTCGCGCAGGATGCCGGCCACGCACACGACCCCGTCGATCCGCCCGTACTCCGCGAGCGCGACGTCCACCAGACGCTGGCCGCCGGCCATCGTGGAGATGTCGTCGGCCACCGCCACCGCCTCGCCGCCCGCCGCGACGATCTCCTTGACGACCGCCGACGCGACCTCCGACGTCGGCTCACCGCCCTCGATGGAGACGCCGTAGTCGTTGACCACGACCCGCGCACCCTGTGCCGCTGCCGCCAGTGCCACCGCCCGGCCGATGCCGCGGCCGGCACCCGTCACGGCGACGACCTTGCCTGCCAAGAAGTTCCCCACGCCCGGCCCCTTCCCGCAGTTTCTGACGGACCGTTAGATTCTACGGTCAGTCAGATACTCGAGCACAAGCCCCAGGAGGCCCGATGTCACTCCCGGCCGAGTTCCACGAGATCGCCAAACGCGTGAACAACTGGGGGCGTTGGGGCGCGGACGACGAGATGGGGACGCTGAACCTGATCACCGACGCGGTGGTCAAGGACGCCGCAGGCTGCGTACGGAGCGGGCGCCGCGTACCCCTCGCGCTGCCCCTCCACCAGGACGGCATCCAGACCGGCCTGATCCCCGGCCGGGTCAATCCCCTCCACACCATGGTCCAGATCAACCAGGAGCTCTTCGGGCCCGGCACCGTCGCCACCAGCGACGACGCCGTGACCATGGGACTGCAGGCCGCCACCCACTGGGACGCCCTGACCCATGTCTCGCACTCGGGGAAGATCTACAACGGCCGCCCCGCCGACACCATCACGCCGCACACCCGCGCCCGGTTCAGCGGCATCGACAAGGCCCCGTACGTCGTCTCGCGCGGTGTGCTGCTCGATGTCGCACGCGCCAAGGGGCTCGACCGGCTGCCCGGCGACCATGCGGTGACGCCCGAGGATCTGGACGAGGCAGCGGAGTTCGCCGGTCTGACCATCAGGTCCGGCGACATCGTTCTCGTACGGACCGGACAGGTCCAGGTCTGCATCGCCGGCGACAAACACGGCTACGGATATCCGTCCCCGGGGCTGTCCGTCCGTACCCCCGAGTGGTTCCATGCCCATGATGTCGCCGCCGTCGCCAACGACACCCTCACCTTCGAGATCTTCCCGCCCGAGATCGAGGACCTCTGGCTGCCCGTGCACGCCCTCGACCTCGTCGAGATGGGGATGCTCCAGGGCCAGAACTGGAATCTGGAGAACTTGTCCACAGCCTGTGCACAGGAGAAACGGTACGCGTTCCTGCTGTCCGCGATGCCCGAGCCGTTCGTCGGTGGAACCGGAACCCCCGTTGCCCCGGTCGCGATCCTTTGAGGGCGCACCGCCCTACGGTGCGGTGGCAAAACCGTCCTGCGATGCAGTGGCGAAGCGTCCTACGGCGCGGTGGCGAAACCGCGCACCGCTCGCTCGTACACAACCTCCGGCGCGCCCCTGTCCACCTCGCACCAGATGGACTTGCCCGCGCCCTCCGGCTGCCAGCCCCACCGGTCGGCGAGTCCGTCGACGAGCTCAAGTCCTCGGCCGTTGGTGTCGTCGCCCTCCGCGTGCCGCGGCCTGGGCGGGCAGGCGCTGATGTCGGCGACCTCCACCCGGACGGTCCCGGCCTCCGCCACCCCCGCGCCGAACAGCATCCGCAGCACTGCCGGACAGCCGGTGTGCACGACCGCGTTGGTGACCAGTTCCGAAATCAGCAGGATCAGCGTGTCGGCCAGCGGCTCGTCGTCCCCTATCCCTGACCCGAGGAGCCGTGAACGGGCCCACCTCCGAGCGCGTCCCACCTCTGCCGGGTCGGGCCCGACCTCCAACTGAACCTGAAGCACCTGCACCGCTCACACCATCCGAACCGGCGGACACATCGCCTCGCGCCTCGACAAGGTCCTCGACCAGGTCACCGAACGTGACTTCTTTGCGAGACAGCATGGTTGACGTACAGTCACCGCAACAAGCGCTTCGGGCATATTCCAGCGCGAAGGAGTACCCGTGGTGCATACTGTGCGACGCATGTTGCGGGGAGTCGAACCGATGCTCGGAACCCGTACGCCCCGGGCGCGAACAGCACGCTCTCCCGGGCCTGGAGCTGCCGCACAGGCAACATCGTGAGCACCCTGCTTCGGAACCACTCGCATCCCACGGAGAGTACCGGAGCACTGCCCCGACTCCGGGCCGTGACAAGTCGCTCGAAGGACACAACCCGGTATCGACGCACAGTGACGCTTCAGAGTGCTGAGGCCAAGGCATCTGCCTGAATCTCCTCCGCCTCCGCCGCGGTCAGCCACATCTGCCCACGCAGCCACGCCCGCTTGAGATGCAGATGGACGTCCGCCTCCCAGGTGAAGCCCATTCCTCCGTACACCTGGAGGCAGTCGCGCGCATTGCGGACGGCCGCCTCGTCGGCGAGCAGCTTGGCGCCGGCGATCTCGGTGAAGTCCTCGGTGACGGCCGCGGCGTAGACGGCACTGCGGGCCACCTCCGTGCGTACGAGCATCTGGGCACACAGATGCTTGACCGCCTGGAAGGCGCCGATCGGCTGCCCGAACTGTTCGCGCTCCTTGGCGTACCGCACGGCCGTCTCGGTGGTGCGGGCGGCACTGCCGAGCTGCTCGGCGGCGGTGAGGAGGATCGTGTCCGGACGCGGCGGCGCCTTCGGCCCGGGCGAGATTCGGTGCAGCGGGGTGAGCGGGTCCACGGAACGCACCGGCCGGGCATGGGGCAGGTCCTTCGGATTTCGCCTGCGCATCCCAGTGTCATGGATCACCAGGGCGGCGTCCGCGTCCGCGAAGTGCGGTATCAAGGCGCGCAGTTGGGTCGCACAGGTGACCACATACGTGCCGTCAGCCGCCTCCGGCATCCACTCGGCGGCCACATGGGTCGCCACCAGCGGGCCGTTCAGCAGCGCCCGGCCCGCCTCCTCGAAGACCAGGACCGCCTCGGGCAGGCCGAGCCCCGCTCCGCCCCTCTCCTCGGGCAGCCGCAGCGAGAAGAACCCGGCCTCGCCGAGCTCCCGCCACAGCTGCCGGTCCACCGTTCCCTCACGGTCCACGGCGGCCCGCAGGGCGTCCCGCCCGAAGCGCCCGCCCAGCAGCTCCCGTACGCCCCTCTGCAGCGCGCGCTGGTCGTCGGTCAACCGGAAGTCCATCAGCGCCCCTTGGGCAGGCCGAGTATCCGCTCGGCGACGATGTTCTGCTGGATCTGCGAGGTGCCCGCGGCGATGGTGTACGAGAGCGAGGAGAGCCGGTCCGCGGCCCACTGCCGGTCCAGGTCGAAGGCATCGGGCCCGAGCACTTCGGCGGCCGCCTCGTACAGCTCCTGGCGGGCGTGCGAGTAGCGGAGCTTGAAGACCGAGGCGCCGACGCCGGGCACCGAGCCCGTCTGCTGGGACTCGCTGACATTCCACTGGATCAGCCGCCACAGCGCGGAGAACTCGGCGTGCAGACGGCCCAGCCCCCGGCGCAGCACCGGGTCGTCCCAGGTGCCGTTCTCGCGGGCGGCCGCGGCCAGTTCGCCGAGCGTGCGTCGGCAGGCGACGACCTCTCCGACGAAGGCCGTGCCGCGCTCGAAGGAGAGGGTGACCATGGTGACGCGCCAGCCGTCGTTCTCCGCGCCGACCCGGTTGGCGACCGGCACCCGGACCTCGTCCAGGAACATCTCGGCGAACTCCGCCGACCCGGCGAGCGTGCGCAGTGGCCGGACGGTGACGCCGGGCGCGTCCATCGGCATGGCGAGCCAGGAGATGCCGCGGTGCCTCGGCGCATCCGGGTCCGTACGCACCAGCAACTCGCACCAGTCCGCGACCTCGGCGTGCGAGGTCCAGATCTTGGCACCGGTGACGACATATGCATCCCCGTCCCGCACGGCCTTCGTACACAGCGACGCCAGGTCCGAGCCCGCGTCCGGCTCGCTGAAGCCCTGACACCAGATCTCGTCGCCGCGCAGGATCGGGTCCAGCCAGCGCCCGCGCTGCTCGGGCGTGCCCTCGGCGGCGATGGTCGGGCCCGCGTGCAGCAGACCGACGAAGTTCGCGCCGACGTAGGGCGCGCCCGCCCGCTCGGTCTCCTCCAGGAAGATCAGCCGCTGGGTCGGGGCCGCCTCCCAGTGGACGTCCGCGTACCCGGCGTCGTACAGCATGCGCTGCCAGCCGGTGTCGTACGCCCGGCGGCCCGGCCAGTCGAGCGGGTCGGGCCGCGCGGGCAGCTTCGGCAGCGAGAGGGCCAGCCACTCGCGCAGCCGCGCCCGGAAGTCCTCTTCCTCCTCGGTGTACGTGAGGTCCATCAACGGTCCAGGCCGAGATCGAGCATCCGGATCGCGTTGCCGCGCATCAGCTTGTAGACGGTCTCGTCGTCGAGGCCCTTGACATGGTCGAGGGCGACTTCCCTGGTGTGCGGGAAGGTCGAGTCGACATGCGGATAGTCGGTCTCGAAGGTGGCGTTGTCGCGGCCTACGACGTCCAGCGAGGCCACGCCGTGCTTGTCGCGGAAGAAGCAGCAGAACATCTGCCGGTAGTAGTACGTGGACGGCGGCTCGGGGATCAGATCGCGCACCCCGCCCCAGGCCCGGTGCTCGTCCCACACGTCGTCGGCGCGCTCCAGGGCGTACGGGATCCAGCCCATCTGGCCCTCGCTGTACGCCAGCTTCAGCCGCGGGAACTTCACCAGCACACCGCTGAACAGGAAGTCCATCATCGAGGCCATGGCGTTGTTGAAGCTGAGCGCGGCCTGCACGGCGGGCGGCGCGTCCGGTGATGCGGCGGGCATCTGGGAGCTGGACCCGATGTGCATGTTGACGACGGTGCCGGTCTCCTGGCAGACCGCGAAGAACGGGTCCCAGTACCCGGAGTGGATCGAAGGCAGCCCGAGATGGGTCGGGATCTCGCTGAAGGTCACGGCCCGCACGCCGCGCTCGGCGTTGCGCCTGATTTCGGCGACCGCCAGGCCGATGTCCCAGAGCGGGATGATGCACAGCGGTATGAGCCGGCCGCCGCTGTCGCCGCACCACTCCTCGACCATCCAGTCGTTGTAGGCGCGTACGCAGGCGAGGGCGACCTCCTTGTCGTGGGCCTCGGCGAAGGTCTGCCCGCAAAAGCGCGGGAAGGTGGGGAAGCAGAGGCTCGCCTCGACATGGTTGAGGTCCATGTCCTTGAGGCGTTCCTTGGGGTCCCAGCAGCCGGGCCGCATCTCGGCGCGGGTGATGCCTTCGAGCGTCATGTCGTCGCGGTCGAAGCCGACGGCGGCGATGTTGCGCTTGTACGGGAACGTGAGGTCCTCGTAGATCCACCAGTCGGTGGGCGGGCCGTCGGGGTCCATCGTGATCCGGTACTTGCCGGCGACGTAGGCGAGCTCGCCGATTCCGGCGGTGAGCGGCTTGGGGCCGCGGTCCCGGTACTTCGCCGGCAGCCAGGTCTCGAAGAGGTGGGCCGGCTCGATCACATGGTCGTCGACGCTGACGATCCGAGGAAGTTCGGTCATGGTGTCCCCTCCGCCGTGCCCTGAATCCGAAGCTGAATCCGAAGCTGAACCGGTGCTGAACCAGTGCTGAATCTGAAGCTGAACCGGTGCTGAATCCGATGAGTGAATCTGATGACCCGTCAGAAATCAGGCTAGCTCCGCACCCCTGGACCGACAAGGCGGTGAGCCCTACGCTCTCGGCACGATCTGACTGTCCGTCAGCAACGAGGGGGTACGGCATGAGCGAGACCGCACACGCCCTGGGCGAATCGCGCACGCTCTGGGAACTCGTCCAGCGCAGGGCGGCGCTCACCCCGGACCGGCCGGTGTTCATCCAGGACGACCGCAGTCTCACCTTCGGCGCGCTGCGGGAGCGCTCCGAGCGGGTCGCGGCCGGGCTCTACGAGCTGGGCGTGCGGCCCGGCAGCGTGGTGGCCTGGCAGCTGCCGACCCGGATCGAGACGGCGCTGCTCTCCTTCGCGCTGGCCCGCATCGGAGCCGTACAGTCGCCGGTCATTCCGTTCTACCGGGACCGCGAGGTCGGCTTCGCGCTACGGGAGTCGAAGGCGTCGTTCTTCGCCGTGCCCGGCACCTGGCGAGGCTTCGACCACGCGGGCATGGCGCACCGGCTGGCGATGGAGCTGCCGGAACCGCCGCTGGTCCTCGACGCCTACGACACACTGCCGGACGGCGATCCCGCGGTGCTGCCGCCGCCGCCCGCGTCGGGGACGGACGTGCGCTGGATCTACTGGACCTCGGGCACCACATCGGACCCCAAGGGCGTGCTGCACACGGACCGTTCCCTGATCGCGGGCGGGGCGTGCCTGGCACACGCACTGCATCTGTCGGCCGACGATGTCGGCTCGATGGCCTTCCCCTTCGCGCACATCGCGGGGCCCGACTACACGGTGATGCTGCTGCTGTACGGCTTCCCGGCGGTGATGTTCGAGCACTTCGCGCTGCCGGATGCGCTGGAGGGGTATCGCAGGCACGGGGTGACGGTGGCGGGCGGCTCGACCGCGTTCTACTCGATGTTCCTCACCGAGCAGCGCAAGCAGCCGGACCAACGGCTGATTCCCAGTCTGCGGCTGCTGGCCGGGGGCGGGGCGCCCAAGCCGCCGGAGATCTACCACGCCGTCGTACGCGAGATGGGCTGCCGGCTCACCCACGGCTACGGCATGACCGAAGTACCCATGATCACCATGGGCGCGCCCGACGACACGGCGGCGAACCTGGCCACGACGGAGGGGCGGCCGCCTGCGGGCATGGAGATCCGCATCGTCGAAGGAGAGGTACGGCTGCGCGGCGAGGCGGTGTGCCAGGGCTATCTGGATCCGGCCCAGACGGCAGAAGCGTTCGACGGGGAGGGCTTCTTCATCACCGGCGACCTGGGGCAAGTGACCGAGTCGGGCCACCTGGTCCTGACGGGACGGCTCAAGGACGTGATCATCCGCAAGGGCGAGAACATCTCGGCGAAGGAGATCGAGGACCTGCTGCACGAGCACGCGGGGGTGGCGGATGTGGCGGTGATCGGGCTGCCGGACGAGGAGAGGGGGGAGCGGGTGTGTGCGGTGGTGGAACAGGTCGAGGGGGCGGAGGAGTTGAGGCTCGAAGCTGTTACGGCGTACTTGCGGGGGCGGGGGTTGTCGGTGCACAAACTGCCGGAGCAGCTGGAGGTGGTGGCCGCGTTGCCGCGTAACGACACCTTGCGGAAGGTGCTGAAGTACAAGCTCCGGCAGCGGTTTTCCTGACGGTGCTGCGCCGACGGGCGATCCTCACCCGCGCGTCCCGGCTGAGCGTTCGGTCCGGCCACCGCGCGCACGGCGACCGGTCACCCGGCGGCGGCCAGGCGGCGCCGAAGTTCCCCTTCCGAGACGTCTTCCATGTGGGTCAGAAATACCCACATGTGACCCGAAGGGTCCTTGAGGATGACGGTGCGGTCACCGTGGAACATGTCCTTCGGCGGCTGGAGGATCTCGGCGCCGGCTGCCTCCGCGCGCTCCGCCAGGCTGTCGACGTCCGGCACGAAGACATGCAGCGTGACGGACGTGCCTCCGCCGAGCGAGGCCGGCGCGGCGAAGGAGGCGGCCTCCGCCTCGTCCACGCTTGCGTCGCCCAGCATCAGGACCGACCGTCCGATAGTGATCTCGGCGTGCAGAATCCCGCCTCCCGGAGCGTCGATCCTGAAGTCCTCACGGGCGCCGAACGCCCGCTGGTAGAAATCGATCGCCGCGGCCGCGTCGTCGACCATGATGTGCGGGATCACGGCATAGCGATACCGGTCGGGGATCTCGATGTGGGCTGTGCGCTCGGTCATGGCGAACCTCCTTGAAAGGCACCGCGGGTCGGTTCCTGCGGCTCTACAAGGAACCTAGAAGCTCAAGTTTGGTTGAGGTCAAGCGTCGATGTGACGCCGCAGGGGTCTGCCTGCAGGCCCTGCCCCGGCCGCCACCGGCCGAACGGCTTGACCTTCACGCATGGGTCAATCCCTAGCGTCGTCGGCATGGACGCATCTTCGAAGAGCACAGCATTCTCCGGCCGCTCCGGCACCCACCGCACCGGCCGGGAGGTCCGGCTCGTCGCACGGCCCAAGGGCCTGCCCACTCCAGGCGACTTCGAGATCACCGAGGTCGCTGTCCCCGATCCCGCACCGGGTCAGGTCCTGGTCCGCAATCTGTTCATGTCGCTCGACCCCGGCATGCTCATGCTGATCGCGGGCGAGCCCGGCCTGCCGATGCCCCGCTACGAGGTCGGCGAGGTGATGTACGGCGATGCCGTCGGTGAGGTGGCCGCCTCCGCGGATCCGTCACTTCGCGAGGGCGACCTGGTGATGCACCGGCTCGGCTGGCGCGAGTACGCCGTGGCGCAGGCAGGGCTGTTCCGCCGCGTCGACCGGGATGCCTACCCGACGCCCTCCACCTACCTCGGTTTCGGACTGGTCGCCTACGTCGGGCTCATGGACGCGGCGGAACTACGGCCCGGCGACACCGTCTTCGTCTCCAGCGCGGCGGGGGCGACCGGAAGCATGGCCGGCCAGATCGCCCGGCTCAAGGGAGCGGCCCGGGTGATCGGCAGCGCCGGATCGCGGGACAAGGCCGCCTATCTGACCGGGAAACTCGGGTTCGACGCGGCCTTCGACTATCACGACGGCCCGATCACGGACCGGCTGCGCGAGGCCGCGCCCGGAGGCATCGACGTCTATTTCGACAACGTGGGTGGGGAACAGTTGCGCGCGGCGATCGAGCTCATGAACCCGCATGGACGCATCGCCGTGTGCGGAGCCCTGAACCGGCAGAGCAAGGCCGGTCCCGACGACGGGCCTGGCGACCTCCTCAGTGTCCTGGGCAAACGCCTCACCATCCGCGGCTTCACCGTGGGCGATCACCTTGAGCGCGCTCCGGAGTTCGGCGCGCAGTTCCGCACCTGGCTGCGGGAGGGCGCGATCGTCTACGACGAGACGGTGATCGATGGGCTGGCCAACGCACCGCGGTCCCTCCTCGATCTCGTGAACGGCGCGTACACCGGGAAGACGGTGGTCCGGCTGGGGAGTTGACCTTGACGTGTGCGTGAATCCGTACGGTCGGACTCGGAGGTGGCTGCAATGCTGATCGGTGAACTGGCCGCGGAGGCCGGGACCACGACCCGTGCCCTGCGTTACTACGAGGAGCAGGGCCTACTGGAGTCCGACCGTACGCCGGCGGGTTATCGCCGGTACGAGCCCGACGCGGTACGCAGGGTCCGCAACATCCGTGAGCTTCTGTCCTGCGGGTTCACCGTGGAGGACGTGAAGTCCTTCCTGGCCTACCTCGACGCCGATCTGCCCGAGGTGTTCTCCTACTCACCGCTGTGGGGCGGCGGGGGGGGGGGGGGGGGCCCCCGGGGGGGGGGGGGGGGGGGGCGCAAAGCGAGCCACACCCACCAGCGCGGCCGTGGCGTGCACCCGGTGGCCGGGCGGGGGGCCCCCCACCACCCCCCACA